>PKXI01000401.1 GCA_003133425.1 Acidobacteriaceae bacterium
GCAGTAAACTCCCGCTAGCCGGAGGGGAAGGTAACAGCTTCACAGTTTCAAAATTACTGTGCAGTTTGAGCGGGCCTGAAAAGCTCTTCGTAAATCATTCATAATGCTTGGGTTGCGGAGGGGTTACTGCCGTACTGGCATACGTTGTGCCCCTTGAAAGCCCGGCTTGTGCGGCCAGCTTTAGCCTTTCCGTTTTCTCAAGACCCAGGTGGTCATGCAGCGATAGTCCTGCACGATCGTTGTTTTGAGTGGGTCGACTAGCACCGCATTCAACTCCTCTGTCAGGTCGAGGAGCATGTCCTCGTCTACCAGAAACCACTCGGAACCATCGCCAACTCGAAAGATGTTGGCGCGGATCGGCTCGAAATCCATTCCGATTCTCGAACCCAAGCGGCTGAAGAGCATTCCACCGGGACGCAGCACGCGCCATAGCTCAGACAACTGGGCGTGGAAATGACTGGCATCGCGCGCGAAGTGAAGCACCGAGTTGCAGAGGACCACGTCCGCAAGCCCATCTGGAAACGGCATCTTATCGATCTGCCCGACCTGGAAGTTCTCCGCCGGCAATCCGGTTTTGAGCGAAGCAGAGAGGCGGCGCACATGGTCGATCGCCTCGGAGTCGGCATCGAGCGCGAATACTTCGCAGCCCTCGCGAAGCAGATGGACGAGGTTTCGTCCGTAGCCGCAACCGGCGTCGAGCACTCGCATGGGGGCGGCGATGTTGCCGCGCAGGATTTGATCGAAGACGTAAATATCGATCTGTCCGAATTGTTCCTGAACGGTTAGTGGCACTCTGCCTCCGGAACCTGGTCCAGTTTCATTGCGGCGGTTTGATTAGCTGATCGGAAGGTGACGCATCATCGCCTAAACTGTCGAGGTGAGTGATGTGGACGCTGGCCTGGGTTTCCGGGACGGTGCCGTCGTTGACCTGGGCCTCGATGGGCTGGCCGAGAACGAGGAGTCGCAGCACGACTTTCCCGTGGGCAGGAACGACAACCCTCTGAGTGACGGAGTTGGTGTCGGACCGGACAGTGACCGGGACCTCCGCTGAGGCGTAGCCGGCGTTGGAGATGCTGACGGCGACCAGCCAGTTCCCGGCCTGGGCGCGACCTGGAAAAACATTGTCTATTGTGAGGTCAGGCAGTCCATTATCGGCATCGACCCAGTCGGCGAAGAACCAGGAGAGGTTGCGGCGGGTGCTGGTTTGTTCGAGAAGCTTTTCAAAGGTGCCGGGGCCCTGGTCGCGGAGGTAGCCTTTGCTGTTGTCGGCGGCGGGATCGTAGGCGCGGAGAGCGGCGGAGAGGGCACCATCGCCGGCTAAGTCACGGAGCATCCAAAAGGCATAGGTGGCCTTGGTCCGGTAGTAAATGGGTGAAATGGCAAGGGCGAGGGGCTGACCTGGACTGACTCCAGGACTGGAGGGCTCGGCCAGTGCCAGCGCGGCGCGCGAGGCTTCAAGCTCCTCGAGAGCATGAGTGCGGCCGCGCTGTTTTTCGACCCAGAGAGTGCCCATGAAGTGAGCGAGGCCCTCTGAAAGCCACGCGCGCGGAGATTGCATCCACGCATGGGTGAGGGCATGAGAGAGGAAATTTTGCAACTGCTCGGGCGGGGCCTCGCGGATGGAAGTGACGAGCAGGGCTCCGGTTTCGAAGGGGGTGTCTTCGGGATCAGGCAGGTCGAGGACGACGAGTTGAGAACGGGGGCGCGGGCCGAGCCAACCCTGCAAGAATGGCGTGACCATGGCGGCCGCAGCGGTCCATGACTCCACAGCAGGCTCATCGATGGGAAGAGTCCAGAGGGTGCTGTTTGCCGCGGCGTGGGACGTTCGCGTGGCGACAAAAAGGCTTGGCGCTTCATAGCCGAGGGTTGAGCTCTCGAGGGCGGCGGTTGCCACGCCTGCGACCTCCTGTCCAACGGTGTCGACGTTGGTGACCGCCAACGGTGCGAGATGGCCGTTGATGAGAGCTACGGTTGGCGCCTGGTTATGGGGAAACTCGACAGTAAGGCGCAGGCGGAATTGCGCGCCGGCCATGTGCAGTTTGTGCTCGCCAATTTCATCGAAAAGGCGAGCGCCGTCGCCGAGGATCACGGGGACGCTGGAGACGGGATACCAGACCACGTTGCCGAAGCCGCGCAACCCAGTGAAGGGGACGCTGATTCCATCCCAATCCGAGCGGAGGGCCACGTCATTGGGGGTTCCGATGACCAGCAGCCGTTGTGCGGATTGAGCGATGGCGCCGGAGTAGGTGACGTCGAGCTGCAGGTTCTCCCCAGGGGTGAGCGGAGTGGCGAGCTGGACTGCGGCTTCGTGCAACTGGCCGGTGTGGTCAGCATCAGAGTTGAGCGTGGCCACGGAAAACACGACATCATGGCCGGAGACGCGGACGCGCTCCCAGTTGAGCGAGGAGGAGATTTGCAGCGGGATGTGAGTGAGCGGGGCTTTGCTGTCGTTGCGGACAGTGATGAGTGCGCGGACGCCGATCTGCTTCTCGGCGGTGTGGAGATGAACATCCATGTCGAACGCGATGAAGGTGACTGCCTGTCGCTCGGAGTCGTTGGCGGTGGGGGCGCTGACCATTTGAGGCGCGGCTGGGCCGACTTGAATCGTGCTCTCGCCGGATTCGTCTGTGGAGCGGGAGAAGATGACTTTGCCCGCCGGCTGCTGGGTTTGCTGGTCGGGCTGGGGCGCTGTTTGGGGCGGTGGCGAAGGAAGATTGTGGCTCTGTGCAGAGCTGGGCACGACCGCGAGGGCGGCGGCTGTCACGGACAAAAAGACGGTCCGCGCAAGGGAAAACTTCATGAACCCAAGCCTTTCTGTTTGCGTGGTTTGGACGTGGCCGCGGCGGCGGGGATAGCTGAGTTTCCTGCGTTGCGGCGCTGTCGGAAGGCTTCGTAAAGCACCACTGCACCGGCGGCCGAGACGTTGAGAGAGCTGACGCCGCCGGCCATGGGAATACGGAGCAGGTGGTCGCAGGTGCGCCGGACAAGGTCGTGAAGACCTGCACCCTCGCGGCCGAGGACGAGAACACAGTCGCCGGTAAAGTCGAATTGGTCGTATTCGGAGGTGCCTCGCTCATCGAGGCCTATTATCCAGAGATTCTTGCGCTTTAGCTCTTCGAGGGCGCGGACGAGGTTGACGACTCGAGCGATTCGGAGATGCTCGGCCGCGCCGGCGCTGGCTTTGACGGCCACCGGGCTAAGCGGGGCAGAACGACGCTCGGTGAGGATTACTCCGTCTACTCCGGCTCCATCGGCCACGCGAAGAAGTGCGCCCAGGTTTTGCGGGTCTTCGACGCCGTCTATAGCAAGGAGCAGGCGGGCTGTGCCTGGCTTCGCAGCCTGATCGGGTTCGAAGAGATCTTCGATCGAGAGGGATTCCTGAGGACGGACCAGAGCGACGATGCCTTGATGGGCGGGGGATTGGGCAACGAGGGTCAGCTGCTCACGGGATTCCTGGCGGACGCGGACGCCGGCGTCGCGGCACTGGGCGATGAGACGGTCCATGCGGGGATCGTCGCGTTCGCGAGCGACCAGCACATGGTCAAAACGGCGGCGTCCGGCCTTGAGCGCTTCTTCGACTGGATGCACGCCATATAAGACTTCCATGAGGGATAGTGTAGAAGATCGAAGCCGTTGGATGAGGGTGGGATTCACCTGGCCGTGGGATGGTTTCGGATTGCCGGCTATAGCATTTTCGGGATTGGTGAAGACCGAAGGCACTATGCTAAGTGGCTTTTTCCTCAAGAAAAAGCCACCTTTCAATGCGCTTAAAAAGTCTACGTGTATTCCGAAAATGCTCTGGAAAGGGCGTGGTGACCGGAAAATGAGTAGCTTTTTAGCGTCCGGCGCGCATTTTGTTGGCCCAAGGGCGGAGTTTGTCGTCTAATTGAATGAGATGAGCAGTCAATCCATATCGTCATTATCCGCATTATTCGTACCGCGCGCCGTTGCGACGGCAGATGAACAGGTTCGCCAGGAGAGTCTGGCAGTATCCGCGGGGCTCAAACGTCAGGATGCCGGGCTGCTGGACGAGTTGATCGTCCGCTACCAGCACCGGTTACTGCGCTACCTGCTTTATTTAAGTGGAAATCGCGAGCAGGCTGAAGACCTTTTCCAGGAGGTTTGGATGCGGGTCCTTGTGCGTGGGGCACAGTTCAACGGCCAGGCGCGGTTTGAGACCTGGCTGTTTACCATTGCGCGCAACCTGCTGATCGACCAACGTCGAAAACGGACGATGAGCAGCCTGGACGAGCTTTTCGAGGGCGGGGGGGACGACGACCGGCCCATGGCATTCGAGATCACGGACGGCGAACCGACTCCATTCGACCATTTTGCAAACCTGGAAGACCGGGAACGCATCGCGAGTGCGCTGCTGGAGTTGGATACGCTGCATCGCGAAGTGCTGGTGCTCCGGTTCCACGAAGAATTGTCACTGGAAGAGATTGCCAAAGTTACGCGGGCACCACTTTCTACTGTCAAATCAAGACTTTACCGTGGAATGGCAATGATGAAGCCCAAGCTCGATCGCATGCATCCGCGCCTCGAGGAGGCCGTGTGAAGACAGTCGAGCTGGCTCAAGACGCGACCAGAACTGCGGGCCCAGACGCGGACAGCCACGGCGAGCTGCTCGCGGCGTTGTCTGGAAATCAGGCTGGGCGCGAGCGCGCTGTGGCCTACCGCACTCGCCGCGTAGTGATGGCCTCGTTCGGCGTGATGCAGGACCAGAAGGCAGGTCGCAAGCGGGGCCTGGCCCTGGCGATGGCGGCCATTCTGCTATTGATTCTCGTACTTGGTCCTTTTCTCTGGCGGGTTGCCGACGACCTGATCGACGGCGAGTTTTTCAGCGATATTCCCACGCAGTTCAGCCTGTGGGTGTGCATCCTGTGCGCGGCGCTGCTGGCGGCCGCGCTGGTGGCTGGCTGGGCGCGCAAGAAGCATTGAATTAGACAAAATCGACCAAAATTCAACAGCCACCTCGGCAAAAGCAACTTCCTTCTTCCCTTCCCCGTCAATCAAAATAAGGGTTAATTTGAACTTGATATTGAGAAAGGCCCTCCGCAGGGGGGATTGCCTATGCGCGACCCACAATCCATTTCCGTGAACGATGATGAACGCATAATTCCAGTCTGGTCGATTATTGTCGCCAGCGTTGCGTTTGTGCTGGTTGAGTACTACTTTTGGATGGTTGCGCCGGAACAGCGGCACCACGCGCCGCCGCCGCTCGGTTTCCGCATCTACTTCAACCTTTCCTGGGGCATAGTGGCGGCGCTTTACTTCCTGATGGTGGGCTATATCAGCAAGGACTCGCCCCGGCGGGGGATGAGTACCCGGTTCTGGATGCTGATTTGCTTTGTAATGCCGGGCGGGATTGGGGCGGTGCTTTACTTTCTGCTGCGCCAGCCACAGGTTACTCGATGCCCTGCCTGCGGCACGCATGTGCAGAGCGATTTCCACTTCTGCCCGCAGTGCAACTACCAGCTGACAGCCAATTGCGGGAATTGCTTCCGTACCGTGCGCGCCACAGACCAATACTGCACACGCTGCGGTCATGAACTTGCGAAGGATCAGATGCCAACCCGGCTGCATGTCCTGGGAGATTAATTCAGGAAAGCAGGGTCAATTTGATTTTGGCTGGTTGAGTGTTGTGGTTTTCCACCCTTTCGCGCCGGGAACCAGGCGAAAGAAATGGGCATGGAGCCTTCTCTCTGAAAATCGGCGGCATTGACCTTGCCGGATTCCCTTCCTACAATCGAACTTCCGCATGTCTATCTCGGCGCTCATCATCGACGACGAACAACTGGCCCGCGAAGAGCTGAAGTATCTGCTCGACTCGGTTGGTGACGTTGAAGTTGTTGGGCAGGGCGCCAACGGCATTGAGGCCGTGGACCTGATCGAGGAGCACCATCCCGACCTGGTGTTTCTGGATGTGCAAATGCCGGGACTGGACGGATTTGCGGTGATCCAGCGGCTGATGGATCGCAACCGGGCAAAAGTTGGCGCGGGGGCTGGCGCCGGTGGGGGCAAGGAAGCTGAGCCACTGCCGCAGATTGTTTTTGCTACCGCCTATGACCAGTACGCCGTGCGCGCCTTCGATGTAAACGCGGTGGATTACCTGCTGAAGCCTTTTGACCGCAACCGCGTGGTTGAGGCAGTGGAGCGGGCGAGGGGCAGAATTGCCGGGGGTGGTGCGGGAGCGGCGGCCGGCACCGGCGTGCAGACGGATTCGCCTATCGAGTCGCAGCTTGAAGCGCTGCTGCGGCTGCTGAAACGTCCGCAGGGCGCGGAGCGCGCGCCGCAGCCGGCCAAGGTGATTGTGCAAGCGCAGAACAGGCTGCTGCTGGTGAGCCAGGCGGAGATCTGCTTCGCGGCCATCGATGAGGGCGTGATTCGGATTGTGACGCGAACCTTCGAGGGGCAATCGAAGTGCCGCACTCTCGAGGAGCTTCTGGAACAGCTTGACCCGGCGCACTTTTGGCGCGCCCACCGCGGCTTTGTGGTGAATATCGACCACATTCGCGAGGTGGTGCCGTGGTTCAAGTCGAGCTACCAGTTGCGCATGAACGACAAGGCGCAGACGGAGATTCCGGTAAGCCGTACGCAGACGAAGCGGCTGAGGGAACTTTTTAATCTGTAGCGACTCAGACTATCGTCAACGAGCCCCGCTCAATCGTATCTCTCAAAGACAATCTGCTTGCGGTGCCAGCCGTAGCCGGTCATCAGATCGCGCACGCCGGAGACCATGAAGTTGAGGCCGCAGATGTAGGTGTAGATGTCGAAGCGCAGATCCTTGGGCGGAATTGCCGGATCGACTGGTGGCTGCTGCAGAGGCAGGCCTAGTTGCGCCGCGCGGTCTTCCACAATCTTCGCAACGTGCACCTGCACGTGGCCACGCAGGCCGGTCCAGCTATCCAAAGCGCGGCTTAGCGTGGGCAGGTAGTGGAAGTTGGGCTTGCGGGCGGCGAGCGCTTCGAACTCCTCGTGATAATAAATGTCGGTTTCGTGCCGGGTGCCGTAGACGAGCCAAATCTGCTTGCCGTTGCTGCGGTCAAGACCAGCGTCCGGTCCGTTCTCAGGTGGAAAGAGCCATTGGGTAAAGGCGCGCATGGGCGCGACGCCAGTGCCGGTGGCCACCAGGATGGAATCGGTAATGGGTTCCTGGAGGACGAAGTGGCCGTGAGGGCCGTGAACCTGGATGGTGGCGCCGACGGGCAGATCGGGCAGATCGGCGAGGTGATTGGAGAAGAAGCCCTCCTCGACCCGGTTGACGCAGAGCTCAAAGCGATTGGCGTTGGCGGCCGAGGCGATGGAATAGGCGCGGGTTTGCATCTTGCCGTTCTGGTCTGGCGCCACGGCGGAGATGAATTGGCCGGGAGCGTAGGGAAAACTCTCTAGCCCGTCGATGACGAACTCGAAGTGGTAGCACTGGGCTACTTCAGAGATGCAGTCTTTGCGTGCAAGACGTGCGGTGTAAAGCTCACGTGCCAAGGCGTTTCTCGCTTTGCAGGGAAGATCTGGCCGGTGGCCGGCCACAAGACGATTATATGGTGCAGGAGGACGCTGGTGTCACGCGGGCGAGGGCGGTTGGAAGCGGGTAATTCCTAAGAGCAAACTCGTACCCTTCAAACCTTCGTCTCGGTCAGCGGCTTCCTACAGGCCGAAAGGCCAGACGCGCTCCACTGTCTTCGAGAGAATTTCTTCCCTGTCTTCGCGGGAGAAGAAATTGACGTGATCGCGGTAAAGCTCGACAAGCCTGGCATAGGACAACTGCTGCAGTGAAACGGGCCAGTTGGTGGCCCACATGAGGCGCCGCGCTCCGAAGGTGGCGTACAGACGCTTGACCTGATCCTGCGCATCGGGAAATGGGTAGGGCTGCCTGGAGAGAGTCCATAGGTCTGTGATCTTTACGAACACCTTCGGGTAGCGGGCGAGGTCGAGGAGCAACTTCAACAGGTTTGGGCGGTCTAGGGGACAGTCGGCCATGTGGTCGATGACAACAGTCAATTCGGGGTTCGCTTCGATCAGCGGAACTAGATCCGGGAGGCGCGTGACAGGCGCAAGGATGGTCATCGGCACTTTCAATTCATTGCAGCGTCGCCATAGTGGAGGCATGAGCGGGCCCCGAATCCAATCGCCTTGAGCGGTTGCGTCTGGGCTGAGACGCACGCCATGGAATCCATCCTGCGTGTGTTGGCTCAAGTGGTCGGGGGCAGCCGGATCTTCAGGATTGACGCGGCAAACGCCATGGAAGATGGCTGGATAGCGCTTGAGAACACTGGCCAGATAGCTATTGTCCCAGCGGTAGTGAATGACCTGGATAATGACCGTACGGGCGACGTTATTGGCCTTCATCAGGCTGAGGAGCATTTCGGCGGAGGCATCTTCCGCAGGCGGCTTTGCTCCCGCAGCGAACGGGAACTGCGGATCGCGCTTGAAAACATGTACGTGGGAATCGATCATGAGTGGCCGGGCAGTGGTGGACTCGGTTGTGGCTGCCATCATCCGACGAAGGGAAAGAGCAATAAGACTTGCTACGGACTGAACCAGAAAACGGCGGCGGGTGAACATCGGGGTCCTCTCCGTGGCATGGAGGATGGCGCGGCCAGTTTATCAGCAAATACGGCGAGTCAGGGCCTGCTCACGCGGGGTTCGCGAGTCGGCAAGTTAGCTGCGGGGGAGATGAATTTGAGGATCATCGATTCCCTAATCTCAAAAGCGAGACCTGAGTACATGGATGGGAGACTCCGGCCGCAACTCCGGCAAACGGCGTAATGCGTTAAATGGCAATGAAACTATGGTGGGCCCGGAGGGATTCGAACCCCCAACCAAGGGATTATGAGTCCGGTCCTATCTCTGTAAGTCTTTGATAATACAGCAGATTTAAGCGAAATTAAGCGGAGGGCTAAATCATTGAGTGAGCGTAGTTTAGCGCAAGCTTCCGCTGAAGACCGTAGCTGATGGGTGTACCGCTACTGTACCTGCGTCGTGAGGATTTCGACCGGCCGTGAATGAAGACTCCTGCCAACTGCACAGCCATTCAGAAGTTGTTCTCTGATTTCGACAAATGGGGACCATCCCACCTAAGGGGCACCTTCTCCAGATTGTAGCCGATCAGTTGGATTCCCCCACGGCATGCCGTCTTCCCAGGACTCGTCTACTGACCCGGAAGAGTAGGCTCCCGTTGATGTGACGGACTTGCCGAATACGGATGGGCACTTCCGTGAGAAACCGCATCGCTTTTGCAACCGCAGTGCTTCAAAATTCGAGTCGCCCTCCCATTCGGCGAGGAGGCCGAAAGCGGGCACCCGCGTCGTCAGCGGCCGCAACACCGATTTTGCCCACCTCCTTTGAGGGTGTGGCCGACGAACCGCGGTTCTAGCGTAGTTCTGGCCGAACTCCCCAATCGGGCCCGCGAGATAAGGCCAATTGTTCTACCATTGCTGCAGTTCGAAAGAACGCTTACGGGCAAGCAAGCCGAAGTCGGGTCGAATAGGTTAGTCCGGTGGTAACGAGTTTGTGCCTAGACAACGGCACACGGGCCTTGAGCCGAAAGGAAGACTAATGCCCATATACTTATGTCGCTGGTCCAACGGAGATGTGTCACTGGCTGCCGGAGAGTCTGAGGTTGAAGTTGCCGATGTTCTGGATGAAGTCGACAACCCCGATGCCGCCGAGCTGATGGAGCTAGACCACGCGATTGCTGTCCACTTCAAGCTTGGCACGAGGCCCGGTGAAGAAGGAACGCTGCCTCTGGGTTTCGAAGGTATGAGCGAAGAGTTGGAGTCCTCGATCTGCGAGCGAGCATACCCTGTGTACAACGAGGTCCGCACGAAGCCGGACCCGACGGTCAAGGAGCTGACCGAAGCCCTGAAACATGAGAAGAACCCCATATACCGAAAGGCGCCCGAGCCGTCCTCCGACCCCTCGGTTGTCCGTCTACAAGATGAAATGCAAATGCCCCGTGTTGTGCTCGAACATCTGGCTGGGCGCGCGGCGGCAACCGCAGGGATCCTCGGGGAGATGGCGACCGAGGACATCAGGAAGATGGTGTGCAACCCCGTTTACTGCCTGGACCGGGTTGCTCCCTGGTTCGCTGAACCCCCTGGACCTCTGGTTCCCGTCGAAGAATGGGTTGCGGCCGGCGCCAAGCTGATCGAGGAAATCGGAGCCGGGGCCTACCTACTTCTCCTTATCGAGAACCTCAGAGGAGAATAGCCGGACACGGACGCGGGCGGGGCAAACCTGGTAGGCCCGTGTTCCACCGGCTGGCCGCGCTCTTCCTCAAGCCCAAGCTCGGCTGCGGAACGCGCGTCCGACTTCTTCCTTCGTTGGCACTCGTGAGCTTTTGTCTCAAAGCCGTTGTTGCTGCTAGGTTTTGTGTATGCATCCGGTGTTGCTCGCTCCCGTTCTGACTCCTCATGGACACCTCTCGCTGGCACAGGAGGACGACGCCCTTGCGCTCGACGCAGAGGTTGCGCAGCGCTTGGAAGCAAAGTTCGCGCGCGGCGCAGGCCATGGACTTCTGCAACTCGGAGCCGGCGAAGTGGGTACGGCGTTGCCCCCTGTCTTCTCGTACTGGCGTGAGTTTTCCGCTCGCTATGTCACCGCGCTTTGCACGCACCCAAGTCTCACCGCGGATGCGGTCGACACAGGGACGGTGGAAACAATTGCGCCGCCGCCAGATGCGGAGCTGGAGTGGCTGGCCATGGCCGCGCCTCTTATGACCGGGGCCGAGTATCTAACTAGCGCCGCCTTGCGCGCGTTGTGGCTGGAAACGGACAAGGCGCTTCAGGTTGAGTTGTCTGAGCAGCGGTGCGGAGTGCAGGAGTTCCTGAAGCGCCGCAACCCGGCCTGGAATCTGGTTGGCCGGGTCTGTTTCAATCTGGCTGAAAACCGCAGCGATGCGGAGTCGCCCTTCGCCTTCCTGGCCACCTACACCGTGCGGCTCTCGGCCAACTCCAAGGCGCAGCATCTGCCTTTGGGACAGGCTCTGCGCGAGTACGACGGTCCTGCCAATCGAGACCGGCTTTTGTCGCTGCTGCTCCCTGTACAACGAGCCGCGGAGAATTGCCCGTGGCTGAAGGCCATGGTGGATAGCGGCGAGATCTTCCACCCGCTGCGCTGGACTCCCAGTGAAACCTCGCAGTTCTTGCGTGATTGCCCGCAGCTGGAGCAGGCAGGCATTGTCGTGCGCATGCCGGCGACTTGGCCGGCGCATCGCCCGCCACGTCCCCGCGTCACGGCCAGGGTGGGCGGCGTTGCTCCATCGCTGGTTGGCCAGGACGCGCTGCTCGACTTCCACATGAACGTCACGCTCGACGGCGAGTCGTTGACCGCGGCCGAAATTCGCACTCTGCTGGCCGGGACCGAGGGGCTGGCGCTCGTGCGAGGGCGCTGGGTCGAGGTGGATCGCGAACAGCTCGGCCGCATGATCGACCGGTTCAGCGAAGCAGAGCGCGCCGCGGCCCGGCATGGAATGAACTTCGGCGAAGCGATGCGTATGTTGGCCGGAGCAAGTCTCGGTGCCACAGATGGCGACGCCGAGAGCGTCGAAGCCGACTGGGCGCAAGTGACTGCCGGCCCCTGGCTTGCCGAGACCTTGAAAGGATTACGCAGCCAGGAGGGGTTGGACAATATCGATCCCGGCAAGGCGCTGAAGGGAACTCTGCGACCTTATCAGCAGGTGGGCATGCGTTGGCTCTATCTGCTGGCGAAGCTGGGGCTGGGAGCGTGTCTGGCCGATGACATGGGATTGGGCAAGACCATTCAAGTGCTTTCGCTGCTGCTGGTGCTCAAGAAACAGTCCCTCGGAAAACTGGATAACGACAAGCCCAGCCTGCTGGTTGCTCCTGCGTCGCTGCTCGCCAACTGGGCCGCGGAACTGGAGCGCTTTGCGCCCAGTCTAAGGGTGATGGTCGCCCACACCTCGGCGATGTCAAGCGACAGTCTTAAGACCTTGTCGGCGGATTCCCTGGCTGACGTCGACGTGGTGATTGCCAGCTACGGCACCCTGCTGCGCATTCCCTGGCTCACGGAAACCTGTTGGCGGCTGGCGGTGCTGGACGAAGCGCAGGCCATCAAGAATCCCAACGCCAAGCAAACTCGCAGCGCCAAGATGTTGAAGGCCGGTTCCCGATTTGCGCTGACCGGCACGCCAGTCGAAAACCGGCTCGGCGATCTGTGGTCCATTTTTGACTTCATTAATCCCGGACTGCTGGGATCGGCAAAGGAGTTCACCAAGCTCACCAAGCGCCTCGCCGACCGGACCCACAATCCCTATGGGCCGCTTCGCGACCTGGTGCGCCCGTATATTCTGCGGCGGCTGAAGACCGACAAGTCGGTGATCTCCGATCTGCCTGACAAGACCGAAGTAAAGGCCTTTTGCCAGCTCAGCCGCAAGCAGGCAGCCCTCTATCAACAGGCGGTGGACGACCTCGCCGAGCAGCTTGATACGGCCGAAGGGATCCGCCGCAAGGGGCTGGTTCTTTCGTTCCTGATGCGCTTCAAACAGATCTGCAATCACCCCTCGCAGTGGCTTGGCGACAGCGCCTGGAGCGAACCGGACAGTGGCAAGTGGGCACGTCTGCGCGACATCGCGGAAGTGATCGCTGCCCGTCAAGAGAAGGTGCTGGTGTTCACGCAGTTTCGCGAGGTAACCGCCCCGCTGGCGACGCTTCTGGGCTCGATCTTCGGACGCCCTGGGCTGGTGCTTCACGGAGAAACTCCTGTGAAGAGCCGCAAGGACCTGGTGCGCCGCTTCCAGGAAGATGAAGCCGTGGGCTTTTTTGTGCTTTCGTTGAAAGCAGGTGGAACTGGACTCAATCTGACCGCGGCCTCGCACGTGATTCACTTCGATCGGTGGTGGAATCCCGCGGTTGAGAACCAAGCCACGGATCGCGCCTACCGCATTGGGCAGAACAAGAATGTGCTGGTGCACAAGTTCGTCTGCCAGGGGACGGTCGAGGAGAAGATCGATGCGATGATCGAGTCCAAACGCCAGATTGCGCTGGATATGCTGGAAGGCGGAGCCGACCTGCTACTGACTGAGATGAAGGACGACGAACTGCTCAAATTGGTCGCGCTCGACCTTAATACGGCGCTCAAGGAGACATAAAGCATGTACGACAGCTTTGGGTGGAAACCCT
This sequence comes from Acidobacteriaceae bacterium, assembly GCA_003133425.1. The sequence continues at coordinate 13,143 of PKXI01000401.1, forward strand.
ATGTGCCGGTGGCCGAGCGCCGCAGGAAGGCGTTGAAGAAGATGGAAGGCCTGCGCAAGAAGGGACGCATCATCTCCCCGGTGAGTGTCGACGGCCGCACCATCGCCAAGACCTTCTGGGGAAAGGCCTGGTGCGAGAATCTGGAGTCCTACAGCGACTATGAAAATCGTCTTCCTCGCGGGCGAACGTACGTGCGTAACGGGTCGGTCGTCGATCTGCAGATTGCCGAAAGCCAGATCACGGCGCTGGTCAGCGGTTCCGAGCTCTACGAGGTCAAGGTGGAAATCCTTTCGGTTGCCAGTCCGCACTGGAAATCGATCTGTGAAGATTGCTCGGGTTCGATTGATTCGCTGGTTGAATTGCTGCAAGGGAGGCTTTCAAAGGGCGTGATGGAGCGCATCAGTCGGCAGCAGACCGGACTTTTTCCGTCGCCCAAGGAGATCAGGCTGTCGTGCAGTTGCCCGGACTGGGCGGAGATGTGCAAGCATGTCGCGGCTGTTCTCTATGGCGTCGGCGCTCGCCTGGACCAGCAGCCCGAGCTGCTCTTCCGACTTCGTGCTGTGAACGAAAAGGAACTGATCGCCAGCGCGGGCACGTCTCTGCCAGGCACGAAGAATACTCCCGCAAGGGAGCTCAGAGGCGAGGATCTCTCCAAGCTCTTCGGGCTGGACATGGCCGACGATACACCGCGCGCGAAATCCGCGTCTCCAACTAAAGCTGCGCCCGTTGCCAAGGCCGCGCGGGTCCCGGAAAAGCACGTAACCAAAGCCAAACCCGTTGCCGCAAAGCCCAAGCCTGCGAAAAAGGCTGTAAAGGCCAAGACAAAGCCAACCGCGCCAACAATGCCGGCGCCGAAAAAGAAGCGGGTTGCCGCACCCACGAAGCCCAAGCCAGCCAAGAAGTCGGCAAGCAGTGGGCCGCACTCATGAAAAGTGCGGGGGTTGTCTCCTCGAAGAGCGTCGTTCTTCTGAGCCGCCTCACTTCATGGGGGCTTCCGTCTTTACCGGTAGATTGAGCAGGCGACGCAGCGCATTGATATCCGGACGCACAATACCCGGGCTCCCCGGCACTTCGTTCTGGCGTTCCCAGCCTTGCAATAACGCCTCGACCATTTCTCTTCCGTCGTCATCGGCGACTGCCTGCAGCGGTGTGCGCCCGCCCAGCGCGGGCACCTTGGTGCGGACCCACCCCTCAACTTGCTTCTGTACCTCGGCCTCGATCTGGCGACGGATTTCGGGGTCGCGCATCAGCTCGTCCTGATCGATCTCCTCTTCCGATCTGTGGAGAGCCTTCCTTTGCTTCGCCTGCTTCATCATCTGCTCCGGTGTCTCCGTTTCCGTGCCGACGTGCGTCGC
>PKXI01000452.1 GCA_003133425.1 Acidobacteriaceae bacterium
GGTAGCTGCCTTAGTACAGTAGCCACTACATGTTGTGTTTTGCGCGTGTTTGGCTGGCTCTTGAAGGCCGATACCTCATTGGCTGTGTAACGACGGCATTCTCCAGCAAGCGATAGAAGAGCATTCCCCGACGGCGCGATTTCCTGCGGTTGAAGCGAAAAGCGAACTCGTCCAGGTATGCATCCAGATGCGTGGCGGTGACTGAACCTTGATGCGTTCCCAGCATCCAGCGTTTCAGCAGCGATGCGATCTTGTGAACACCCGGCATGACCACATGCGCTGGATCGCCCCCAACTGGAGATACTGACAGCATGATGCTCGTAGCCTTCCTTTGCCAGCCCCGCATAGCCCTTCCAGCCATCGGTGCGCACCTGCGAGCCCGGCTCAATTGCGAACTGCACAAAGGGAATCAGACTGCGCGAGGATGCATCTGCCACCCGCTTGAGCCGCACCCGCCCGAAGCCTATCGGTGAAAGCACTTCGATCGCAATGGCCACGATGAACTTACGCTCCGTGCCGCGTCCGCGTGTGCCCTGCTCGATTCCACCCACATAGGTCTCGTCCACCTCGACCGTGCCTTGGAGGCGCTCGCGGCCAGGACGCACCATGGCGGCCCGCAACTTGCGCAGCATCGTCCAGGCCGTCTGATAGCGGCCCAGGCCGAGAAGTCGCTGTAGGCCCAACGCGCTGACGCCATGCTTCTGGTTGGTCATGAACCAGATGGCGGTAAACCAGTCGGCGAGCGGTACGCGGCTGCGGTCGAAGATCGTTCCTGCCGTTACAGACACTTTGCGAGCACAAAGAGCACAGGTCCAGCGCCCGTCGGGCAAGCACCAACCCTTCTCACTGGAGCATTTTGGACAGTGAAAACCGTTCGGCCAGCGTAAGCGCGCCAGGTAGGCAATACAGGCTTGTTCATCGGGGAACCAAGCCCGGAACTGCTGCCAAGTGGCCGGATAATCAAGCTCCAAATCGGGTTCTGCTGCGGAAACCACTACATATAGAGCTTACTGTACTAAGGCAGCTACCCCACATCCAAAATTTGATTCGAGGATACCCACATGGCACAAGTTCAGATTTCTGATGTAATCGTACCCAGCGAATTTACCCAATATCAATTCGAGAACAGCATGGTGAACACAGCCATGTTTCAATCCGGCGTAGTGCTTCCCAATGGCGAGATGCAAGCGCAGCTTAACGCTGGTGCGCAGTCGTTCACCGTACCGTTCTGGGCGGACCTCAGTGACACGGAAGCTGACATCACAACTGATGTTTTGGCGACGCTCTCAACTCCCCAAAAGATTGGTGCGGCGGAGATGATTGTCCGCAAGTCATTCCTTCATGCATCCTGGAGCGAAATGTCCCTCGCGTCTGAATTGAGCGGATCGAGTGCTCTGGAGCGGATTCAGTCTCGCGTTCTGGCATATTGGGACCGGCAGTGGGAAAAGCGTCTCATCGCATCGCTGATGGGCGTGCTTTATTCCAACGTCGCCAACAATGGCGGCGATATGACCACGGATATCCACCTAACCGGAGGTGGCAGTCCCACTGTCGTAAATCTGTTAAATGGCGCTGCCGTCATTAACACTGCATTGACTCTCGGGGACAGACTCAATGACATGAAGATGATTGCAATGCATTCACACGTCTATAGCTACGCATTGATAAACGACGAAATCACCTTCTTCAAACCCTCAGTCAATAGCCTGGATATTCCGACATACAAGGGCATGGGCGTTATCGTTGACGACAGCTTGGTCACGTCAACCGCAGGCGTCTACATCACCGTTCTGTTTGGTCCTGGTGCCGTAGGATTCGCCGTAGCACCGCCAAGGACCGGATTCGGTACGGAAATCTGGCGCGTGCCATCGGCTGGCAACGGAGGTGGCAGTACAACGCTGCATTCACGTTTCGACCTTGCAATTCACCCACTTGGTTTTGCCTGGACGAATGCATCTGTTGCAAGTGTCAGTCCTACTCAGGCAGAACTTGCATTGGCGGCAAATTGGACGCGAGCTTACAGCCAACGTAAGAGCGTACCAATAGCATTCTTGATTTCAAATTAGGGCATTGCGTCAACCGACGCAAGAGGGAACACGCATTGGACCTGCCGTGTTCCCTCGCATTTCACTGGAGCATTCATCATGGCAGCACCAAGAAAACTACCACCAGAGGGAGCAGGCGAAGATATACGGCGTCTTGCGGCTGAAGGATATTCTCAGCTTGGCATTGCTGCCCATTTCAAAGTGTCGAGAGAATGCTTCAAACGCTGGATTGAAGAAGACGAAGCCTTAAACGAAGCGTATGAGCTTGGCAAAGAAACCGAACGGCAAGCCCTTCATGCACTGGTCGTAGCTTCTGCGCGAGCGAACAAACCGGCGAACGTAAATGCTTTCTTTTTGCTTAAGGCCCGTCATGGCTATGTAGAAACTGACAATCGAACCAAAGTGAGCGTTGACGTTGCTTTGAATAACGTCTTAGTAATCCGTGATTTCGGCGATGACGCAACATGGGCAGCTAAATGCGCAGCGCAGCAAGCCGCTCTTGTGGCTGCCGATTGTACCGGCCCGCTTCAAATAGAGGCGTCTACGGCTCCCCAGGTTGACGCTGTGGCGACGTTTGCGCCTCCGGTTGACCCTGCGCCCGTAGCACCATCATGGACAACGCCAGTCCAAGCGTCCGCTCCTGTGAGCGCTGCGCCCTACTACGGGCCTCCGGTGTTCAACTGGCAGTCACAGCCTGCCCCTGCACCGATCTACGCACCAGAGCCTATCCCTAGCGCTCCCGCAGCGCCCATGATGGCTCCGCGCTGGCGCGCCAGAGCCTAAGCCGCAAAAGAGAATGCCTGCCAACTCGATTGAGCCGACAGGCATACTTTGAACGGTAGGAAATGCGTTAGCTCGATTGTACTTTCACACCTAAACCTAGTCCGAAATGAAGTTTCTCCGCAGGTGCAACTGTGCGCTTGAACGCCGATCCACCAGCCCCACTTGCCTTGCTGACAACTACGATAGCGCGATAGAGCTTTAGCTTCGCTTCATCCTTTGAAGCAAGTAAGAGAGCCTTGATGGAATCGGCGGTGAAGGGGACAGGCTTTCCCTCATGCATAACAGGTTTCCCATCGGAAGGATTGACCAGAGTCAGAACAGCATCGCGCAATTCGATCCTGTATTCGGATTCCAATGCCGAGCGCAGCGCTTGAGGCGCGACTGAGATTTCTTGGCACAAATCTTGAACCGGGCCATCAATCGTTAGTTGACGGATTCTCGTTTCTGCTTCTGTTGCCTTTGCTGTTAGAGTTCCTACGCTCGCTTCTAATTCTAGGATGCGAGATTTTCGCGTTGCGCTCTTTTGGAGTAAGTCAGCATTCGTCTTGCGAAGTGTCGCCACTTCCAATGCTTCGGGCGATGGTTCAATAGGTTGCTGTGTAGGCTCTGCCATCATTCACCGCTCTCTGAAAAGTCAATGAAGTCGATGAAATTCTTGGGTGTTACCTTCTTGCGTTCCTTAAGCAATTTGGTAATTGTGTGATAAAAGAGTGTGCGTTGCTTCGGAGCAAGCAGATTCACATCTTCGGTCCCTGCCTTAAACAAGCGAGCCGCCGCATCCTTATCTGGATTTCCGGTGTCCACCCAAAGGCCTTCCATCCAAAGTGCCGTCGTCTGAGTCGGGCGTCGCTGAATCGGGCCGGTAGGCTCAGTGACGTTAGGCTCGGCTTCCTGCATACCTTTCATAGCTTCTAGCGAGAGCGCTGCTCTGAGTGCCTCCTCAATGAATTCGACAAGGGCGTAGCCCTTCTGACGTGCGGCCAATTTTGCAAGGAAAAGCAGCTTTTCCTCAATGTCAGCATTCAACTGCGCTTTGCGTGGCTCTATGTTAGGCATGTCGGTTTCTCCTGTTCACTCAGAGCCTAGCAGTGAATATGTTTCCTGTCTATCGCAAAAGATAGGAGATTACCAAAACCTTGCATTTATTAGTGACTCGTGCAACTATCTCCTCATGCCAACACTGAACGCCCCTCAAGCAAGCACTTATTCGCCAGCGCCTCATGAGCACTCACACCCCAATGAATACAGGGTGTTCGGCGTACTTCGCGCTTCTTACAGCAAGTTAGTGAAGCAAGGTGCTCCATCAATACTCTGCATTACCTATCATTGCGATGCAAGAGCGATCAGTGAAGTAGTATGCATTGAACATAAGGGATTTTCGCAGGGGCTCGCAGCCGAATGGTGGAAACGGCGACCTAACATTCCAATGCCGCGGACCGTTGACGGAGTTATAGCATTATCGTCACAGCTTAGCGTTCCTATTGCACTAAGGGTAAATAATCTTAATCGCAAGTATCCCTTAGTTGTTGAGTATATCTTTCGCACCATTAACTAATGCAATTAGAAAGGCTCTCAATCATGGACAATCAACCTGTACTGTTAGGCATATTAGAAGCGGCAGCGCTTGCCGGAGTTAACCGCAGCTTTCTATATGAGCGACTGGCTGAAGGAAGCATCGAATCAAGAAAGGCTGGCCGACGTAGATTAGTCGTGTCTTCCAGTTTGTGTAAGTGGATGGATAACTTACCTATCGTTGCACTTAAGCAAGCACCAACGAAAGGACAGTAATCATGCCGCTAAATCCGCACATCATTAAACATCCAATTGACGATGAAGAGTATGCGAACGCTGCCCCGACTATTGGTACCTTAATGCTTGCGCATTTCTCCACACCAGAACGGCACAACACAGTTATCTATGGAGCGGATAGCCTGTTCTTTGCAACGTTTCCAATGCGCCGTATCTATTTGCGCCGTGCGCTTCGTGGTGAGTTCGACATATTTACTTCCGAGAATGACTATCAAGCGCGGCCTGTGCTGTGGCTATTGGTACATCAAACGTCACCGGGCTATCACATGATTATTCCGGTGTGGCGGGGGCAGCTTTTCTGGAATGGTCTGGACACTGACGAAGCTGTTGCAAACGCAGTTCAGGAAATGAGCATTCGTCAAGGATTGCATTTGAGCGAGTGGCATTCATTCGTATGCGATCAGCGGGTGCGCAAGACTGATGCAGCAGATAAAGCGAAGCACAGCAAGAAACCACGGGTGAATTAGTGTCCAACTCCCCGAATCAAGACGCAGCGTTGGCACTCGCATGCATTGGCCTTCATGTATTTCCATGCAATCCAGACAAGACGCCAAGGGTTGCTGCGTGGGAGCAAAACGCTACCAGCAATTCATTGATGATTGAAGCCACGTGGCAAAGCTCTCCGCATCTCTTGCCCGGATTGCCTATCGGAGCACACAGTCTCTTGGTGTTGGATTGTGACCGCAAACCCAATGGGCCTGATGGCGTTCAAGCGTTCCATTCACTTTGCGCTGCCCATAGTATCGATCTATCTGGAGCATTCGTAGTAGAGACTCCATCGACGGGCCTGCATTTCTACTGGCGCGCTGAGGCGCGTTACGGCAACTCGCGTGGTTCACTGCCTGCCGGCATCGATGTGCGCGGCATCGGCGGGTACGTTATAGCCCCTGGTGCAACTCTGCCGGACGGACGCAGCTACAGGATCATTGCAGGCACATGGGACGCTATTCCGGCTCTACCTGACGCGCTGGCCGCGTTTCTGCGCCCAAAGGTAGACGCTGGTATCACTCAGACGGCACGCGCGCCACAGAGCCCCACAGAGCGCGAATGCGCCTATGCAGCGCAAGCCCTGAAAGACGAAGTTTCCAAGCTGGTGGCAATGCGGGCCGGAGATGGTCGAAATGCCGCCTTGAATAGCTCCGCTCACTCGCTCGGAACAATGGCCGGAGCCGGTTGGATCGATCATGCCGCTATCACCCAAGCATTGCTTGAGGCTGCCAGTGCAAACGGCCATGCGGCGAAGCATGGGAAGCAACAGACCATCAAGACGATTCAATCGGGCCTTGACGCTGGAATGCGCAAGCCACGGGAACCACTCGCGAACGAAACCATCCCTCAAATTGACGTTACCGCCATGATCGACGCATACAAGGGCAAGCATCCCGAAGTGAGTAAGAGCAGCGGGCCGGATCAATCTTCAAAACGTAGCGTGACACTTGTTCAATGCTCCACCATAGAAGCGAAACCAATAACCTGGCTGTGGAATGGGTTTATCCCGCAAGGCAAATTGACTCTACTTGCTGGTGCTGGTGGAACTGGTAAATCGACGCTCGTATTCAGTTTTGCCGGAACCGTATCGAACGGGGGAACATGGCCGGACGGTTCGCGTTGTGCTGTCCCTAGAAACGTGCTCATCTGGTCATCGGAGGATGACGCCTCCGATACTATCGTACCGCGTCTCATGGCTGTTGGAGCGAATCTGCAACGGTGCGGGATAATAAGCGGTGCGATAGATGAAAATGGTTTACGCTCCCCATTTGATGCGGCAAAGGATATGGAGAGGCTTCGAGAGGCTATCAATCAAATTGGCGGGGTCTCGCTGTTAGTCATCGATCCAATTGTGACCGCTGTAACCGGCGATATGCACAAAGCGAATGACGTTCGCCGTAGCCTGCAAGCGATTGTTGATTTTGCAGCCGAGATGAATTGCGCCGTCTTAGTTATCACGCATTTCGCGAAAGGCACAGCAGGGAAGAATTCAGCAGAACGTGTTATAGGCTCGCAAGCCTTCGCAGCATTGGCGCGTATGGTTCTGGTAGCAGCAAAAGAAGAGGATTCACAGAATCGCGTATTTACCCGTGCAAAGTCGAACAATTCAGCCGATACAGGCGGATTCAGCTATACCATTGAGGCCGGTACGCTCCCTGGTGGGATCGAAGCAACGCGAGTTGTATGGGGCGAAGCTTTGGAAGGTTCGTCCCGTTCAATTCTGTCTGAGATTGAAGGTGATGCGAATGAGGAAGCGGGGCAATTAGGCGCAGCGAAGCAATTTCTGATAAACACTCTTCACAATGGTCCTGCACCATCCAAGGAATTGTTGGAACATGCTCGCGAAAGATTCAGCATTTCAGCTATCACCCTTCGCAGAGCACAAAAGGAACTTGGAATTGTTGCGACTAAATTGAGTTTTGCTGGTGGATGGAATTGGTCACTGCCTTTATCGAATCAGATTAACGCTGTAAGAAACGATATATAGTGAAGCACTGGTGAAGACGTTACGGCGTCGCCTTCACCAGCCGATAGCGATAAATCAGGCCGCAGGCAGTACGCTCCATTTCTTAGCTTTGATCTCATGCCATGAAAGGTCGTACTGATAAGGTGTTGCGTCACCCACTTGACACATGAACTGCTTGCCGCTAACGTACATGCGGGTTGTTTTGCCCCAATTGGCATATCTAACGGATTGACCTGTTTTCAAGGCTTTTAATATTTCAGCGAATTCCATCATGTATATTCTCTTTCGCTCAATAAACTGGTTTCTGTGTTTGATTCAAAATAGGCTTAAGTGGTAACAAGTGCAAGCGTTTCGGGAATAAATTAACAATTTGCAGGCGATCGTCTATATCGTAGTTATTCATTGAATCGACTTAATAAGTCAACGTGTTATTAGTGCATACCCCACTTACTCCTCAAGATGCTCAAATTGCCAAGATAATCACGAAGATACTCGTCTCTATTTTATGAGCATCTTGAGCATCTTCGCGCTTACCCAAGATGCTCATCTTAGTTACGAAGATGCTCAAGCTAAGTTCTTTAAAATCCCAAGATCATCATATATAGGTAATACAGCATCTTCGTGAGTAAGTTGGCAATGACAGCCGGAAACCACTCGCCATCGGCAATCGCCGATATCTAAAGAAAAGCCTGCATCCAATGGTGCAATGCAGGCTTTATATGGGTAGCTTAATACGATAGGACGATTGATTAAGCAGTCTTCGCCACCAGTACGGGGCCAAGTTTCGCGGTGAGTCCGAATGACGGTTTGTTGTGACGAATCGTTTGCTCTTCAAACGACTTTTCAAAGTGGGTATATCGATCCGTCATTCGTGCGCTACTATGGCCCATCTGTTTTTGCACCAGTTCACGGCGCGTTCCGCCCATTGCTAGCAATGATGCAAAGGTATGGCGCAAATTGTGAAACGTGATGTGCTTTTCAATCTTCGCTGCTGTGCAAGCATCCTTCATCCGTTCGCGCTGGTGATCCTTCTTCCATTCCGTTCCATCGCTGCGAAGAAACATGAAATCACCTTGCGACTTGCCCTTTATCTGCTCATCAAAGAATACTGCCTCTTCATCTGTCAGGTAAACGCTCTTCAGGCGTTTCGTCTTGCCCTGTATCACTTCAATGGAACGGTTAAGCGAATCGTATGATTCAATTTTCATGGTGCAAAGCTCACCGTAGCGGCAACCTGTGTACAAGGCCCCTTGAACCAGATTGCAGAAATCAGGCTCGCACACTTCAATAAAGTGCTTGCCTTCATCGGGTGTAAGGTATTCAGTTCGCATCCTTGCTGTATTGTCGAATGGCTTCACCGTTACCCATGCTGTGTTGCTCTTCACTTTTTCGTTTTCGTATGCAAGGGTTAAGAGTGCTTTGAGGCTGCGCAGCACTCGATTCGCTGTGTCTTGCCGTCTACGGCGCGTTTCAGGGTCGTTAATGTCGAACGGGGTTTTGCACTTGGGTGCAAGCGTCCAAGCTGGTGGCTTAGAGCCTAGTGCCTGATGCCAGTCGTACAGCGTGGGTTTGCTGAGCTTGCCTACAACAATGTGGCGTAGTGTCGGCAGGATGTGATTCCTGACGTGTGTCTCGGCTGTAGGGCCTGTCTGCGTCTTGAGCCATGCCTCAGCCGCATCAGCGACCGTGTAGGGCTTACTGCTGATGCCTGCACTGCCCTCATTCACATCTCGGAACCATTCACGCGCCTTTTGAACTGCCTGATCTCTGGTGAGCACTCGCACGCCGTCAGAAGCCGTTAGATCGTCAGCAAGGCCCAATTCACCAAAGGCATATTGCTTCGTTCCTTCGTTGAGCTTGCGAGCGTACCAGACTCCGCCCTTGCGATTGCGCCGATATCCTAGCGCCAGTCCTTTGACGATCCGTTCAATGTGGAGCTTTTTGCCGTAGGGAATCGTCCGTCGCGATGACTGCGTAGTGAGCTTTATTTTCGTGCCTGTCTGCGTCATGCCTCAACGTAGCACAGTTCTCAAACTTTTCTCAAACTTTCGTCGGCAAATCTCAAACTATTTTGGTGGACACTGGTGGACGAGTTCTGAATCGGGAAGGGAAGTTAATGCAGAATCGTCAATAATCATGCGTATTTTGTAGACTCTTCAGAATTCTATGAATGCTTCAGAATTTCAGATTCTCTGCCCTGTCACGGCAGAGGTCGCGGGTTCGAGCCCCGTCGTCCCCGCCATACATTCCAAAAGACTTATTGGAATTGGCGGAATTCAAAAGGGGTGCAGAAGGGACACCAATATGTGTCCCTTCTGCACCCCTTTCTCTATTGCGATCCGGTCACGACTGCGCTTGCGTTGGGCGAACTTCGGGTTGTTCAGGTTCTGCGTCGGACTTCGGCTTTGGAGAAAACACAAGCGACATGACGGCAGCCTGGGCTGCGTGCTTGGCTGGAGTGATCGCCTGGGTGTAGACGTCCAGCGTAGATCTCAGCGAGGAATGACGCAATAACTCCTGCATCACCTTGAATTCAATACCTACGCTTCTGAGAAGAGTCGAGTACGTGTGTCTGAATGTATGCCATCCGATGCGTTTCTCGATTCCGAGCTCTTGCGCGAGTGGTCTGATGTACTTACGCAGGATCGCCTGTCCCCAGTAAGGCCTGCGGCCGCAATGTCGCCGACTTGCGAAGACCCAGTCGTCGGGTTTCCGATACGGGCGCTTGACCTTCCAGTTATTTAAGGCTTCTGCGGTGAGTGGATGAATTGGCACGGGCTTCTGTGAGGATTCGGTCTTGCACGGACCAACGACACCATAAACAATCGAGCGTGTCACGTTCATCGTTCCTTCCTCAAAATTGATATCGCCCCACTTCAAGCCAAACAATTCGCTCTGACGTAGGCCGGTGGATGACGCGAGCAGCACCAATGTTCGTTCGCGAAGGTCAAGACGATCCACCAGCATCCTGATTTCAGCGGCAGTGAGGACGCAAGGGACTTTCTTGCGTTTCGCACCTTGACGGACGAGATGGATCGGATTGCGGTCGAAGAATTCATATCGGCTGGCGTGATTGAAAAGAACCGACATCAGATTTCGGATCTTTGCGCAACTGCTCCTCGCCAGTGAAAGCTGACGAAGCCAGGATTCAACATCTATTGTCTTGACGTTGCGCAGTTCATGTTCTCCCCAATGAGGTAGGATCCAACGCTTCAGGTACACTGCATAGCATTTCTTAGTGGCGTAACTGCGCCAGGTATTGTCCAGTGACAGCTCGCGTTGCTCGAAATGAGCACAGATCTGACCGACCGTCATCGAGTCTCGACCGTTTCGTGGATTGGCGGCGTTGACCTTTGCAATTAAACCGACGACAGAGCTACGAGCAGCGTCGACGTCGGCATACTCATCGAGCGTTCCAATCACCCTCTTGCGGTAGATGCGATTGCCCGAAGTATCTTTTTCCGACCATCGGAAAAGCCAAACATCGGGACCCCGCTTACGACTCTTTCTGATTAGGCTTCCACGTTGCATTTTCTTCCTCCTGACCGCAGCAGCGGTGCAGGGAAGATGGTCGTCGATTAAGATGGCGATTGGCATTCTCGACGTTTCAGACGGGTCAGCTAGTGGTTTGCCGCCAGCTAAGCGCTTGTCGTGGATTGCTTTGCGGCGGCAGTGATCTCGCCAATCCCGTCCTTCAAGAAGCTAAACAACGCGGGTGGTCTCTCTTTGCGCTGTCAGGAATCCGAGGCTGCCGGGATTGGACCGCCCCGGCCGCAGCAACGCCCGCTTTCATAGCACCGGTCTTTCAGATTGCGCTCACCGAAATCTTGCAATATTTGCAGAGCATCGTCGGGAAGGGCGGCCTGAGCCGCCCTCCTCGACGACATCTTAGTAGCTCTTACGCTGCTGCCTGGACGTTGTGGAAGGTCGAGACAACCGTCTCAAACGTCAGAACCCGCGGCGTTCCATCGATCACTTTCGCCAGGGCCTTGACCACTTCCGAGCAGACGCGGGTGTTGTAATCGTCTGCATTGCTCTTGTGCTCCCACAGACTGATTGAAACCGCATCCTGCGATCCAGGATTGCATAGGGTGATTTCTTCCTTGAAGCCCTTCTGCTTCTGCAACAAAGGAAGAATCTGGTTTTCGAACGTGTGGGTGTAATCAGACTGCATGTTGGCTTTAATGCGGAAAGTTACATTGCGTGCGTACAAATTCAACCTCCTAAGGTTGTCTCGCATATAAGTGGGGGAACTTCAAATGGCCTTTACTTATATTCAGGGGACCTGAATGAGGTGACTGTTTCTATTTGCCTCATCAGTGAACGAAGTCTCTTGATTGGGAGTTGTCAAATCGAATGTTGATGGCGTCGATGCGCTAGACCCGGTCAAAATGTCGAGCCTGCCGTTCGCTACGCCGCAATCCAGAGCGACGCTCAGCGGTCCGAAGTGCTTATCTCCAATCTGGCGTTCCTCCTCCGCAACTGGAATCTCCAATCGCGTTTGGCTCAATTTTGCTGGGCGGGTCATTAAACCAGTTTGTCTCATTCCCTCTGGTACAGAATTTGCTGGGCACTCCACTCAGCGATGGCGGTTTTCATCCGTGGAAATTGGAGAACCGCTCGTGCGGTCGTATAGCGCGGTCATGGACCGGAGTCTCGCACACAATTCGCGGCTCAATACGCCAGGACGATAACGCCATTTCCAGTTTCCGCTCACCGTGCCGGGGAGATTCATGCGCGCAGAACTGCCCAGCCCGAGCACGTCCTGCAGCGGAACAATCACAAGGTCGGCAACGGAGGCCTCCACAGCGTGGATCATGATCCAGTTGATCTCCGCATCGTCATGGAAGTTGAGATAGGAGCGCGCGAATTCACGCTCTTTGTGAATATCTTCGGGCGTACGGGTGCTGTCTGCCGCGCCAGCACTCGACCACCAGCCTACTGCGGTGTCGTTGTCGTGGCTGCCGGTAAAGGCGACCAAGTCGCGGCTGTAATTGTGGGGACGAAAGGATGGTCCCTGGGCGTCCGTCCCGAACGCAAATTGCAGGATGCTCATTCCCGGAAGGCCGAACTTCTTTCGCAGTTCCTCCACCGGCGGCGTGATTACTCCCAGGTTCTCGGCCACAATCGGCAGTTCGCCAAATTCATTTTGCAGCGTCGACAGAAGTCCGTCTCCTGGCGCCTTTACCCATCGCCCGTGCATGGCGGTAGGCTCTCCGGCCGAAACCTCCCAGTAAGATTCAAAGCCGCGGAAATGATCGAGCCGCACCAGATCGAAGAGGGCGAGCGAGGCGCGGAAACGGTCGATCCACCAACTGTATCCGTCGGCTTCCAGCACGTCCCAGCGATAGATCGGATTGCCCCAAAGCTGCCCGGTGGCGCTGAAGTAGTCGGGCGGCACGCCGGAAACCACGGTTGGATTGCCTCGATCGTCGAGATAAAAGAGTTCCGGGTGGGCCCAGACATCCGCGCTGTCGTGTGCGACGTAGATGGGGATGTCGCCCATCAGGCGGATGTCGCGCTGCCTGCAAGAGGCCTTGAGGTCTTGCCACTGGCGGGAAAACTCGAATTGCCAGTATTTGATGACGTTCAGCTGGGGCGCAAGCCGGAGCGTCCACTTGATGATGGCGCGTGGGTCGCGTTGGCGAATCTCTGCGTCCCATGTGGTCCAGGCCGTTCCGTTGTGTTCGTCTTTCAGGGCCATGAAGAGCGCGAAGTCATCGAGCCATGGTCTCGCGCTTTCGCAAAAACGGTCGAAGGCCGCGCGATCCGCGCGTGACGCATCGGAAAAGAACGCCTGTGCCGCCCGGCGCAATATTGGTCTCTTGAATTGAATCACCGCGCCGAAGTCGACAAAGTCTTCTGGAAAGAGCGGCGGCTGAGCCAGATCTGACTCCTTGAGAAGTCCCTGATCGCGCAGGCGCTCAAGACTCAGCAACTGCGGGTTGCCGGCAAAAGCAGAGAAGCATTGATACAGAGAATCGCCGTATCCAGTGGGATTCAGTGGCAACACCTGCCACAACTTCTGTCCGGCGGCGAAGAGGAAGTCAGCGAATTCGTAGGCACACGGCCCGAAATCGCCGATGCCGAAGCGGCCCGGCAGCGAAGTGCAATGCAATAAAACTCCGCTGCTTCGAGGGCATTTCACGCCCAAACATACGATGGCCGTGGTTGCCCGGTCAAGCCCAAGGATGAGATCAAGTTCCGAGATCGTTGAATGCAAGCCGGACCGCACTGTTCCTGAGGAAGATGCACGATCACATGAACTACGAGGGCGAAGGACGGTGTAGTGACGCTGACTGTGCAATTTGAACCAGTTTTATTCACTCCCATGGACGCAATTCCGCTGGTTCATGACTGCGGCAGCCGAACGACCCATGTTGCAAGGATGAGCGCCTCCAAAGCCAGTGCCCCCGGGCAATGCCGAAAAGGCAGTTATTTCATCTTTGCCCGAGCCATCGAAAAACGCGCAATCCAAAGTCTGGCGAAGCTCTCAGAAATGCTGGATAGAATCACCGGGACCGGTGGGTGGGGTGATCGGGGGTGCGACGCTGTGCTCGCCGGAGCGTTCGGCGTGGCCTTCAAGCGAGCGACTGACGAGGTCGCGGGAGCCAAGACCCACGGCGAGAGCAAGCGTGAGGACGATGCCGCCGAAGAGGATGCCAAAGGCCAGCTCAACGACGTTGCCGCCCATCTTAAGGTGGTCGAGGACCATGGTTGCGGTAAGGACGAGCACGAGCCACTTGACGCCGAGCGACAGGAACCGCGCGTATTGGAGTTGCTCATTGACGGCTCCGATGAGGACCGAACGGGCCAAGTAACGCGCGATGAGAGTACCGGCGATGAGCAGGAAGGCGGCCCCTACGAATTGGGTGAGGTAGGGCAATAGCGAGCTGGTTAAGGTTGTGGCCGATGCGTAGGAGGCATCGATAGCCGAGACGCCAATGACGAGTCCGAATAGGACGCAGGCCCAGAAAGAGGCACGGGCGACAAGCGCCGTGGGAGAAGTGGATGGCGCCCAGTCGATGTTGCCGCGGCTGCGGGCAAGGCGTTCATCAAACTTGGCCGCGGTAAGTCCACGCCGCAGCAGCGCGGAAAGAGCCATGCCAATCAAGGTAAATAGAGCCAGGGCAACAATGAAGGCCAGGATTCCAGGCAGGATGGCGACGAGCAGCGCGAGAACGCGGTAGAGCGACTGATGGAGCGCGTTGGACATATGCTGCCAGATGGATGTGTTGTCGGCATACAAAGGCTGCAAAGGCTGCAAAGGCTGGTTTGGGCCTGTCTGGAGCATCGTGGCAAGAATGTTTTGCATAGGATTCACTCCTTGAATCGACTCTCTTGCTTCGTACCGGAAATGGGTTTGATTCGGGGTAATCATGGATTGAACCGGTCTGGCCATCGCCAGCGTGAGACCAAGTAGGTTTTGTCGGTCTCGAAGGCTGCTGCGACGGCCTCAATATGGGCTTCGGGGGTGGTGCCGGAGTTGGTGATGTTGATATGGCTTGCGACCCAAGCCAGGTAAAGCGGGATAAGCGCGCCGAGCAGATGTCCGCGATTGATGGTGCGGAGCCGGTGGGCGAGGAGAAAGTCGAAGACAATGCGGGCCCAGAGGCTCTCGGGCATGCGGAAATCTGCAGCGTCGGTTGCAGAAAGCCGTTTGAGTCCGAGCAGCGAGTTCGGCGGCAGGACGAGCGACCAGATTTCATGAAGGTTGGTATAGGCGAGCCGAAAAGCCTGGAGCATAGGGGCTATATCTGCTGGCGCATCGCTGGACGTTGCTTGCGGAATGGGCAGGGAATCGCCCGCGGGCGGCAACTGGCGGAAACGCTGCCAGAATGGTGCCTTGAGTTCGATATCGGAGAACAGAGATCCGGTAACCAGGGGGAGGATGGTATTGAGGTCGGGCCCGGCGTGTTGGTGTTGGACGCGTGGTCCAACGTCGATCTGGTCGATGGTGAACCCGGCTACTGCGGCCTCGTTGATCGGCCAGAGAGGGGGCTGTCCCTGGTCGAGCTTGGTGAAGCGCGGGGCAGTGCCGGCGAGGCGTTCGGCCATGCGAAGCGAGAGGCCGAGATCTACGGCGAGGGGAAATCGTACCCGGGAGGCGAACAGCGCGCGTGTAAGCGGATAGAGGATTGCGGAGTTGACCAGGCCGGCGTGCGGCGGCAAATCGTAGCTCGCGACTGCGAGGTCGGTGGGGGTAGTGAGAACGGCGTTGGCGAGTGCGCTGATTGCGGACGAGCTGAGCGAGCCTGACTCCGGGCTCAACATGAGGATGGCACGCGCCTTGTCCTTGCTGGCGAGTTGGTAAGCACTGACGAAATCAGCGGCGGTAAGGGTCCAGGAGGCGTTGGCCGCTGGAGCAGCGACGATCCGGAGAGATGGATAGGAGTCTGTCGGAAGCGCATCTGAGACCGCGTCTGGGGAAGCGATGAGCAGATCTTCCGCCGGGAAGGAAGCGGTCAGGTTGGCAAGCACTCGTTCGAGCTGTTCCGGCGTCATGGCGGCAAGCAGGACGAGGAGTCCGTTGTCGGGACAAGCGGAAGTGGTGGTGATGTCAGAAATTGGGTCTACTGTTGCCATGGTCATTCGGGAAGTTGATATTAAAGCAATTGTGGGCTTTCTACAGTCTCCAATTGACCGGTCTCCGTACGGCAAGACCTTTTACAAGATTAGGATGCCGACAAGCGGGATGAGAATCATGCTGGCTTCACAATTGGGGGTTGGAGTTCGAGCCAAAAGAAGGAGTACGGGGCCAGAGTCAGTACGTAAGGGGTTTCGGTGATGGTCGGGAATGGCACATAACCTAGCATCTCGACGGGCTGGGCGCCCTTGTGGTCGGCGAGGTCGAGGGAGATAGGCTGGGCAAAACGGCTCAGGTTGGCCACGCAGAGAACAGTCTCGTGCGAGCCGTCGCCGCGCTCCATGTCGCGGAGGTAGGCGAGGATCTTGCGATTCACCGGATTCAAAAAACTGAGCGTTCCGCGGCCGAAGACCTGGAACAATTTGCGTAACGCTATCATGTTGCGGGTCCAGTGCAGCAGGCTGGACTGATCGCTTAGCTGGGCTTCCACATTAATGGCCTGGTAGCCATAGACCGGATCCATGATGATTGGAAAGTAGAGCCGGGCGGGGTCGCACTTTGAGAAGCCCGCGTTGCGGTCCGAGTTCCACTGCATCGGGGTTCGTACACTGTTGCGGTCGCCCAGGTAGATGTTGTCGCCCATGCCGATTTCGTCGCCGTAGTACAGGATCGGTGTACCCGGAAAGCTGAGCAGGAGCGAGTTCAGCAGTTCAATGCGGCGGCGGTTGTTGTCGACCAACGGTGCAAGCCGGCGCCGGATACCGACGTTGACGCGCATGCGCGGATCTGCCGAGTAGGCGATGTACATGTAGTCGCGCTCGTCGTCGGTGACCATTTCAAGCGTGAGTTCGTCGTGATTGCGGAGGAACAGGCCCCATTGGCAATTGTCGGGAATGGCTGGCGTCTGGACCATGATGTCGATTATCGGCAGACGATCTTCCTGGCGGAGGGCCATATAGATGCGTGGCATCAGGGGAAAGTGGAAGGNNGCCATGTGGCACTCGTCGCCCTCGCCGAAGTAGGGACGGACATCAGCAGGCCACTGGTTGGCTTCAGCCAGGACCAAACGGTTGGCGTAGTCGGCATCGATGGCTGCACGGATGGTCTTGATGACCGCATGGGTCTCGGGCAGGTTTTCGCAAGTGGTGCCATCGCGTTCGACCAGGTACGGGATGGCGTCCATGCGCAGCGCGTCGACGCCCATGTCGAGCCAGAAGCGCATGGCCTTGAGAACCTCCTCGATCACCGCCGGGTTATCGAAGTTAAGGTCGGGCTGGTGTGAAAAGAAGCGGTGCCAGTAGTAGGCCTTGGCCGTCTCGTCCCAGCTCCAGTTGGACTTTTCCGTGTCGGTAAAAATAATGCGCGCGTCCTGGAAAAGCTGGTTGGTCGAGGACCAGACATACATCTCGCGAGCCGGCGAGCCGGCCGGCGCCAGGCGTGCGGCCTTGAACCATGGGTGCTGATCGCTGGTGTGATTGATGACCAGTTCGATCATGACCTGCATGTTGCGTTGGTGTGCTGCGTCGAGAACCTGCCTGAAATCGTCCAGGGTTCCGTAGGACGGGTTGACGTCGACGTAGTTGGCGATGTCATAGCCGTCGTCGCGCTGGGGTGAGGGAAAGAAAGGCAGAAGCCAGATGCAGGTGACGCCGAGGTCCCGAAGGTAATCGAGTCTCGAGAGCAGTCCAGGGAAGTCCCCAATGCCGTCGCCGTTCGAGTCGGCGAAGGCCCGGACGTGGAGTTCGTAGATGATCGCGTCTTTGTACCAGAGGGGATCGGTTGCGCTTGCCAGCTTTCTCACTCTTCAGTTCTCCGAAGCGCTTGGATGCGCGTTTTCCTGGTGTTTGCTTGCGGTATAGCAGCGGCAATCGAACTCTTCGACAACGATACGGCACACCCAATCAATCCGCAAACGCGCTCACCTCTATGCGCGCCAAATGGTATGGAACCTGGTGACACTCTTCTAGGGACTTTTTCGCACGAGCGCGCGCCAACGGCATGCAAACTGCTCACTTGAGGTTTCCCGTCCAGGCTGACGAAAAGAGCGCTCCGAGGCGCCTCCCGAGTGTCTGAGCACTCTGCTTTCGCCGGATGAAGAGAAGTCAATGTATCTACCGAGATTGGCTCACGGAAGGGCAACAATCGCAGGTTTCCACGAGCTGTGGACTGGAAGATGTGGGCCCCTACTCTCTGGCTTCTGCTAGCGATGTCGAAAGCAAAGGTACAAACGAAGGTACGTTTGCAGAGGCCCAATGCTCTTTAAAGGACTTAAGGCTTCTTAAGATATCGCAGAGTGATCTATAAGTCTATGATTCTTATAGAACTTGCAATCTGTCACGGCAGAGGTCGCGGGTTCGAGCCCCGTCGTCCCCGCCAGATTTCAAAGGACTTAGGTCCGATCTGGCATGTGACATTAAAGTACAAAATAGTACAACAATGGAAATCTGCGGGAATGGACCCTCTGGGTCGGTCGGAAACACTCCGGTCGGATCATGGAACTAGGCTGCCTGCTGCTGTCTCACCTTACGGCGCACACCCTACATTGGGCGGAATGCGAATTGACGCTCCGAGCCGGCTTGGCGACCATAATCACTCGTTTGAACCCTGATGATCGAGGGCCTACTCGGAAGTTCTTCGGAGCACAGGGTGCGCGCTTCTGAAATACCCTGGGCCACACCAGATGGTCCACTTGGTTCAGGGACAGGTCAGACAGCCTTTTGCTGGCAGAAGTAGAATGATTGCTGAGATGACCTTCAACTCCGCTCATGCAGACGGCGCTCGATGCAAAACGAGCGCCGTCTTTGCTCAAGATTGACTTGTGAAGAGTGGGTCCCTGTTGCCGGATCCAACAGCCTTTCGAGCTTTCTCAGTGCATAACGAGCGAGCAAGGATGCAACTGCATTAGGAGTTTTCGTGCCGCATTACTTCACCTGAAACTCAACCTCATACAGGTGCCAGCGGGCTACTTCTGTAGTTCGTTTTGGGCTCTTCCGAGGGTGATCGTAGAGAAGCCCAACATCCGGGGGCGTCGCCGCAAATAGCGCAACTCCAATGCCATTCGGCTTTGTGCCGAGAGGCCCGACAACACAAATGTGACGTAGCGAGACATTGCTGAAGCCAGATTTAATTCCCAGCTCAGCCGTTGAGTAAACTGCAAAAGCCGCTCAAACATTATGTCTTTCACTTTGGGGAATTGTTCCCGCGGGTGGGCTTCATTGTGACTATACTGAACCGTGCCGGAAAGCTTTGATTTACTTGCATTACGTACCCGGAACTGTGAGAATTCCAGATGCCGAAATGAACCCGGAAAGGCAAGTAGGATAAACATGAAAACGAGAATCAATTTTGCACTTATGCTCGCACTGGCGCTCACGCTGATTGGCGCCACGTTGACGATGACGGCACAGGCCGGGGCGGGACCCAATGTTCCTCTGCCAAGGCCGAAAGGCCCTTGTGACATCTACGCCGCCGCCGGCGACTCCTGCGTGGCCGCCCACAGCACCACGCGCGCGCTGTACGCCTCCTACAACGGCCCACTCTACCAGGTGCTGCGCCAGTCAGACGGCAAGACGCTGGACATCGGCGTCGTGCAGCCGGTCGCGTCGGATGCGGGCGGATACGCCAATGCGGCCGCGCAGGATGCTTTCTGCGCGAACACGTACTGCTGGATCACCACGATCTACGACCAATCTCCCAAGCACAACGACCTGACCCAGGCGCCCCGCGGCGGATTCAGCGGGCCGGCCATGGGTGGGTTTAACAACCTGCCGATTGCCGACATGGCGCCGATTACGATCATGGGCCACAAGGCCTACGGAGTCTTCATCGAGCCGGGCATGGGCCTGCGCCATAACGACGCGAAGGGCACCGCAGTCGACGATCAGGCTGAGGGGCAGTACTGGGTGATTAACGGCCTGCACTTCAACAATGGCTGCTGCTTCGACTATGGCAACGCCGAGATCGACAGCCGCGACGACGACAACGGCACCATGGAAACCACCTACTACGGCAACGCCACGCCCTGGTATCATGGGATCCCTCCCGGCCCGTGGATCATGACCGACCAGGAGAACAATTTGGTCGGTTGCGTCAACGCGGATGGATCGAAACCCTGCACAACCTTGCCGACCATCACCTGGCGATTTGTGACCGCAATGGGGAAAGGCGAACCGCACCACTGGACCACCCTGGGCGGCGACGCGCAGCAGGGCGCACTGTCGGTGATGTTCGACGGACCGCGCATCAACTCCACCTATGACCCGATGCGCAAGCAGGGGGCCATCCTGCTGGGTAACGGCGGCGACAACAGCAACCAGTCGCAGGGCACATTTTATGAAGGCGCGATGACGGCCTCAGGCACCTTTCCGACAGACTCTACCGACCAACTGGTGCAGGCCAATGTGGTGGCAGCCAACTACGGCGTGGCGCGCCTGAGCCTGGCGCCGGCGTCGGCAAGCGCCACTCCGCCAGGACTGCAGACGTTCTCACCGGGCGGCTCGCAGGACACTGCCGTGACGTTCACCAATACTACGGGTGCGCCTGCGAAGGGTGTCGAGTTGAGCATTTCCGTGCCCGGCAAGCAATGGACGTCTGTCGTTTCGGGCACCACCAAGACGTCGAAGACTTTCGCTGACCCGGTTGCGCCAGGTGCGAGCGTGAGCGCGACCTTCAAGGTCACTTCGGGGCCGGTGGCTTTCAACGGCGATCTTGTCGCCAACGCCTCGTGGACCAATCCGACGAGCGGGAAGCAATCCGAGACAGCGGCGGAGAAGGTGCGGAACGTCAGTCCGATCAAGATAAACGAATTCCGCATCAGCTCCGGCCCTCCTGCCAACTCCACGGACTCGTTCATCGAGCTGTACAACGCAGGCAGCAGTAGTGTCGACATCTCCAACTGGGCGCTGACCGAGCACCCGACGCAACAGGCAATTTTCTCGGCAGTGAAAATCCCGGCGGGGACGAAGCTCGCGGCTGGCGGCTTCTACCTGTTCGGTCTCTCCAACTCCGGGCTGGCAGTGCCTGCGCGCGCGGGCGATACCACCATCAACGTCAGGAGCGCGACCGGCATGGCTGCTGGCGATACGATCAGCATCGACACCGGCTCAAGCGTGGAGACGCGCAAGATCGTAAGCGTCGGGACGGCGGCCAGCAACAATACTACGGTGTGGCAACCTGTCCCTGATGGTCCGGTAATCACCATCCCCGTCGGCTCGGCCAACGTGCCCGTCACGAACGCATCCGGCATCGTGGTCGGCGAGAAGATCGCCATCGGCTATGGCGCCACCTATCCCACCGTTGCAAAGGCCCAGGAGCAGTATGAGGTGGCCACGGTGACCGCGGTCGGCAAGAGGGGCACGCAAGCCTTTCTGGGGGCGGACGCGGCAGCAGGCGCGTCCAACATCAAGGTGACTTCGGTCGCCGACATCTCGGTCGGTGACAAGATCAGGTTGGATATTGACAGCGTCGGCCACGGGATCGAGACTGTCACGGTCACGCATGTCGGCACGCAGTCCAGCCGCACGAACCTCGCGGCTGATGCGAGCGCCGGCGCGACCAATATCAAAGTCCGCAGCGTGACTGGTTTCGCAGTGGGCGACAAACTGACAGTTGGCACTCCCGCGAACCGGGAAACGGTCACTATCACCACTGTCGGCACCGGGGGTCCAACCGGCACCGGCATGGACTTTACACCGGCCCTCTCCAAGGCACATGGCAACTCAGAGGGTGTGGTCGTTCCGGGCACGGGCCTTGATCTGGCCGCCCCATTACAATTCAACCATGCTGCCAACCTTCCCTTCGCCGATCGAGGAACGGGGATCAGCTTCGAGCCGGCGACGGCTTTTGCGCACTCGAGCAACGAGCCCGTCCAGGCGCTGGGCACCGGCATTACGCTCGACAGCCCACTCGCCAACGGCCACGCGATCAACGCGGTTGTGCGTGACGCCACGGTCACGACAGCGGGCTACCAGGGGATGCCCGTACCCAACCAGTGGTTTGGGGGACCTGCCTTCTCCACCAACGCCCTCACCTTTGGGGACCGCACCATCTCCATTAACGCCGGTAACATGGTGCTGCGGGACGCTGCTGGACTGGTTGTCGACAGCCTCAACTACGGCGGCCTCGTCGACCCATGGGCCGGCGAGGGTTACCAGGCCACTTCCGGATTGGAGCAGAGCGGGTGCCGCGTGACTGCGCCCGGCCTGGTGAGTGGCTTTGGGCCGTTCGCTTCGGCTGCCCCCGCGTCCAATATGAGCGCGGGCCGCTTTCCTGACGGCATCGATACGGACAGCAACTGCACCGATTTCCTGACGCAACCCGCCACCACCCTGGCAAACGGTTCGGCCGCCGGCGCAACCAATATCAAAGTCCCAAACGTGACAGACTTTGCCGCCGGCCAGACGATCACGATTGATACTGGCGCGAGCCGCGAGTCCGCCGTCATCGCAACGGTTGGCACGTCGGGTGCCACCACGGCGACCGCCGCAACCAACGTGGGCGCGACCGCGATTCGTGTCTTAAGCGTGACAGGCTTTAGCGCTGGCCAGACGATCACCATTGACAGTGGTGCAAACCATGAGACGGCGGTTGTCGACTCCGTCGCATTCAGCAGAGGCGGCGCCACAATCACCGTCGCTGCGCCGCTCACTCTTGCGCACGCGGCCGATGCACAGGTCTCCGGTAGCGGCATTACGCTCACCGTCGCACTGACCCAGGCGCATGCCAGCGGTGCGCCAGTCGAAAGCGGCGCTCCCACGCCCGGTGCGCCCAACCGCTATTACAGGAGGCCTCATTGAGGGTGCATGTCGAACTGAATTGGACAGCATTAATTTGATAAGAGGATGGGGCGCCGGGCGCCACATGCCCCGCACAATTTGAAAGATTGCAATCGGCGGCATACCGGTCACCCGGCATGCCCCCGAATCATTTCGAGGCGCCGCCGGGTGTCGGGTGCCCGAGGTCTCAATTCTGAGACCTGGAAAATCACGAATCTCAACCACCCTCGAACTGGAGCTTACGGGCTGGTAGGTCGGGGTTTCAACCCCGACACAAACCGATTCAGGAAATCTTCGAGAGATCGTGAACGCGGCGCAAGCCGCGTCTATGCCCGACAACTTGAATAGGTCGTAGTGGACCGATGGAGAGAGTGGGTCATGGAGAGCCGGCAGGAGCGTGATTCATGAAGCGCCCTTTCCTGGCTGGCGGTGAGCATGTGAGCGGAGGCAGGGAGCTTCTGGCGCGGGCGCGCGAGGTGTTGTGTTTCCGGCAGGACGGAGACACCTATTCCTTGAGTGTGATTCCTCCGGCAGATGCCGATTCAAGGGTGCCTGAAATCTCATCCACCGGCTCGGTGTAATACCGGTCGGTCATGCGGATGACAAACTCACGCGTCTTCTTCACCCGTGCCAGGATCTTCTCGTACTTGATCTCGAGTTCGGTGTTGCCCTGTGCCTGTCTGCAGATCTTCTGCCGGTAGGTGTTGTACTCACGTGAGTAGGGAGCCACATCGGCCAGGATGGCCAGCTTGTGGATGTCTGGATAATCTTCTGGGTTGACGTCTTTCAGTTCTGGATGAAATGCTGCATAGCCCTCACCAGGCAGACGGGCATACCGGCGATCCGCTGGTCCTAGATAACGCCGCCATCTAACGAGACCGCGAGCATGGCCAGAGCCTTCGCCAGATCGCGAAAGGCCATCGGATCTCCACGGCCACGGTGCAACGTGTGCTCCGAATGCCGCCGGCACAAGCGCAAGTTATGGAAGCGCTCGATAAATCAGCCTGGACCAGCCTCCTTTACTCTGTGACAAAAGGGGTCTGAAAACTCACCCAATAAATCCAATCAAATCAACGGCCGGATCTACCGATTCGGCCGTGTCAAAAGGTATGGGTTATCGCACATCAGGGGGCTTCTCCAAACACTGCTCCACGCCGTTCGTTGCCGAGCATGGTCATCAGGATTGCCAGAACAAAGACGACAGCGGCGGTGCCAGCCAACGCGTCAGAGTAGCGGCCATTGCGAACAAACGCCGCCTCAAGATAAACGACCGCGCTAGCCAGCAAGACTCCAATTTGATTTCCCAAACCGGGCAACGATCCCCGGATCGATTCGGGAGAAAGTTCGGACAAGTGAGCGGGCAACACTCCCCAGGCGCCCTGTACGAAAAACTGAATGAGGATTGCACCGGCGATGAGGAGAGAAAGCGAATGCGAGAACGCCCACATGGGAATGACGCAGAGCCCACCGATGAGGGCCAGCACGATTGACCGGCGGCGACCGAACTTGTCAGAGAGCGCACTGACTGACAGTGCGCCCGCTATGCCACCAGCCATGGAAAGCGCGGACAGGAAAGCTCGTCCTTTGGCAGCGATTCCCCACTGGCGCTCGAGAAAAGTTGGATACAGGTCCTGGGTGCCATGAGAAGTCATGTGCATGGTCATCATGAAGAGCGTGACGTAGGCCAGGAGTTTCCAGTACAGGATAAGCGTACTCCAAAGGGCACGCCAGTTCTTTTGATGCGTGCGCTTCCATACGGCAGACTCGCTGACGTTGAAAGCAACAAACACCGCAGCGGCCAGGGCGGGCAGCGGCCCTAGGAAGAAGAGTGGACGCCAGGAGAATCGGTCGTATAAGAGAAAATAGGAGGCTGCCGCGAAGAGGTAACCGATGGCGTAGCCCTCCTGAAGCAATCCCGAGAATACGCCGCGCAGACGAGTGGGAACCTTCTCCATGGCCAGCGAGGCGCCAACTCCCCATTGACCGCCCATGACGATTCCGAAGACAGCGCGAATGAGAATGAATTGACCGAATGTGTGGGAGAGACCAGTGAAGATTTCTACGACGGCGAACGCGAGCAAGTTGATCGTGAGGGGAAGCCGTCGGCCATAGCGGTCGGCAATGAGGCCAAATATAATGGCCCCGACGGGCCGGAGCGCCAATGTTGCCGTAAGCGCAAGCGCGACCGTTTTGTCGTCTTTGGCGAAGCTATGGCCGATGGCCGTGAGGCTGAAGACTACAAGGAAGAAATCGAACCCGTCGAGAGCCCAACCCGAAAATGCACATACGAACGAGCCTACCCACCGATCACTTGTCGATGGTGGGTTTCGAAGAGCCTTGGCAGAGGCGACCATAGAATACCGATGAGAGGAGAGAGCCCAATCACCCAGAAAGCTGAAGCGTAAGGCTTCAAACTCACTCCAGCTTTCCAGATGTAGGCAAAAGATACTATCGGACTCATGTTGAGCGAAACGTAACCTATGCGAGACTTAACTTTTGAACCGCAGAACCTACGGCTTTGAGATTGGCCAACTTCATCTCAGAGTATTTGCGTGAGATGAGAACGCCGTCGGCCCCGCCGTGGAATGCAGCTAGGACAGCGTCTTCGGTGCCGCCAGGCGTGCACTTGCTGTGGTTTTCAGCTGTAGGAATATCGATGTCGATTCCAGGCCACAGGAGAGTCTTGGTCCCCTCGAGTCCTGTGCGCGCGCGTTTTGTCTCGCGGTAAACATAGTCGGCGGAGAAGCCGGTAAATGGAATTTCTGCAAGGCCTCTTTCCTGGTAATCCAACACGCGGTAATGGAAGTCGAGCAGTTCCTGTTTGGGAATATCCCCAAACATGGATGAACCTACGTTGTTGACATAATCAGCCATGCGTTCGCCGCCGCAGTTGTGGTAGATGACGATCTTGAGAAAGTCGGAATGAGGTGCGATGGCAGCGAGGTCCTGCTCGGCACGATAAATGGGATTGAAGGAGTTGTTATGCCAAATGTGCCAGCCAACCTGGATAGAAGGCTTGACCGACTTGATCTTTTCATAGATTGCGGCATAAGTCTCCCGGAGACTGTCGGTCCACAGCATCTCCCAAGCGAGCAACTCCGGATAGCGCAGCATGAGGCGCCACATCGCGACATAGTAGCCGTCGACCGGGCGCTTGCCTTGATGCGACGCAGCCACGAATTTCTGCAATTCGAGGAAGCCTTGGCGAGCACGATCCGGATCGATACCGCGCGATTTGGCCTTGGCTACGCAGTACTGGCAGAAGCAAGTAACATGGCCGCCTTCTGCGCGGCCATGACTGGCGCCGAGCATGTTAGAGAAGGCGCCCTGGCGTTCCGATCCCCACATGATGCCGTCAATATCGTAAGTCCGCGCCCAGTTCTCCGACATGCCGAGAAGCCAGTTACGATAGTTCGGATTGTTAAAACAGAGCGTAACGGCGTCGTCGCCGGATAGTTCCTTCTCTTCGAGTTGCTGAATATTGGGCAAGCCCTTAAGGAATACATCCTCGAACCAGCAAATGGTCTTCATTCCGCGCTTGCGGGCAGAGGGTAGCACCTCTTTCAGCACGTCGTAGTTGCCAAAGTCAGGCGCGCGAAAGTCCTTGAAGACCGTATCGGAAAAGTACTTCGGATTCACCTCCGTGAAGCACCCGCCATGGAACGTGTCTGTGTCGTAGGCCTGCTTGCCGTGATCGGGAAGCGGCTGGCCCGGCACCTGGCGTCCCGCGATTCCGCGTCCATAAGTGAAAGTTGCAACGAACAAAGTGTTGATTGCAGCATCCTGTTGAAATTCGTCTAATGCCTTCTCGACCCCTTCGTCGACGAAGGACACAGCTCCCACCTGGAGTCCGATCATCTTTGAGGTTACTGGAGCGGCTGCAGCGTGCGAAGCCGGTACTGCCGTTGCCAAGGCCGCAGCGGATGCGCTTTGAATGAATGTTCTTCTGTCCATGGTGATTCCTCTCCAACTTAGGTTTAGTCAAGGCCCAGAATCAGGGCGGGATTTCTCTTCGACATCACTTCAATTTCAGCAGGGGTCAAGCCTTCTCTTTGAAGTCCTTCGAAGAACGAAAGCAGGCCGTCCGGATGCGGCGGATTTGCCGGATGCCCCATATCGCTCGAAAGTACACACTTATCAATGCCCACAGCGCGAATCGCCTGGGCGTAATCGGAGAATTCGAACTCCTTGAAAGGACCGATAAGTCCGTTATAAACGAATTCAATCCAAGCTCCGTTGGATGCTGCTTCCTTCATCTGACTTATTTGCATATGAATTGGAGCAATCATGGCATGAGTGACTACGATCTGACGAACACCATGTCGATGTGCTTCCTGAATCAGCAAGAGAACTTCTTCTGAGGTTGAATGCCCTGTTTCCAGAATCAGGTCATGGCGAGCGATTACATCCAATACATTCTTCACCTCCGGCAGAAGTTCGCCGTTGCATGATACAGACACAAACGGTCGAGACTGTTTGGAGTAGAGGACCTGCGCTTCAGTGTCAAACGATCCCATCCAAACAAAACGCCCCGCCCCCCAGTGACCCTCGCCATATGATCGACCGCATGAGGATTCATGCCGCCCACTGGGAGATTGAGAGCAACGCCGCCAAATATCTCGATCCCAGTCACCACTTTACGAACCAGATACGCAAGATCCGCCGTCGGTTCAAATTGGTTCTTGAGAACAATTCCGCGCATTCCCTGTGCCTTTGCAAGACGCGCGAGATCCAACGCGTCAATAGTCCGGGCAAGGCTGTCTGGACCGCAGTGACAGTGGATGTCGATAACCCCCGCCAGGGGCAGTTCCAACGAGGCGGAGGTCATAGCGTTCCCAGCATCAAATGTTGTTGTAAGAAAGCCCGGTGAAGCATCAAACGATTCCTATCTCGCGAAGTGCGTCACCTACAGCCGCCAAGTTTGCCAGCTTCATCTCAGAATATTTGCGTGAGATGACCAATCCTTTGGCACCTCCGCGAAAGCACGCCTTTGTGCATTCGTTTACAACCGGTGGACTGGGCCGGCTAAATTGAAGATCCACGTTTGCAATATCGACGTCGAGCCCCGGCCAGATCTGAGCGTTTGTACCTTTGACATCTTCGACCGCGCGCTTAGTTTCGCGATAGACATAATCCGCGGAAAGGCCCGTGTATGGAAGTTCTTCGTAGCCTCGTTCTCTCAGATTCATTATCCGATATTCAAATTGCAACGCTTCGTCGATGGGCATATCGCCGTAGATTGTCTTGCTCGCACTGGTGATGTAGGTTTCCATCCGCGTGCCGCCCAAGTTGTTGTAAACCGTAATCTTCATGAAGTCGGAGTATTTGCCGATCTCAGCCAGGTCAGTCTGTGCGCGGAAGAAAGAACTAAAACTCAGAGCATGCCAAACATGCCAACCCACCTTTGCTTCCGGACGGATTGCCTTCGTCTGCTTGTAGATCGCTTCATAGGTCTCGTGAACGCTGTCGTTCCACATCGTCTCCCAGGCCAGAACCTCCGGATACCGGAACAGGATGCGCCAGAGGGTGACGTAGTAACCGTCGTTCGGCCTCTTGCCCCCCCGACAACTCTTTACCCACTTCTCAAGCGCGTGAAATCCCTCGAAGGCACGCTCGACGTTCACGCCCCTTGACTTTGCCTTTTCCTGGCAGAACTGGCAGAAGCAAGTCACGCGCGCCGGATCATTTCCATTGCGGTTGTGCACAGACTCCACCATGTTTCCGAATGCTCCATACCGTTCGGAGCCCCACATGATGCCGTCTATGTCATACGACTTGACCAAGTCTTCCTGCAATGCCAGCCAGAATTTATGGGTGTCCGGATTGTTAAAGCAGACGGTCTGCGCATTCTGTCCATAGAGATCACGCTCCTGGAATTTCTCTATACCAGGAATGGTCGAGCCGAAAACGTCCTCGCTCCACGCGTAGACTTTCATTCCGCGTTTCTTTGCGGCGGGAATCACCAACTCAAGACAATCAACATTCCCGTAATCCGGCGCCTTCACCGGCTTGAGCGCAGTGTCTTTGTAGTACTGCAAATGGGGCGTGGCGTAAACGCCGCCATGTCCCTTGGAGAAGTCCTGATCCTGCAGAACCCCGTGATCCGGAAACGGGTGACCTTTAAGCTGCCTGCCGGTTATGCCGGTACCGTAACTGAATGTCCCCATGAAAAGGGCGTTGACTCCGCCCTTTTCCTGGAGAATGTCCAACACCTTCTCAGTGCCTTCATCGAGAAAGGAGACAGCGTCAATCTGAATGCCGATGACAGGTTTATCAGGCAAGCTGCTTGCCGCCGCTGCCTGCACGGCACCCTGCGCTGGATCCGGCGCAGCATGAAGCCCGCTGAGAGGCTGTGCAAAGCCCGTTCCCAATGCAGCAACAGCGGAGCCTGCACCGGCTAGAAATCTTCGACGATCGATTCCCGACATGATATTCCTTCCCTAGAAGTCAATCTTCACTGCTGCTTGGAAGATGCGATTTGCATTGAGAGTACTTGTAACCTTACCGGCCGAAGAAGATCCTATGGTTGCATTGGGAGCAGAGAAAGTTGGGTGATTGGCCAGATTGAAGCTCTCAAAACGAATCTCGAACCGTCTGGTCTTTGAGTCGCCCAACGCAAAGGTTCTTTTCAAAGTGGCATCAACGGTAACCAATCCATCGGCGCGCAAGATGTCCCGTCTTGAATTGCCATAGGTATATTGCGTCGGGGATGTGAACGCTGTTGGGTCGAACCACTTGGCCGGCGTGGGGCTCGAGAGCTTGCCGCTTGCGATGCGGTTCGGCCATTGACCGGAGACGCCCGTATTCGCAACGTCGCTCGAGAGGGTCGGCGTGAAGGGCTGACCGGTGCGGTCCGTGAAGATACCGGCAAGCTCCCATCCACCGACCAGCGCGTTGACCACTCCGCTTCTATTCAAAAAAGCGCGGCCCTTTCCAAACGGAAGCTGATAGACAGAGCTGATGGTCAGGTTGTTGGTGATGTCGTAGCTGCACAGCCCGTAATTCTGCCCCAGAAGAGTCAGCGTCGGCGGCGCGCCTTCCACTGAGCCATTATCCAGGCACTTGGCCCGCGTGTAGGAAACGAGTGCGTAAACTCCCGAGCCCATTCTCTTTTCCAGTGTTACCTGGAGCGCGTTATAGTTCGCATCCCCATTGCTCAATCCTATGGATGCCGTGCCCCACTGCGGAAAAGGCCTGCGGCTCTGAACATTGCCTGGACCCGGCGTCGGAACATTTTCAGGAACGCTGATCAGTTGGTTATGGATGGTCCGATTTCCGGAGTAACCGAGGTTAAGCGACATGTCCTTCAAAAGCTGTCTCTCGACTGCGAAGCTGTATTGATACATCAAAGTGTGATTCATGCTAACCGGAGCCGAAGAGATTGCCGGTTGTTGACAGCTGGACAAGGCTGGCCCTACGCCACCGGCCCAGTTCGAGCCTGTGCAAGGCGAGCCCGGATTTGGATTGGCAGCGACCAGGGACGATCCTACCCACTGGAAAGGATTGGACCAATAAAACTCCCCCGTCGCGGCAGAGTTGATGAAGATGGGTGCTGCGGCTGGATTGGTAATGTTCTGCTGGATCATAATCGGAGGCACGTGAGCCCATTGAAGCGACATGTTGGTATCCAGAAATATCGGGAAAAGGCCGTACGCTGCGCGAACAACCGTTCGATTGTTCCCGCCAGGACGTCACGCAAGCCCGACACGCGGAACATATAGCCCCGGACCCGTCTTCCGTATGGATTCGGGCAGATGAAGGGCTGAGGTTCCCTCAATTCTGTCGCTGAAGAGCGGCATAAGCTGCGAAGTCTCCGGCTGCGCATTTGGATCGAGTAGCGTTCCCGAACTGTTGGTTGGAACAATCACCAGGCCTTTTGCCGAATTGTTGAAGCCTGTAGTCGTAGACGGCTCGAATGCAGAAGTCTGCGAGTTGACTCCCCTGAAGAACGGATCGTACTCCCAACGAAAGCCCAGGTTCAATGTCAGGTCGCTCCGCACGCGGTAATTGTCCTGGATGAAGGCCGCCCATTGAATCGCCTGATTTCCATAAAGAGTAAGAGGATATGAACGAGTGATCGTTGCAGGAAGGCCAAGCAGGAAATCGGCAAAAGCATCTCCTGTGAATTGAGTGGTGAAGCCAAACACTCCCTCCTGAGACTGGCCATTGAAGAAGCTGTGTCTTTGCACCCACATCTGGCCGCCAAATTTCAAATCATGCTTGCCCTTTGTGTAATTCAAACTGTCGGCATATTGCCAGGTGCGAATTCGATTCGACTTCGGGT
This sequence comes from Acidobacteriaceae bacterium, assembly GCA_003133425.1. The sequence goes on from PKXI01000452.1 coordinate 30,737, forward strand.
TGTTGCCGTTACCTGAACCATTGAAGGCCGAATAACCCGAAAGAGTAATATAAGGAAAACTCGGGCTTACTTGTACCACATCGTAACCCTGAATGCCTGCATTCTTAACATAGTTAGTGCCGGCAAGGATGGCGCTGAAAAGAAAATAATCCCGATAGTAGGAAGCTCGCGCTTCGTTTAGCCAGTGGGCTCCGAAGAGGTGTGTCTCACTGAAAGCAAAATTCTGCGCTCTGCTTGTCAACGACTGAGTTTTTAGGGCAGGGAATTGATTAGGATCGGTCTCCTGATTATCGGCAATGGAATAGCGCCCGAACAGATGGTCGGTGGCTGAGAGCGCGGTATCGATTTTGAGGTCGCTCTTTACAATATTCAACCCCTGCGAAGCGTTGAAGTTTGACTGACTCTGCGTCGGCATATACGGCAGGAAGAATGTGGCTTGGGGGGAGATGAGGCCCTGAGGAATCAGGTTGCCAGCGAAAGCGGTGCCGGTGAATGGGTTCTTGATTGTCTTGCTGAATTGCCCAGTGCGCATGGAATCTGTTGGTACGATATCCGCGAAAGTTATCCCTTGCGTCTGTCGCGAGGCCTCGAGATCGACAAAGTAGAACATCTTATCTTTCCTGATCGGTCCGCCGGCAGTGCCGCCAAACTGGTTCCGCTTCAGAACGTTCTTCGATGTGACCGCAAAGTAATTGTGGGCGTCGATGATATCGTTGCGGATGAATTCATAGACTGTACCGTGTAACTCGTTGGTGCCACTTTTCATGTTGACACTTACTACGTTGGGAGTGTGTCCATACTCCGCCGGCATGTTGGACGTAAAGACCTTGAATTCAGAAAGTGCGTCTACGTTGGGCTGGACGTTGGTTCCGCCCTGCTCATATTCGGTTATATCTGCGCCATCCATCAACCAGCCATTCCAGATGAATCCGGTCCCGTTGATCTGCACATTTACGACCGAAGCGCGAAGAGATCCTCCGCCGGTAATTGTGCCCTGGCCTCCCGGCGTGTAACTGGCGCCAGGCACTAGGTCTCTGACCGTGTGA
>PKXI01000077.1 GCA_003133425.1 Acidobacteriaceae bacterium
ACCTCGACCCACCGTCGTAGACCATTCCGCTTTGCTCGGCATAGCCCCAGCCTGGAAATCCGGCGTCAGTACATGCGATCTGCTTTAAGTGTTGAGAAAACTTTCAATCAGCCTGGCAACTTGCTCGGGAGCATTGCGCGTGGCCATATGGCCCTGGCCTTCAATCGTTTCAACGCGCGCACCGGGCAGAACCGCAGCGAGCGCGCGCGAGGCATCGCGCAGCGGATGCTCAGGACTGCGGCTGCCAACCAGCATCAGCACCGGACAATCGAGAGCGGCATAGCGATCGACGCTGGGATCGAGCGTGTCCATGGCCTCCAGTTCTCGAATCCAACTGGCGACCAGAGTCCGCAGCCGAGGCCACGCCTTGGAGACGCGCATCGCCAGAATTGCCTCGGCGGGAAGACGCGTGAAGCGGCTGAGGCCAATTTCGAGCGCGAGGTCGAGATCGCCCTCGCTTATGGCTCGCCTGTAGGGATCGAGGAACTCCCCAGCGATGGGGCCCCCCGTCGGCAGCGGCGGCTCATAGACCACAAGCCGCGGAACGGGATGCCGCAGCGCGGCGCCGAGCGCGCAGATGGCTCCGTAGGAGTGGCCGATGAGTGCAGCAACCGGCCCCGCCCCAGCCATGACGGCAGCAACATCTTCATACTCGCGCTCAAGCAAGTAGGGCGAGCGGCCGTTGCCGCTGCGCGCGCGCCCGCGCCGGTCCATCGCATAGCAGGTATAGCGCGGTGCCAGCAGCTTGGCAACGCGCATCCAGTCCGTGTGGGTAGAGACGCTGCCGTGAACAAAAACCAGCGCCGGCCCGCTACCAAGACGGCGATAGCCGATCCGGGTTCCGTCCGCGGACGTGACTGCGCCCTCCGTAATCACGGGCTGGTGTTCCAAAACTGCAGGAGGCATTGATTCAATGGTAGTCGCTCTAATGGGATGGCGTCCCGGAATGTGACGGAGTGCTTGAATGCCTTGATGGCTTGGTCAAGGGTGGACTGTCCCGGCTCATTGACCAGCATATGAACGTGCTCCGGCATCACCACCTATCCGGCGACGAAAAACTTGTACTTTTTCCGGATACGTTCCAGCACGTCTTCAACGAGATTTCTTGCTTCGGGTGAGGCGAGAGGCATCGATTCAATCGTAGTCCCCAGCCGCGAAACGAATCCCGAAATGAGGAACGGGCGTGCGAAGTTTCGTAATCTCTCACACCTTCGCAAAACGCACGAAAAAATGGAGCACCACGGCTGCAATCTTTTCTTTTGATTTTGGCATCGTACGTACGTGTGCGAGGAACAAACGGCTCCGAGCACAGACATGAAGGAGGCTTATGGATCATCCAAAGAAATGCGCGAATGCTGCCTGCAGTTGTCCTGCGTCTGAGAAGAGCAAATATTGCAGTGCTCACTGCGAGGGAATCGCAAAGAAATTGGAGATCGTCTGTCTTTGCGGCCACGCTGGGTGCGCCGGGAAGGCTACATAGCTGAGACCCATGCGCGATCGAATCTAGCTCCGTTAAGAGGACGTCCTCTTGTCGTGATGGCAGCAGGGTGCAGGGTGCCCCAGGTCCGGATTCTCGGACCTGGGAGGGAATGTCCCCGTACTCCCGACGCCAGCCGGTCCAAAAGGACTCGGTCTCCACGGTTCCTTCCACTCCTGCGGAGTAATGGCGGAAGCTTGACCACGCCCAGTCCTCCGGCTTCTCGACCAGGCCGCGAACCACGAGATTGCGATGCATGTAGCGGAGCTTCTCGACGCGCTTGTCTTCTGTGAAGACATTGAAGTCGTAGTAGCGGGCCTGCCAGAACGGGCGCTCGCGCCGCCGTAAGGTGACAGAGAGCTTGATTGCCTTGATGGCTTGGTCAGGGGTGGACTGTCCCGGCTCATTGACCAGCATATGAACGTGCTCCGGCATCACCACGTATCCGGCGACTACAAAGCTGTACTTTTTCCGGATACGTTCCAGCGCGTCTTCGAAGCGGTTTCTGGCTTTGGGTGAGGCGAGATAGGGGAGACGGTGGTAACAACTGAAGGTGAGAAAGTGCATGTCACCGGCTTGCTGGTAACGAACGAGCCTCTCCGTCATGGGGTTGAGGATACAATTTCCCGGTGAGGTTGACCCAAGGATGTGGTGGGGGAATGAGATCCCTCCCAGGTCCGAAAATCCGGACCTGGGGCACGCCGATTTGTTGGTCGCTGGTATTGGGACCTGGGCCGCCCGCGGAACCTTGAAAATGCTCAATCATCATCCGCCACTCCATGCCTGCCCAAATGGTGCCCATCCAGTGTGGCAGCAATAAATACAGCCACGGAGAAGAAAATTATTACTGCTACGATTAGACGAGCCCAGTTATGGTATCCAGCCATCATTTTGTTGACTTGGTAGGCCACGAGAAAACTAGGGGCAATTGTTACTGCCACCCAAACAAGATATCCAACCTCAGAAACTAAGTAATGAATTTGGAGCATTAAGATCACAATTGCGCCTAGCCCCAGCGCTACTGCTATCGCCAGTAATGATTGCTTGACAGTCTTACTGGGTGGCGGCTCCTTTTTCGGGGGACCATCCCAGTCCGAAATTTCATCGTCATGCATCATTTTGAACTCCATTTGAGCTCCCAACATCTCGCAATCGAGATGTGGGCCACCCGCCATTCTTGTACTCTTCGGACGTGGGCCAGATCCCTGCTCAGTTGGCCAACTCACTATCTGATTCAGGATCTGTCTTAGGTATCAGAGATTGATGTCTCCACTGCTCACAAACGAACTCAAAGAAACCTTCAACTGGCTTCGATCCACAAACGGTTGCGAGTTCCTTTCCGGCCTTTGTTAGGAGCACCTTGCCAGTAGCCAGCGTGCTTTTTCCTTCGCCTGGGAATGTAAGCACCACGGGCCTTCCGTAATAGGAGACCGCCAAGTTCTTCCATGTTCCGCTGAATTGATACCCTGCAAGGGATCCGAATTGGATGAGCCCAAGCGATTCAAGATGCGACAGCGTCTCGAAGTTAACCCCATGACGGTTGTAAAGATCAATTTCGGAATCAAACACTAGCGGGATTAGTCCTCCAATGGTCCATCCGAAGCCGCACAGCGTTTTAAACAACTCTGCATCGTGTTTATCTAGGTCAGGTAGTAAGTTCACAGTCCTTCGCGAAAAGGTCCCCGGCGTGTTTGATTCGCCCGCGAGAACTTTGGCCCATAATTGCTGCATATCCGCGTCTGAAACTATTCTGGATTTATCGAAAAAGTTTGTGATCCAATCGTCCTCAACATTTTGTGGGACGGCCTCATCTTTA
>PKXI01000407.1:0-12834 GCA_003133425.1 Acidobacteriaceae bacterium
GGTGACCAAAGGGGCCACTAGTATTCCCCAGGTCGTTTTCGGGAAGTTTAGAGACTGTCGCCGTCCTGCCGTCTTCGTCTCTCAATCTTGGCAGGAGACGGTGCCGGCCAGTCGTGGCCATTGATCTCAGCGAAGGGGCATCTCGCGAGGCGTACGTCGAAGCCATCATCAAAAGTGGAATTGGAACTTGAGTGGGCGCTTCGCTGGAAATGACCGGATACCTGGCTGCGGTGTTCCTCGTAACTGTGTTCATGTTGATGATTCATGTGGCCGAGTGGCGGACCGCGTTGGCCATGGCCACACTTCTCCGCTTCGGATCCAAGCCAGTGGCTGAAGCACGCAGATTGCGGCGGGCGATCAGGGTTGAAGCATTCTACTACCTTCTGGTCCTTCCTTACCTGTACTTCACTGCAAACACTATGCTTCGGGCACTTCTGGTTTTCGCAGCCGTCTGTCACTGGGGAGGTCTGGCCTTCGGTGAAGTGTCAGGCCGCTTCGACCAGTGGGCGCTAGCGGCGACGTTGCCTCAGGCGATGGCAAGATCGGGGCAATTTGGGCAGTCGCTGTTTGGGACATCGCTGAGATGCTGCTGCTGGGATGGCTTTTGTGGATCCTCGTCAGTTCGTGGAACCCATCCCTCTCGCTCACGTGATTGCGTTCACCTGAATCCCGTGGGTTCAGGCATAGCAGGAATAGAGCATCTTCTGCCCCCGGCGCTCTGTCGTCCGTCCACTTGTGACTGCAGCGGCACTTCCGGCGCATCCTATGGTGGTGTGACTCCTGTCACTGGCAATCCTCTCGGAGTGCTCTATGATCGAATTAAAGAGGCTGAGATACAAATGGAAACATCCACTCAGAGGCTGCAACTCACTGATAACGTGATCGTTCCGCATCCGGTGACATTGGAACTCTACCGCAAGATGCTGACGGTCTTCTACATCGAAGAGCGGATGAAGGCATTTGTGCGTCAGGGCAAGTGCGGTTTTCAGGCGTCCACGCGCGGCCATGAGAAACTCCAGATCGGCATGACGATGTTGCTGAAGCCTTGTCACGACTGGTTCTTCACCTACTACCGATCGAAAGCCGTCGCGGTGGGACTGGGCATGCCCATCAAGGACATCTTCCTCGGCATGTTGGGGCGCGAGGGCGATCCAAACTCCAACGGCCGCAACATGCCGGAGCAGTGGTCTTCCCGCAAACTACGGCTGGTGGCTCCAACGGCGGTAACCGGCACGCAGTATCTAAACGCCGTGGGAATGGCCCGTGCAGTCAAAGCGGACGGCGGCGACGAGGTGGTATACGTCTCTTCCGGGGAGGGCGCCACTAGTGAAGGTGAGTTCTTCGAAGCGTTGAATTGGGCTTCACGTGAGAAACTGCCGGTGCTGTTTACGGTGCAGAATAACGATTACGCGATTAGCGTGCCCCAGATCTGCCAGACGGGGTCCGAGGTGCACCGAATCGCTCAGGGTTTTGGCATGCCTGCGCTGCGCCTGGATGGCACCTGGTTCGAGCACCTCTATGAAGAGCTGCCGCCGGTGATTGAGGCGATGCGGCACGGGGCAGGCCCCGCACTGGTGGAAGCGATGGTTGTTCGGCTTGATCCCCACTCCTCATCGGATGACCAGCGTAAGTATCGTGGCGAAACCGAGTTGCAGGCGATCACCGATCGCGATCCGATCCTCCAGACCGAACGGTACCTGTTGCGGAACGGTGTCGTAACAGATGAAGCAGTGGCCTCGCTGCGTGCGGAACTTAAGGCCGAGGTAGATCGTGCCGCGGATGAGGCGGATCGCTATCCGCAGCCCGATGAATCCACCGTCATGGCTCACATCTATTCCAATGAACCCGCGTTGCTGGGAGAGCCCCAGCCACCGTGCTACCTGCCCGGCCAGGAAGTCACGATGATCGATGCTATCAACCACGGCTTGCGGGAGGAAATGGAGCGCAATCCAAGAATCGTGATGTGGGGTGAAGATGTGGCGGACCCCAAAGGTGGCGTGTTTGGCGTCACCCGCGGGTTGAGCACCGCCTTTCCCGGCCGCGTCTTCAACTCGCCACTGGCTGAGGCCAGTATTGCGGGCGTAGCTGCGGGGATGGCGATCGGCGGCTACAAACCGATTGTCGAGATGCAGTTCGCCGATTACCTCTGGCCGGCGGCCTTGCAACTTCGCGACGAGATTCCCACCGTCCGGTGGCGCAGTCAGGGCGAATGGGAATGCCCCGTGGTGGTGCGCATCGCAGTGGGCGGATATATCAAAGGTGGCCCTTGGCATTCCGCGAACGTAGAGTCTTTCTTCGCGCATATTCCGGGCTGGTACGTGGTGTACCCCAGTTGCGCGGAAGACGCCAAAGGGCTCATCAAAGCCGCTGCGCGGTCCAAAGACCCCGTGATCTTCCTGGAACATAAGGGTCTCTACCGGCGTGTTCAAGCCAAGACTCCCGAACCGGATGCCGACTACATCGTGCCATTCGGCAAGGGGGTGATCCGGCGGGAAGGCAAGGACCTGACCGTCGTGACGTGGGGCAGCACTGTCTACATGGCCATGGAGCTGGCGCGCCAAATGGAGAAGGATGGCGTATCCCTGGAGGTCATTGACCTGCGCTCCATCGTGCCTCTGGACGAAGAGCTCATCTACCAGAGCGTGCGCAAGACGAGCCGCGTCATGATCGCCCACGAAGATACGCTCACTGCCGGCTTCGGCGCGGAAGTGGCAGCGCGCATCGCGGAAAACTGCATCGGTTCACTGGATGGGCCGGTGGTGCGGGTTGCAGCCAAGGACACGTTCGTGCCTTCGGCTCCGAATCTCGAGTTGGCTGTACTGCCTTCGGTCGCCGGCCTGCGGCTGGGGGCTGAAAAAGCACTGGCTTTCTGAGCTGAGCCCGTTACCCCAACGTGTACCCAGTACAAAAGTGTTGATTCCCATGACAAACAGATCATTGCCAAGCGGTGGCCGTCGGGACCACAGTAAGAACATGATTGCGCGAAGGCGATCACCCCGTGCAGGTCCGCTTGCTCTCCAGCAGGCCTCGGTCCACCACGCGATGGCTTATATCTGTGAATGCGGGAAAAAGTGGGTGTTTATGCGAAACGAAATAGCCACCAAGGAAGAGCATACCTTGAACTGCGCCTGCGGTAGAACGATCGTGACCCGGGGCGGGATTGTCTATGGCACCGGCTCTCCGTGCGCTGGTTCCCGCAAACAGACCACCTGACGCCGCCAAGTACACTACGTNNCGCTGGCCTTGATCCGGTGTACCGCGTGTCCCTTGGGACAGAGTTTTTGCTGGTACACCATCCGAACCCTGTCGTACCCGGCTGGAGAATCCCGAGAGCCTTCTATCCCCGTGCCGCGCAGTCTGATGGCCTTCCGCAGTACAGCTCTCATGCAGCGGTAAAGGGAGCTCAACCCTGGCTCGACCAGTTGGTCGACTCGGCCGAGGGGCTGAATTCTGGCCGCATACAGGATCTCATCGGAGTAGATGTTGCCGATGCCCGCGATGAATGTAGGATTCATGAGGAGCGCCTTGATGCGTCCTGTTCTGCCCTCGAACAGTCTTGCGAAATCTGAAAACGTAAACCTTGGGTCCAACGGCTCAGGCCCCAGGCGACGGATCTCGTCCAGGTTCAGTGAAGCAGTGAAGCGAGTTGATGCCGTGCCGCCATGATGGCCAGGTTCACGCCACCGTTCCTCCATCAGGATCCGGCGGGAGATCTCGTCGTCCCTGAAATCGTGGAATGTCTGAATATCGGCTACGTGGAATTCACGTGCCGTATGTGACCGGCTAGCGGCTTCCGTCGCGATGGGAGATCTCGTCCTCAATCCACGTCATTGCCGCGTAGGCGCTGGGCCAGCCTATGGTAGTGATCGCCAGAATCGCGACGTGCTCGATCTCCTCCCGCGCCACTCCGGACTGCAAGGCATTCCGCGTGGCCGAGTGGACCGCTCCTTCGTGGCGTAAGCCCACGGCCATCGCAAGTTTGACCAACCTGCGGGTCTTCTCATCCAGCGGACCGGTTTCATGGCAGGCTTCACCCAGCTTGGCGAATGCCTCCCAGACGGCCGGGTGCTTCTTTTCAAATGCCGATATCGAATTCGGCAGCGGTTCCTGCATCGCTTCACCTCTGCGCGCAACCAGCACGCGCACAAATCAGAGTATCGCAGTGTCATTTCTCAGCGCTACCCCTCTGTGCCAACATAGGTGAGACGCTCTTCGTTCCTTAATTGCAGTGCAGGGCGGAGAAAGATTCTCTTCGTGAACAACTTGAACGATCATATGGGTCCTGCTCCTTCCCCAGCCGGCGCCGCCGCGAAGCCCCGCCCCGATCCCGAGGTCGTGGCGCAAGCTAAGCGCCGCCGCTTCACCGCTGAATACAAGCAGCGCATTCTGGCCGAGGTCGACCGGGCCAAAGGCTCCGGCGGTGTCGGAGCGCTACTCCGCCGCGAAGGTTTGTAATCTTCTCTGTTGACGACGTGGCGCCGCGAGCGGGACGCCCTCATCCTCCTGGCATTGGCTCCCCAGAAACGCGGCCCCAAATCCAAGCGTGATCCCGTCGCGGGAGAAAACCAGCAGTTGCGCCGCGAAACCGAGCGGCCTCACCCAGGCACTGCGCAAAGCTGAGATCGTCATCGATATTCAAAAAACAGTGGCCGCTCTGCGGCGACGCGCACCAGCACGTTGAGAAACCGGTCAATGCGGCGGTGGCAATCGCCCAGCATTCCGATAGGGTCCGTGAAATCGCTCTCCCGCTTCGCTCCGATAACGATGGGCATGAATTCAACTCCTTACGATCGCGTTTCCGACGGCTGGCCCGGGTGAGGATAGGCGTCGTGTTCCCGCTGGTTGAGCGGCCGGGTCAGACAGCGGAAGTCCTTTTCAATCGAAATCGCGAGGGCGCCGGATTGCGCATAAACGCCGACTTCCTCCGAAGCCGCCCAGGCTTGAGCAACTTCCGTGGCGACCGAGACGGTCGCGGTGCCCTGGCGGAATCGAGCTTGCACAGCACCCGGCTCCAGATGGCTCAGCAGCCGGTAAGCCAACACCTCGCCGCCGCCGAAATCGACTGACTCCTCCACCAGCCCGATGTTCCTCAGCCGTTCAACCTCTGACCGTGTCAGCGAAGCCGCAGCGAATTGCCTTGCAGTCGCAGTTTCATAAACTTGGTCCATACTAGGCCCATCCCTGGTTCTCTCCAGTGACTTCGGTCACCACCGCTACTGCGCCGGCGAGCGATCATGAGGCGTGAACGTTTTCCGTTTGCCCGACCAATGGCGGTCCGCGTTCGAGCGCGATTCGGCAGAAAAGCCGGCCCTGCCCGATCCGGTACCAGAACGCAGGTTGGCGCGACTACTCGCCGCCTACGTTGTCTCGGGCCTGTTCTTCATGATTTTGCCGGGCACGGTGCTCGGCGTCTGGAATCTGGTCGGGATCAGTTCGCAGCGGGAGATGGCGGCCGTTTCGACGGCATGGATTCAGGCCCATGGGCACGCCCAGTTCTTCGGGTGGTTTGGGACTTTCATCATCGGGATTTCGCTATACACCTTTCCGAAGTTCCGGGGCTCCGCGTGCCGCTCCATTCCCCTCGCCTGGATCATGTGGGTTATGTGGAGCGTTGGCGTGGGGCTTCGATGGCTGGCGGGCGTTCAGAACGTCGCGATCCCAGCGGCGTTCCGTATCTCTTCGGCGCTGGAACTTGGGGTTGCGGTGCTGTTCCTCTGGCAGGTGACCGCCTCGGGCCCAAAGCAACGGAAGGGTCAGGCTTGGGAGGCCCCGATCTTCGCCGGTTTCACCGCACTGCTCCTGCTTCTGGGGTGGCAATTACTGCTCACCATGCGGCCGCTCAGTTCGCCCTCCCTGCCGGCCTTGCCGAACCGTATTCTGATCTCGTTGGCCGTCTGGACCTTCGGCTTTCCAGTGGTGGTGGGATACTGCGCCAAGTTCTTCCCGGGTTTGCTCGGAACTGCAGTGGCAAACGTAACGGGAATCCACCTGACGCTCGGGCTGGTAGCCATTGCAGCCGTTGGCTTCGCACTGGATTCGGCTGTTCTGGCTGGGTCCGCTACTTCCATCGCTGTGGCGCTGGCGTTGTGGTCTTTGCGCGTATTTCATCCGAAGAGGGGAAATCCGAAGACCACCGGGGTATACAGGCGCTATCCGCAATTCGCGCGACTCGCCTATGTCTGGCTGGCCGTCTCCGCGGTCCTCGGGTTCGGCGTGTCGCGGCCAGGTATGCTCGGCGCGTCGCGGCACGCCTTCACAGTTGGATTCCTCGCAACGCTGATCTTCTCAATCGGCCCGCGCATCTTGCCGTCGTTTCTGAACAGCAGAGAATTATGGAGCGCACGGCTGATGCGGTTCTCACTTGTGCTGGTTACTGCGGGCTGCGCGCTGCGGGTCATCTCCGAACCCTTGGCCTATGGCGGCATTGTCGCCTCGGCATGGACGGTTCTTCCCGTTTCTGCCTTCAGCGAATTGGCGGCCGTCCTGTTATTCGGTTTCAATCTTGCGATGACTCTGGCGGCGCCGATTCCGTCCTGGTTCGGACGCAAGCAGGTAAACGATCGAATGAGCATTTACTGGCTGATCTCGAGTTACCCTGCCACTCGTAAGATCCTGGTCGATAACGGCTTGGTCACGCTCGGCGGAGCGGACAGGGTTCCCAAGAGTCTCTCCTTGGGCGAAGCGGCCCGAGCCGACGAGGTTCCGCCCGAGATCCTGATCGAAAAACTGGGCGATTTCTTTGAATCGCGCCTGCCGCGGTCGCTCCGTCAGAACTCTGGCGCCGTGTGATCACGGTTCCGGTTGCGTTGGCGACCTGCGGGACAATGGGTTGGGAGGGTGCGGAAATGCCAGCCGTGACGGCGTCGGCGAGTCGGCGGCGATCCCTGATCGTTCCCCGTGAACACGGAGCGTGGGGCATCCTGCTGGTTCCCATGTTGACCGGTGCATCCGTGGGGCTTTGGAAAGGGGGAGGGGCCGGGGGCCTTGCTCCCTTCAGCATCGTGACCCTCACGCTGTTCTGGTTGCGAACGCCCGTCGAAAGCTGGATCGGAACGGCCCCGATTCGTGCACGAACGCCCAACGAACTGCGGTTCGTGCGGAATACCTCGCTGGCGTTAGCGGCGGTCTCATTGAGTGCATTGTTCTGGCTATTTTGGGGATGGCAGAACCGGGCACTGCTGTGGATCGGCGCGACTGCTGGAAGCGCATTCCTCGTCCAGTCAGTTCTAAAGCGGACTGGGCGCCGTGCGCGGGCGCCGGCGCAGATGATTGGGGCCGCGGGATTGACTGCTACTGCACCCGCCGCGTATTACGCCGTGACCGGGCAACTGGATCTCATCGCCTGGTCTCTTTGGGCCGCCAACCTCCTGTTCGCCATCAACCAGATCCAGTACGTACAGCTTCGGATCCACGCGGCACACACCACAAATCGGAGCGAGAAGCTATCGGCCGGGCGGTGGTTCCTGATCGGGCAAACCATCCTGATGGCATTGCTGGCCGTCGCCTGCGCCGAGCAATACTTCCGCTGGTATGCTGCAGTTGCCTTCCTGCCGGTCTTATTCCGCGGATTCGCCTGGTTCGCGATCGAACCTCAACCGCTAGCGATTCCGGCCCTCGGTAAGAGCGAACTGATCTACGCAGCCATGTTTGGCGTTTTTCTCGTGGTTGGCACGCAATTGTCGTGACTTGCGTCACTGCCGCCGGTCTATCGGCACCGTAATCTGAAGGCATGGCGGCAATATTGGGTTCGTATCGCGACGCAATCGCATTCCGGCCGGAGAGATTCAACCCGGTGCTGGTGGCAAGCGGCTCACACATGAAGGCTGTGCTTACTTGCCTGGAACCGGGTCAGTTCATTCCGGTACACCACCCCGGAATTGACATGTTGCTGATCGTTCTGGAGGGTGAAGGTGAGGTGGTCTCAGGCGATCGGCAGGAGGCCGCCCACCCGGGAACGGTCATCTTTGCCCCTGCGGGCGAGGCTCGTGGGGTCAGGGCGGAAACCAGGCTGATTGCCTTGCATGTTGTGAGCCCGCCACCCACCGAGAAGGACCACGTCGAAGTTACGGCCGGGCTGAAAGAACGGAAATGGCTATGAGAAGTTTCGATGAAGCACCTTTCATTGTCATTTGGGAGCTGACACAGGCCTGCGATCTGGCGTGCGTTCACTGCCGGGCCTGCGCGATTGAGAGCCGAAGCCCATTAGAACTGTCCACTGAGGAAGGTTTCCGCTTGCTTGAGGAAGTCCGCTCCTTCGGTGACCCACTGATGGTTTTCACTGGCGGCGACCCTTTGAAGCGGCCGGACCTGCTCCCGTTGATCGAGAAGAGCGTGCGCTTGGGGCTGCGAACCACCGTGACTCCGAGCGCAACTCCACTGCTGACGGAGGGTGCCATCGAACGGTTTAGGGACTGTGGATTGGCCCGGATGGCAATCAGCCTCGATGGGCCGGACTCGGAAAGCCACGACGGATTCCGCCGTGTTAACGGTTCCTTCAATTGTACGATTCTCGCGTTGGAACATGCACAACGAATTGGCCTGCAAACGCAGGTGAACACCACCGTCACCAGGCACAATGTCGGCCGCCTGGGCGAGATTGCGCGGTTGGTCGAGCGCGTTGGCGCGAAGCTCTGGAGCGTGTTCTTTCTGGTTGCGACGGGACGGGCGTCGGCATCGCAGGACCTGACTGCGGAAGAGTACGAAGAGGTCTTCGCCTTCCTCTACAATCTGTCGAAGACCGCCCCATTCGACATCAAGACCACGGAAGCCCAGCACTATCGCCGCTACGTGGCTCAAAGCAGAAAGGCCGACAGCGAGGGCGGCGGCGCAGCACGGCGGACGGCGCCCGAGATCATTCAGCGGCAGGCCGGCATTAACGACGGCAAGGGATTCGTATTTGTATCGCACACGGGGGAAATCTACCCTAGTGGTTTCCTGCCACTCACTGCAGGGAACGTCCGACGCGACTCGCTTACAGCGGTGTACCGCGAATCACCCCTCTTCCGGACACTCCGCAATGCCGACAATCTGCAAGGAAAGTGCGGTGAATGCGAATACCGTAACCTGTGCGGTGGTTCCCGATCGCGTTCGTATGCGCTCACGGGGAATCCGCTGGCCGAAGAGCCGCGGTGCATCTATCAACCGAAGCCGATGGGCAACGCTCTTCCTCGCGATCGGCGCGCGGAACAGGCAGGGATCCCGCCTGTCGGGAACGACACACTCTTCGTCCAGCTATACACCTAAGCCATGTAATGCCGGGGGATTCTTGATCATGGTCAGGAGCATGACGACTTCACTCTGCGCTTTGATACCGTGTTCCAGGTTTGGCGGCATGTAAACGAAGGTTCCTTCCGTCGCCTGTTGTTCCTCACCGCCCAGCTTGAGATTGGCCTCTCCCTTCAGGAAAATCAGCGTGGCAGGAAAAGGGGCAGTGTGCGCTGAAAGCTCTTGTCCCGCCGCAAAGCCGAACAGAATCACCTTTGTTCTGTCATCATTCTGCAGCGTCTGGCTCAGTATCCCGTTCTCGGGTACCTTTGCCAGCTCGCGAATATCGCGTACGTAAACGTGTACGTCAGTCATTCTTCTATCATCCTCGCTAATGGCCTCACGGTGGTTTTGCGTTGCCGGCCACCCTCACCTGCTCACGGACGCGCCGGGTGGCAGCTACCATGTTTCGGAGCGCGGCCCGCACTTCGTCCCACCCGCGCGTTTTCAGCCCGCAATCGGGGTTCACCCATAACTGCTCCGGGCGGAGCACCGTCAGCGCCTTCCGGAGAAGCGCCGCGATCTCCTCGGCGTCCGGCACGCGCGGAGAATGTATATCGTAGACGCCGGGCCCGATGTCGTTTGGATACTGCTTCTGATTGAAGGTGTCGAGTAGCTCCATTTGCGAACGCGCCGCCTCGACGGAGAGCACATCGGCGTCCATGCGCACCACGGCATCGAGAATATCGGCAAATTCGGAATAGCACATGTGCGTGTGAATCTGAGTCTCGTCGTTCGCTCCCGCGGTGGCAAGCCGGAATGCATCGACGGACCAGCGCAGGTATCCGGCTTGTTCCGCCCGACGCAAGGGCAGACCCTCGCGCAGGGCGGGCTCGTCTACTTGAATGATGCGCACACCCGCGGCCTCCAGGTCCGCCACCTCGTCGCGCAGGGCCAGTGCGAGTTGCAACGCGACCTCGGATTTCGGCAGATCGTCCCGGACAAACGACCATTCGAGTAGGGTCACCGGCCCAGTCAACATACCCTTGACCGGGAGTTCGGTCAAAGACTGCGCGTAACGCGCCCAAGCCGTCGTCATAGGGCTTGTCCGCGACACATCCCCGAACAGCAAAGGGGGCTTCACGCAGCGTGAGCCATAGCTCTGCACCCAGCCGTTCCCTGTAAAGGCAAAGCCGTGGAGTTGCTCGCCGAAGTACTCCACCATGTCATTGCGCTCGAATTCGCCGTGCACCAGGACATCAAGCCCGATCTCTTCCTGGAAACGGATGGCGCGCTCGACTTCCGCGCGCAGCAGAGCTTCGTACTCCGTGCGAGCCATTTTCCCGGACCGGCAAACGGCGCGCGCCCGGCGGACCTCCGCGGTTTGCGGAAACGAGCCGATCGTTGTAGTGGGCAGAATCGGGAGACGCAGTACAGTTTGTTTCTCGCGTCGGACCGGAAAAGGACTGCAACGCTCGAACATTTCCGGTCGGACCGCCGCCGTGCGACCACGCACCGCTGGGTCGCAGGCTCGCCTGTCGCGGTGACGCCGGCCGAGAATCGCACGGTTCTCCGCCAGCCGCTCCTCGACTTCCAGCGAGTCTTCGGTGGCCGCCCGCGCCAGGAGTGCGGTCTCGTCCAGCTTTTGCCTTGCAAACGCCAGCCAGGTTCGGAAGCCGGGATCGAGTTGATGCTCTGCTTCCAGATCGACCGGAATGTGGAGCAACGAGCATGATGGCGCAACCTGGATGCGCTCGGAGCCCAGCCGCCCAGCGGCCATGCGGATCATCTCCAGAGCCCGATCCAGATCCGACCGCCAGATATTTCGGCCATCCACCACGCCGAGCGACAACAGCAGGTTGTCGGGCGCCAGCGCCAGAGCTTGCGCGAGCTGGCCAGGACCGCGGACCAAGTCCAGATGCACGCCCGCAACCGGTAGCCGCAGAGTGAATTCCAGGTTCTCACCCAGGTCCGAGAAGTACGTCGCCAGGAGAATCTTGGGACTGCGGGCCGGTAGGATGAGCATCTCGTATACCCGGCCGAACAGGTTTCGGTGCTCCTCGGGCAGGTCCAGACCGAGGCACGGTTCATCAATCTGCACCCAGTCTGCCCCGGCCGCCGCCAGTTCAATCAGCAATTGCCGGTACACGTCAACCAGCGCTTGCGCGATAGCTGCCTGATCCCATCGCACTCCGCGAGCTTTGCCCAACAGCGCCAGCGAGACCGGGCCTAGTAGCACCGGACGCGTTGTGAGCCCGAGCGCCTTTGCTTCGAGGAACTCCTCGACTGGTTTGCGGCTGGCGAGACGAAACTCCATTCCCGGCTCGAACTCGGGGACGATGTAGTGGTAATTCGTGTCGAACCACTTGGTCATCTCCATCGCTGGAGCGGACTTGTTTCCGCGCGCCATGGCGAAATACGTGGGCAGGTCCAAGTCTTCGAAATGGCGGCCGTATCGCGCGGGAATGGCGCCGACCAGCACGGCCGCATCCAGCACGTGGTCGTATAGCGAAAAATCATTCGACGGGATATGAACGATGCCCGCCTCCGCTTGAATCCGCCAGCGGGCGGCGCGGAGTTCCCGGGCTGCCGCCTCCAACTCCTGGGAGCTCCATTCGCCAGACCAGAACCGCTCCAGGGCGACCTTCAACTCCCGGTGCAATCCGATGCGCGGATAACCGAGGTTGCCTGCCGCGATTGAATGTGTGTTCATGTTCGGACTTTGCTACAGAATTCACAATTGGAAGCGCGGGGAAACGGCGCCGCAGCTCCTATTCAGCTCGGCACAAGATTTCAGGTGCCTGGTGCGGGTTGGCCTTAGCTGGCGGGGTTTGTGTCGCAGCACCATGCACCATCCGGATCACTTCTTCTGGGCGGAATGGTTTCAGCAACAGATCGTATCCGCCGACGTTGAGCACCTCCGCCCACAGCGCGTCGTCCGCCAACCTGGAAGTCACAATGAACATCGGCGGCTTGGGCTCGCGAGCCAGGATATCCCAAAGTTGGCGCCAATCTCCGTCCGGCAAATCGCGGTCACAAATCACGATCGGAGGGCTTGTCCGGCGGAATGCGTCAATTGCTTCCCCGCCGGTGCCCGTCCATTGCAATTCCCACTTGCACGGGCCGATGATTCGCAGCAATGCGGTCCGGTCTTCCGGCGCGGCTAGTACCGCCATGAGGCTGGAAGGAGAGTCCGCGCCCTTACCCAAGCGTTCCACAATCCATTGTTTTCGGCCTTGCGGCGGCGTCGCGATCAACATTCTGCCTCCTCTTCCTTACTCTCGGCTCTTTGAGGGAAGATCACAATGATGTGTTTGTCACGTACCTAGGAACATTCGTTATGGCCGCAGGCGGCACGGAGGCTTCTATATGAGGGCGTTCTGCATGGCATGCATCACGGCCTCCAGGTGGTTGTGCGTGCCGAGTTTCTCGTTGATGCTGTGCCGCTGATTCCGCGGCGTGGGCAGAGTGATACCCAGTTCGCGAGCGATCTCGGAAGAGTTTTTGGCCTGCGCGAATGAGCTAAGGATTCGCTGCTCTTGTTCGGAAAACGGCGAGACGGGCGCCGCCCGAGTGTTGCGTTTGGCTGGAGGCGGCGACCATTTCTTTGGAGATCTCCAGCATCTTGGC
>PKXI01000407.1:12839-22174 GCA_003133425.1 Acidobacteriaceae bacterium
GGCGGTTGCGGCGGGGTTCTTCAAACACTAGGGTGGAAACGTTCACCCACATCCTCTCGCCAGAACGTGTCTTGACCTCCAGGTCAAAATCGGGAGTGTCCAACTTTTGCGCAGCGCATTGCTGGACGCTGCAATCGCCGATACAGACCTGCGTTCTCAGGCGTGACCGTCTAGAACTTCACAGCACGCCCGGTTCAGCACGTCCGCCGAGGAGTATCCAAACAGTCGCTCCGCAGCCTGGTTCCACGGGTTACCGCAAATACGGCGTCCGCCGTCCTCTGCAGGAATGCGAACAGTTCCGCCTCCAGCATCCCGGCCCTCCCGCCTCAGTATTGAGGGCTTCAATTCCATTATGCGTCAATGCGCTGGAGCTTTCCGATAGTGCTCGTGGTTGATTTGCGCAAACTGGCTCCCTTGGGTGGGCAGGTCATCGAGTGCAAGGATCGCGGAGACCGGACAAACGGGCACGCACGCGCCACAATCGATCCCCTCCTGTGGATCGATGTATAGTTGTGGTGCGTCTTCAAATTCGCTCTCGTCCTTCTTCGGATGGATGCAATCGACTGGGCAAGCAATCCACGCATGCCGTATCATTTACGCCGATGCAGGGCTCGGCGATCGAAAAGAAGTAGGCACTAAGGAAGCACGCACCTTGAGATGCGCCTGCGGTAGAACGATCGTCATCCAGGCCGGCAGTGTCTATGGCAGAGACAATCTCCGCTCCGGCTCCCGCAGGCAGCCGGTCTGACGCCGCCAGGTACACTACGTGCTGGCATGGCGGTACAGCTTTTGCTCCAGAGGGCAAAAGTGGGCTGAGCGCCCGCTGGCCCTGATCCGGTGCACCACGTGTCCATTAGGGCAGAGTTTTTGGTGGTACACCATCCGAACCTTGTCATACCCGGCTGGGCAATCCCGAGAGCCTTCTATTCCCGTGCCGCGCAGTCTGATGGCCTTCCGCAGTACGGCTCTCATGCTGCGGTAAAGGGACCGCAACCGTGGTTCGGCCAGTTGATCGACTCGGCCCAGGGGATGAATTCTGGCCGCATACAGGATCTCATCGGAGTAAATATTGCCGATGCCCGCGATGAAGTTGGGATTCATGAGGAGCGGCTTGATTCGTCCTGTTCTGCCCTCGAACAGTCTCTTGAAATCTGAAAAAGTAAACCGTGGATCCAATGGCTCTGGCCCCAGGCGACGGATCTCGTCCAGGTTCAAGATGGCATCGCTTGGCCCGCAGAGTACCTTAGCGAATTTGCGGAGATCGGATAATGCGAGCTGGCGTCCGTCATCCAGTTCGAACACGAGGTGAATAAAGCGGCTCGCGGGTTGGTGCGTCGACGCGGCCGAGGTGATAGGTTGCCACAGGCTATGAGTTGAACCCATCAGGCGCTTTGTGCGTTCCCAGTTTCCGACCACCAAGCGGCCGGATATTTTCTGGTGCACCAGGAGGAGATAACTACCCTCAAGATGGATCAGCACATTCTTGGCCCGACGGTCCACGGCCGTAATGACCCTTCCGATGACGCACCTTCTGAATGCAACCTCCGACTTGGGAAGTTGAAAATACTTGGGCCAGTCGGTCTGGACGTCCTGAATTTTCCGTCCTACGAGTTCAGACCGGAGGTCATTCACAATGATTTCGACTTCAGGCAGTTCTGGCATCTCTTCCCTTACGAGGCGTGTACCACCACGGCTCACACGCTCACAACGGGACAGGGTGATTCGCGGATAATGCCGTATGCGTTAGTGCGCAAACGCGTGTTATCGGCGGCGCCACGGCCAATAACTACCAAGTCGGAATTCAGGCGGCCGGCGGCAGTGCATACGGCTTTGGAAACATCGCCCGATTCCACTACAGCTTCGACGTGTATGCCCGCGCTTTGCTGTACTTTCGCAATCTCCTCGCTGGCGTCGGCAAGCAAACGCCGTCGCCATTCGTCCGCGTAGTGGCCCTCGCCTGGCGAGTCGAGCCGTGGAACGACGTGCAGTAGCGTCAGCCTCGACTGGAATTCTGACGCCAAGCCGGCAGCCCAGCGTAGGACGCTCGCGCTATGCGGTCCCAAGTCGACTGCGCATACGATGTGATTCAGTTTGATCCATTCCGCGGGAGGGCCCTGCGCAACGTGTGCTCCGGTCCACACCGCACACGCGGTGTCGTGCAGAACCTTTGAAGTCGTTGAGCCCAACAGGAGGCGCCGGAAGGGACTGTAACCGTGGGTGGGCATCATGATCAGGTCCGAGCGGTCTTGGACTGCCTGGTCCGCGATGACCTCGGCGGGATCGCCCTCACGCAGTATTCGTCGAGTGTTGAGATGATTCAGTGCTGCACAGAGAAAATCGTCCAGTTCTTTTGACGCTTTCTTTCGGCGATCCTCGTTGAATGTCTGTACCTCTGGNNTCCACCAGAGGAATCGCGTAGCGTGCCCCACCAAGGCAGCGCTCGGAGAAATCAATCGGTAACAGAATCTTTTTAAGTGGAAACATCGTTTTTCCCTTTCAAGTCAACCCGGCTAGCGCATTGCGAATGAGACTCAGCAACGGCCCCGGAAACACGCCAAACCAGACTAAGAGTGCGGTCAGCAGTGCGAGAACCAGGCTTCCCGCCGGTGCGAGCGTGGACGGGCCAGCAGGGCTCTCGGAAGGCTGCCCGTACATCACAGCAATAATGCGCAGGTAGTAGAAGAGCCCGATTGCGCTCGTGATCACCAGAATGATAATCAGCGCCCACATGGTCGACGAAGCGCCAGCCGCCACAATGTAGAATTTGCCGATAAAGCCGGCCGTGACGGGAATGCCGGCCAGGGACAGCAGCATCGAGGTGAAGACCGCCGCTAGCGCCGGGCGCCGCCAGAACAAGCCCCGGTAGTCCTCCATGTCTTCAGCTTCACTGGAGCCGTCCGATAGGACTGTGACCACACCGAACGCCCCCATGGTGGTCACAAAGTACGAAACCAAATAGAAGGTGACGGCTGTGGGGCCGAGATCGCCGGCGGCCTGAAACGCCACCAGCAGATACCCGAGGTGCGCGATGGAAGAGTATGCCAGTATGCGTTTGACGTTGTTCTGCAGCAGCGCCAGGAGGTTGCCCACGATCATGGAAGCGATCGCGATGATGGTGAACACAATGAAGACGGGCGCGAGATCGTGCCCGCCGGAGCTATAGAAGAAGCGCAGCAGCAGTGCGAACATAGCGCCTTTTGAAACTGTGGCGATATATGCCGTAACAGGCGCTGGCGCGCCTTGGTACACATCAGGCGTCCAGAGGTGAAAGGGAACCACTGCGAGTTTGAATCCGAAGCCCGTGACGATCAGGGCCAGGCCCGGCAAAACGAGCCAACGGTCGAAGTCCGCACGCGCCAACCGGACTACGATCTCCCCAAATTGCATGGTGCCGAGAGCGCCATAGATAAGTGCCATTCCGAACAGGAGGAAGGCGGCGGAAGCCGCAGCCAGCACGAGGTACTTAATGCCGGCTTCGAGAGGGAGTGGCTGGGTGTGACGGTAGGCGATCATCCCGTACAACGCCACGCTGAGTAGTTCGAGCCCCAGAAATAGCGAGACAAAATGACTGCTGGCCACCAGTACCGTCGAGCCAAGCGTAGCCACGAGCAACAGGATGTAAAGTTCGTCATGGTCGCCTTCGCAGCGTTCAAAATATCCGTACGACAGGAGCACGAATGCCATGCTGGCGGCCACGATGAGCCCAATGTAAAACAGGGTATAGCGGTCGAGCATCAGCAGCGGCGTGACCTGGAGCGGCGCTACTGGCGCGGCGGTCCACAAGGACCCGAAGGCCGCTGCCAGGCCGATGAACGTCAGGGAGGCAGAGAGCCTATGGTCCCGGTGCACCGCGACCGCAAGCATGACAACGATCGACGTACCGGCGACGATGAGCAACGGCAGCAGTGCGATCAGTTCATTTCCCGTCACGCTTATCTCCCCGAAGCCAGTTGCTCCAACCGCGCCATGGCCGGCTGGAAAGTATCCAGCACAGGCCGCGGGTACAGACCCAACCAGAGCAGAGTCACGATCATCAGCGCTACCACCAGACCCTCACGCGGCACCAGGTCCACAATCCGCCAGTCGTGCGTATTGGGCCCCTGGAGGGCGCGCTGTACCAGCCGCAATGCGTAAAATGTGGCGAACAGGACCCCCACCGTGGCCAGCGCCGCCAAGACGATGCTCACCTTATAGGTGCCCAGCAGAACCAGAAACTCCCCCACGAAATCGCCAAGACCGGGAAGCCCCAGAGATGCGAGTGCGAAAAACAGGGTCGCGCCACTGAGGCGGGGAGCGGTACTCCAGAGGCCACCCATGCGGACCATTTCCCGGGAATGAATGCGATATTGCAGCACGCCCACCAGAATGAACAGCGCGCCCGTGCTGATGCCGTGGCAGATCATGGTCATCACGGCTCCCTGAAGCGCCAGGTCATTCCAGGCGAAGATCCCCAGAAGGACGAAGCCGAGGTGGCTCACACTGGTGTATGCGACCAGACGCTTCAGGTCCGTCTGTCCGAAGGCCAGGATGGCGCCATAAAGGATTCCGGCCACTCCTAGCGCCATAGCGACGGGAGCGAATGTGTGGGCGGCATGGGGGAAAAGCGGCACGACGAACCGCAGCATTCCGTAAGCGCCCGTCTTCAACAGCAGGCCGGCGAGTATGACGCTGCCCGCCGTGGGCGCTTCCGTGTGGGCATCGGGCAACCAAGTGTGCAGCACCACAACCGGCAGTTTGACGGCAAACGCGACGAAAAAGCCGAGCATGATCCACATTTCCGTACTCGGAGACATGGCCGTGCTCAATAGCTGCTCGTACTCGAACGTGTAGACACCGGTGGCGTGGTAGTGCAGAAAGAAAAGCGCCAGGATGGCAATCAACATCAACAGCCCGCTGAGTTGTGTGAAGAGGAAGAACTTCACGGCGGCGTACACGCGGTTCTCGTGGCCCCAGATGGAGATCAGGAAGTACATCGGGACCAGCATCAGTTCCCACGCGAAGTAGAACAGGAAGAGATTGACTGCGAGGAACACGCCTGCGATACCGGCCAGTATCCAGAGCAGGTTCAGGTGGAAGAAGCCCACGGCCTTCGTAATTTCGTTCCATGAAGCCAGCACGGAGAGGATGCCAAGGAAGAACGTGAGCATCAGCAGCAGGAGGCTCAGGCCGTCGAGGGCGAGGTGAAAACGGATGCCGAACTGCGGAATCCAAGCCCAATCGGCCTGCTCGAACCAGGTACGGAGGCCCGCGTGGAAATTGCCTATCCACAGCGACAATGCGAGGACGAAATCGATCAGCACGGCGATCAGTGCGACCCAGCGAGCGGCTGAGGCGCTCCAGCGCGCCACCATCCACGCCAGGACGCCGGCGATCAGCGGAATCAGGATGAGCCAGAGCAAAATCATAAGAACATCACGATCGCGACAAAAGCCACGGTGCCGCCGGCAATCCATGCGGCGTACCAGCGCAGTTTGCCCGTTTCGGTCAGACTGAGAACGCGATAGCAGAAGGTGGCCACGCTCGCCAAGCCAACGTAAATAGAATCGATCACGTCCGCTTTGTTCACGCGCGCTATCCAAACCACCGGNNGCGCCCAGAAGACCGCATAGAAAAGCGAGGGCCGCGACCACGCTTGACAGGGTTTCGCTGATGCGCGCGGCTGCTTCCGGCAGGGTGGGGAGCGCCGTCGCGATGAACCTTGCGAATGGGACTTTGTCGAAGCCTCCCACAATCAACAGAACCGCCAGGACGCAGACCGGAATCGTCATGGCGAGGCCAGGCTGCTTGGTGACGGGAGTCCGCACCGGCCCGAAGAAGACCAGGAAGATGAGCCGGAACGTGTACAGTGACGTCAATACGACGCCNNGCGGGAGGCCGGCCAGAGAGCACCCCGCGATAAGGAAAGTCCAGAAGGCAACTGGAAGCTCCTTGCGAAGTCCGCCCATACGAAAGATATCGTGTTCGTGGTGCAGTGCCTCGACGATGATGCCGGCTGCCAGGAACAGCAGAGCCTTGAAGAACGCATGCGTCATGAAGTGGAAGATGGCGGCGCCCCATGCGCCAACGCCCAGCGCCAGAAACATATAACCGATCTGGCTTACCGTGGAATACGCGAGGACGCGCTTGATGTCGTTCTGCGTCAGCGCGCTGAAACCGGCCATCAGAAGAGTGGCGGCGCCGATCGCGGCGACTGCGAACTGGACAGGCGGCGCGAGTTCAAAGAGGACATGCGTGCGTGCGATCAGGTAGACGCCAGCCGTCACCATGGTGGCAGCATGAATCAGGGCGCTGGTCGGTGTGGGACCGGCCATCGCATCCGGCAACCAGGTTTGCAGGGGGAGTTGCGCCGATTTGCCCACCGCCCCTCCCAGCAGCAGCGCCGCCGCCGCGATCGCGTATGCGGATCCAGTGGACCACTGGCCTTCTGCCGCGTGCAGCAGATCCTGGATGCGGAGCGTCCCCAGGCTATGGAACAACAGAAACAGGCCGATTGCCATGGCGGTATCGCCCACGCGTGTCACGATGAAGGCTTTTCGCCCCGCGAGCCCGTTCACCGGATCCTGGTACCAGAAACCGATGAGCAGATAACTGCACAGCCCGACGCCCTCCCAACCGAGGTACAGGAGCAGGAGGTTGTCTGCCAGCAGCAGCGTCACCATGCAGGCCACGAACAGGTTCATGTAGGCGAAGAAGCGGCTGTAACCCTCGTCAGTTCGCATGAATTCCGCGGAATACAGGTGGATCAGGAAGCTCACGAACGTGACTACGAGCATCATCACCAGTGACAGCGCGTCCAGATAGAAGGCGATCTGCGGGCGGAAGGAGCCGACGTCGATCCACGTCCAGAGGGTTTGCGTGTACATCCCGCTCGCCGGCGGTGCGCTCAGGAACACGGTGGCAATGAGGATGGAAATGAAGGCAGATGCGGCGACGGTCCCTACACCCACCACCGTGACGCGCTTGTGAGACATCCGCGCCCCGAGCACCGCGAGCACCAGAGCGCCCGCGAAGGGGATTGCCGGGACCAACCAGAGCAATTTGAGCATTCTTAACCCTTCATCCTGCTGATGACGTCGGTATCCAGTGACTTATACTGGCGATAGAGTTCGAGCACCAGCGCCAACCCCACCGACACCTCCGCCGCAGCCATCGCCAAAATAAACAGGAATATCACCTGCCCGTCCGGCTGGCCCCATCGCGCACCTGCCACGACAAAAGCCAGGCCGGCGGCGTTCAGCATGACCTCGATCGACATCAAAGTGAAAATCAAATTTCTTCTCACCAAAACTCCGATCAGGCCCAGTGCGAAGAGAACTCCGGCCAGGATGAAACCTTCACGCAGCGGAACCAGTTCCATCACCTGACCTCCGGGTTGGAGGGATTGCGCCATCCCAGGTGATACGCTCCCACGAGCCCGCCTAGTAGCAGGATCGACGCCAACTCAACACCGATCAGATACGGCCCAAACAGCGAAGCTCCCACTTCGCGGGGTCCCATCATTGCTGTTCCGGAACT
This sequence comes from Acidobacteriaceae bacterium, assembly GCA_003133425.1. Next base: position 20,355 of record PKXI01000407.1, read on the forward strand.
CCCCCCGGAGCTCTTGGCCAGCAGGTAGAGAAACTCACCCACCAGGATGACCGCAAGGATCGAAGGCCCGGCCCACATGGAGGGTTTGAGCAGTGCGCGCTCCGCCTGGGCGGCCTGTTCCCCCAGGTTCAGTAGCATAACCACGAACACGAAGAGCACCATGATCGCTCCGGCATAGACGATCACTTCCAGCGCAGCGATGAACGGCGCGCCGAGCGTGTAGAAGACCACCGAGACGGCCAACAGCGAAACAATCAGGTACAGCAGCGCGTGCACCGCATGGAGGCGGGTGATCATGAGGGCCGTGGAGACAATCGCCACCGCACTCGCGACATAAAACACGATCATCATAGGCTGCTCACGGCAGGAGGCTGTGCAGGTCCACGGGGCGGCCTTCATTCTCAGCCTCGCCCTTATCCTTTCCGCCGATCTTCACGCCGGCCACGCGCCAATAGTTGTATCCGGGGTACTTGCCGGGGCCGCTGATCAGCAAGTCTTGTTTTTCGTACACCAAATTTTGCCGATGGTACTCGCCCATTTCGAAATCGGGAGTCAGTTGGATGGCATAAGTGGGGCACGCCTCCTCACAGAGGCCGCAAAAAATGCAGCGCGAGAAATTGATGCGGAAGAATTCCGGGTAGCGCCTGCCAGTGGGGTCTTCCGTTGCCTGGAGGGCGATGCAGTCCACCGGACAAACCACTGCACAGAGATAGCACCCGACACATCGCTCACCCCCATCTGGATCGCGCGAAAGGATGATGCGGCCGCGGTACCGGGGGGCCAGGTATGGTTTCTGTTCGGGATACTGAACCGTGACACGCTTATGAAACATATGCAGAAACACGTACCAGATCGTCCGAATGATGCTGAACATTTCATTTGCTCCAGGCGAGCGCTACAGCGCCCGTGACTAACAGGTTGGCCAGTGACATGGGTAACATCACTTTCCAACCCCACGACATCAACTGGTCAAAGCGCGGCCGCGGCAGAGATGCTCGCAGCAGGATGAAGAAACAGATAAAGAAAAACGTCTTGGCCAGGAACCAGACAATGGGGGGCAGCACGGGGCCCAGCCAACCGCCGAAGAAGAGAATGCTGATCAGCGAGGAAATCAGAATCACCCCAAGATACTCTCCGACGAAGAACATGCCGAACTTCATGCCCGAGTATTCGGAGTGGAAGCCGGCAACCAATTCACTTTCCGCTTCGGGCAAGTCGAACGGCAGCCGCCGGGTTTCCGCCACACCGGCGATGAGGAACAGAATGAAGCCGAGAAACTGAGGCACCACGAACCACAGATGCCGTTGGGCTGCGATAATCGCGGACAAGTCAAAGGAGCCTGCGAGCAACACGACGCCCATTAGCGACAACCCCATGAAAACCTCGTAGCTCAGCATTTGGGCGGCGGCCCGCAGTGCTCCAAGCAGCGAGTACTTGTTGTCAGAGGACCACCCCGCTAATACCACGCTGTAGACTCCGAGCGAGGACATCGCCAGCACGAACAGCAGACCGATATTCAAATCGCTGACGATAATGCCCGGCGCGATCGGTAATACGGCGAAGGACATTAGCACCGTCACGACGATCACGGCTGGTGCGAGAACGAAAACGGCTTTGTCGGCGAACGGTGGGATCCAGTCTTCTTTGAAGAAGATCTTGATCATGTCCGCCACCACCTGAAGGAGCCCAAAAGGACCAACGCGATTCGGGCCATACCGGTCCTGCCACAACGCCAGAAGCCGGCGTTCGAGCCAGATCAGCCAGGCCGCAAGGGTGAGCGCCCCCGCCAGGACCCCAATGATGGAGAGGACGGGATACGG
>PKXI01000407.1:22271-23320 GCA_003133425.1 Acidobacteriaceae bacterium
GAGCGGCTCAGTTCCTCAGAGCCGAAGATGTGATAGAGCGGAACGACCAGCCATTCGTCTTTCCGGCTTTCGAATGCAGGAGGCGGCTGATCGAAGAAGGTGAACCCCGCTCCATTCCGCTCAATGATCCGTACACCCGGGTCGCCCTGCCGCAGGGGACCGCCGATCTCCGCCTGAAACTTGTTCACTGCCTGAATAGAGTTCCATCCGGGCGACCAGAAGAATGGGAGCAAGGCAGAAGGCGGCTGGTCCGGGTTTCCTTCCATGGAAAACGAGAGGGGCGAATCCGGGTCGTCGGGCGGCTTCGGCTCGTGCACACTAATATTGACCAGCGTGGAGGTGCGTCCGCTGTACCGATGCGGCTCGCGCGGAACCTTCGCGCCCGCCATGCGGAAATCGGCGGAGGGCGCCGCGCGAGTGACAGCGGCCAGTTGCGGGAGGGAGGCGGCGAGCGCCGCGACGACCTCATCCAGCGTTCCCCACGATCCCAGCCAGCGCCAGCTTTCCTGAATTGGCGCGGACGGCACGAAAACGCGGANNGTGGTCGAGAACCACCACGTGCTGAAAGCGCGCCAGAAACTTGTCCACAATCGGGGCGGGGAGTCGCCGGTAGAGGTCGTTCTCCAGAACGATGACGGTGTCCGCCTCGGCTTCGAGTGCCCGATCGAGCGCGGGAGCGTTCATCAGCGCGAGGCCAAAGCTATTGCACTCCGGCGCTGTGAACGCGAGTGAGGCACCGGGTAGTGCCCACGCCACATTCGCCGCGGCCTGAATGAGGGCCGCGCTGCCATTGCTCGGGCCTGAGATGACGAGAGGGTGTTTGGCGGTCTTCAACGCCTGGGCGATTTCCGCCGCCAGAGTCAGCACCGGTTCGGGAAGATTGGAGGGCGCAGGCGCACGCGGATCCAGCGCATTCGCCACCGCGAAACCAAGTCGCGCCTGGTCGTCGGGCGCAGCGCGATAGGTACGCGTGGCGATATCATCCAAACGCGTTGCGCCAGTGCTAGCGATGAACAGGGGCCCAATGTCATCCTGCACGGCCTCCCGTA
>PKXI01000407.1:23332-23884 GCA_003133425.1 Acidobacteriaceae bacterium
GCAGGACGTCCAACATCAGCTTCAGCAGCCCGGATTCGGTGGCGGGAATGCCGGCATAGAACCGGTTCTCGCCCACGAGCGATCGCAATGCGAAGTTGCTCTCCAGCGAAGCGCGCGGCGAGCCGATGCCGATCACCTTACCTGACGCCTGCCCTCGGAGGCGGTTGAGCGCGTCCTCCGCAGTGGCGGCCGTGTTCTGGAGTAACGGTTGCCGGATTCGCCGTTCGCTGTTCACAAACTCATAGCCGAACCGGCCGCGGTCGCAGAGAAAGTAGCNNGTGATGTTGCACCCGAGAGCGCAATGCACGCACACCGAGGGAGCCATTTGCAGGTCCCACTTGCGCGTGTAGTGCCGCTTCAGCGTGGCGTCGGTGAAGACGCCGGTGGGGCATACCTCCACCAGGTTCCCGGCGAATTCGCTCTCCAGCACACCGTCACGGTCGCGGCCGAAGAAAACGATATTTCGCAACGCAAATGCGTTCAGGTCCGCTCCTCCGGCGTACTCACGATAGAAGCGCACGCAGCGGTAACACTGGATGCAGCGGTTCATCT
>PKXI01000435.1 GCA_003133425.1 Acidobacteriaceae bacterium
GCTTGAGGATGATGTTCTCGACATCTTCGCCCACATAGCCGGCCTCGGTCAGCGTGGTTGCGTCCACAATCGCGAAGGGCACATCGAGCATCTTGGCCAGCGTATGCGCCAGCAGTGTTTTGCCCGACCCAGTGGGACCGATGAGCAGGATATTGCTCTTGGTGAGTTCCACTTCATTGTTGCGCATACGGTTCATCTGGATGCGCTTGTAGTGGTTGTAAACAGCAACAGCGAGCTTCTTCTTGGTCTGGTCCTGGCCGATCACGAAGTCGTCGAGGAAGCTCTTGACTTCCTGCGGCTTGGGCAGGTGGCCCGCGGCCGCGGCCGGAGTGGCCTCACCGCGATCGTCCTCGAGGATTGAATTGCAGACAGCTACGCACTCATCGCAGATATAGGCGCGAGGGTAGTCGCTGGGCGACGAGATCAGTTTAGCGACGGCATCCTGCGATTTGTGGCAAAACGAGCAGCGTAGTGCTTCTTCGGGTCCCGTGCGCGGTTTCATGTGTTGCTCCCTCTTTGGTCTTGCCCGTCGTTCTCCGCCCCTGCGGTTCCGTTCGCCTAGGTGCGCGGCCGGTCGATGATTTCGTCTACGATGCCGTATTCCTTTGACTGCTGCGCGTTCATGATGAAATCCCGCTCTACATCCCGTTCGATGCGGTCGAGCGGCTGGCCGGTATGCTTGGCCATAAGAGTATTTGTGATTTCGCGGATGCGCAGGATTTCGCGCGCATGAATATCGATGTCTGTGGCCTGGCCGCTGAGGCCGCCCATGGAAGGCTGATGAATCAGGATCCTTGAGTTGGGCAGCGCGAAACGCTTGCCCTTGGTGCCGGCCAGGAGGAGAAACGCGCCCATGCTGGCCGCCTGCCCGATGCAGTAGGTAACCACGTTGTTCTTGATGAACTGCATGGTGTCGTAGATGGCCAAACCCGCAGTGATGGAGCCGCCGGGAGAGTTGATGTAGAGCGAGACGTCCTTTTCCGGATCCTCGCCCTGCAGAAACAGCATTTGGGCCACGATGAGATTGGCCACCTGATCGTCAATAGGCGTGCCAAGAAAGATGATGTTGTCGCGTAGCAGACGGGAATAGATGTCGTAGGCGCGCTCGCCCCGACTCGTCTGCTCTACCACCATGGGTACCAATGCCATTGAGTATTCTTCCCGTTTCTCCGGTTAGGGGGCAGCTTGCGCCCATTCCCTTTGTAACCGCACGTTCCGGCGATGTATATGCCGGACCGCACTCGACTTTCAGCCGTCCTGCTGCCCTAAGCGGGCAGCCTTTCGTAAAGCACGGACGCCACTTTCTCGCGCCGCAATTGTTCACGGATTCTAGCCAGTCCGCCGTCCTGAGTCAATCGCACCTTCAGGGTATCGAGCGGCTCGCGGGACTGGAGAGCTGCCATTTGCAGTTCGTTGTCCATTTCCTCGTCGCTGACGTTGATGTTTTCCTCTTGCGCAATGCGGTCAAGCAGCACAGTCGCCTTGACTTCGGCGATGGCGCTGTCTCGCTGGGCCATACGCAAGCGGGCAAAGTCCAGCTTACGCATCTGCTCGGGGTCCATGCCTTGCGCAGCCAGCGCGCGCAAGCCACGTTCCAGCCGCGCGTCAATCTGCTCCTGCACCAGGGACTCGGGAACCGGGAACGTGTAGCGCTCGGTGAGCCCCGCGAACAGCCGGTCTTTGGTTTCGCCTTCCACGCTGCGGCGCTTGCGGGTTACCATGTGCTCGCGCACGCGCGCTTCAAGATCGGCAAAGCTCTCGTAAGCGCCAATCTCTTTGGCAAATTCGTCGTTTAACTCGGGCAGCGTGCGCTTCTTGATGGCCTTTACTTCCACGTCGTAGGCCACGGTCTTGCCGGCCAGCTTGGGCTCGGCATAATCGGCCGGATAGATGACTTCCGCCTTCAACTCCTGGCCGGGCTTGGCGCCGCGCAGAGCAGTTGTAAAAGCCTCCACCGTGTCTTTGCCGCCGATCTCCACCAGCGAGTCTTCGCCGGCAACTGGAGCGGCTTCACCGTCGCCTTCTACCTGGCCCTTGTAGGTAATCTGCGCCCAGTCGCCATCCACGAGGGGCCGATCTTCTTCTACCGGCTCGATGGTGGCGCGCGACTCGCGGAGTTGATCGATCTCCTGCTTGAACTCCTCTTCCGTAACCTCTACGGAAGGCTTGTCGACAGTAACCGACTGGTAGCCCTCAATGGAGAAATCGGGAATGTACTCGAAAACCGCCTTTACGTGCAGCGGCTGGCCGTCTTCCACGGTCAGTTCAATCACCTGGGGCTGCCCGACGGGCTTGACGCCCAGGTCGCGCACCGCCTGGTTGAACCGCTCCGGCAACAGGCCGTCTATTACTTCCTTGCGAATCTCGCCGGCAAAGCGGCGGCGAATCACCGTCTCCGGCACCTTGCCGGCGCGGAAGCCAGGAATCTTGGCATATTTGCGGTAGTTGCCAGCCACGCTCTTGTAGGCCTTCGTGACCTCTTCAGCGGGAATATCCAGCACCAGTTCGCGGGTACAGTCCGGGTTCAGGACAGGGCCATGCACGTGGCCCTCATGGTTGTGGCCTTCGTGATCATGACCTTCGTGGTCGTGGTCGTGGCCTTCGTGGTCGTGGCCTTCGTGGCCGGTTACAGCCTCGGCCGCATCGGGTTGAAGGTCGCCTTCGAGGGTTTCAGTAGAACTCAACGTTTTGCCTTCCAGGCGCGCCTGGCGCCGATCAGAACTGCCACTTTCGCGGTTTCCTGGCCGCAAGCTATCTCACTGAGCGTGCGAGCCGTCATTATTCACGTTCTCAGACCGCCGCTCTGGGCTGCCGCTCAGTGCGGATACAGCTCCGTGTGGCCGGGGAATATCTCATCTCATGGTAAGAGGGTTTGCTGGCAGGGTCAAACCGGCCAAGGCGGATGGGGCAGTAAATGGACCGCGAAAGGCACGTTACTGCTCAGTAATACTAGGCTTACGAACGTAACGGAGGAACCGCGGATGGGCTGCGCCGCACTGGGCGTAGTGCGTGCGCGCTTCGTTGAGGCTCAACTGGCCGTTGACGGTCAGGCGCACATCGAAGGCGTCAGCGTCTTCCTGGCCGTCGTCCTCCCACCAGCACACCGGGCAAAGCTTCATTGCTTCCGGAGCGTCCAGGGTTTTGGATCCGCAGCAAGGGCAGCGAAAGCGGGTTGCAACAGTCTCCACAATTAAATGGACGACAAAGATCAGGCCGGGTTTACGGGGAAACAGCTTATAGCTTCTGGCTCCTGGCTTCCAGCCATAAGAGCCCAACTGCCTGGGCCTTTAGGGTTAACTCCCGCCGGATCAGTGTGGTGGCATTCCGGCACAGGGGCTGTGGCGGAAGCTGGAGGCTAAAGGCTAAAAGCTCGAAGCTGCTTCTAGGAGTTTGCATGGGCC
>PKXI01000405.1 GCA_003133425.1 Acidobacteriaceae bacterium
ACCAGTACATGGGTTCCAACACCTGGACCTTTACGCCCCACATAGTCAACGAAGCTCGGTTTGGCTATAGCCATTTCTTCAACTCTCTCGGTTTGTTGTCGGCATATACGAATAACGTGGTCGACTCAATTGGTATCCCAAACCTCAAGGGCGGCCTCGCATCAACGTGGGGCATCCCTGCCATGTCCTTCACTTCCGGACCGACGGGCACGACACCGAGCATCTGGACCAGTTTTGGGGATCTCGGCGGGGATGGCCCTTATGTTGTGACCGATCCCACGACTTCGATTGTCGATAACATCTCATGGGTGAGGGGCAAGCATTCATGGCGCTTCGGTGGTGAGTACAACCGGCAAACCTTCAACCAGTTAGGCAACCAATTCTCACGCGGGCAATTCAGCTCCGAGCCCCTTGCCACCGCGCTCCAATCGGGCACACCAGGGAACGCTACGCTTTCTCAAGGCGACTCGCTCGCTGACTTCCTGCTCGGCGATCTTTATCAGTCAACGGTTGCGGTGGCCGTGGCGAATGCCAATTACGTGCGCAACGTATGGGCCTTTTACGGAGACGACAACTACAAGCTACTCCCGAATCTCACAATCTCAGCGGGCCTCCGGTACGAACTGACTCCTCCGTGGAACGATACATTCGGCAATAACTTCAACGCATATGTTCAGGTAATGCCGAAGAGGGGCGACATCAGTACCACATACGCACAGACCCTATGGCCACAGTATCTCCGCCAGGGCAACTGTTCGCAGGCAAATGTGTATCAAGGTCTTGCGATCAACTGGACAACTACCCTAGGTCCGCAGCCGGCTTGCAGCAACGGAATCTAGCCCAATGGTCCGCTCATGGATACCCAGCACCTGAATCTTGCGCCGCGCCTGGGCATGTCTTACTCGCCGAACTCCAGGTTGGTGATTCGCACCGGATACGGCATCTTTTACAACCAGGATATCGGCAACGCGTATTTCGACATGGCGCGCAACATCGCCGGGCGCGTGACCTACACGAATGCGGACTCGACCCCAAAGATTTACGGCAATTCCAATTTGACCTGGAACAACGCGGCGCCGGGCGGCGGCGGCGCAATCGCCCTTCTTCCTCCGGGAACCGCGTACTCGAACGCGGTCAGCCATAAGACCTCGTACAGCGAGCAGTTTCTGTTTAACATCCAGCAGCAGGTCGGACAGGACTGGTCGTTCGAACTGGGATATCAGGGTGCATTGCACCGTCATCTTTATGGGTTCAGAAATGCAAATCAGGCGACTCCGTACGGATACCTTGGCACCGGCGCCTCAAGTTCAGTCGCGTCCCGTACCCCCTTTGCGAACATGGGGGGAATCCAATACGTAATCGACTACGGCACCGGCAACTACAACGCATTCAGCGTGAAAGCTACCCGGCGCTTCAGCAAAGGCCTCAACGTCATCGCCTCGTACACTCTGGGCAAATCCCTTGACGATAGCAGCGGAATTCGTAACCAGGGAAACGACAACTTGTATCCCCAGGACAGCGAGTGCGTCTCGTGCGAATACGGCCGTTCAGCGTTCGATGTCAAAAATCGAATCGTTGGCTCGGTACTTTACGAACTACCGATCGGACCCGGCAAGCTGTTGCCGGTGAATAACAAAGCCTTGGATGCGGTAATTGGCGGCTGGCAAGTGGGAGGCATCTTTACCCACCAGACCGGTATCGTCGGGACTCCCATCCTCGGTGTTGACAATGCCAGTATCGCGTCCGCTTTCGGCAACTTCGACAGGCCCAATCCAACTGGAGTCAGCCCCTACCTCAGCGGCAGCGCGAGATCGCTTAACGACTGGGTAAATAAGGCCGCCTACGCTACACCGCAGGCCGGGTTCTTCGGTACCCTCCAGCGCGGCAGCTTCACGTCCCCGGGATTTACCAACTTGGATGCCGCGCTACACAAGGATTTTCTGATGCCTTACAACGAAAAGCATCGATTGTCGATCCGCTTTGAGGCATTCAACGCCCTCAATCACCCCAACTGGAATGAGCCGACTTTAAGTCTCAGTTCCTCCACCTTCGGCCGCATCACTGGTATTACAGGCAACATGCCCAATTGCAACTGGCCGCGAAGTACCAGTTCTAGCTCGCAGCACTAACAAGGTTATTGATTGATGAATTGAATCTGGTTTCACCGCGCCGGAGACTACTGTTAGCCGAATTATTTCAAACTCTCGGTTAACAGAGGTCTCTGGCGCGGTATTGATAGCCATACATCATCAGTTAAGGAGTCAGAATCTCGAGTTGATTCCGTTTAAGCAGCGCCAGCCTTCGACCTGCGTTCTAAGGGCGTGTCCAGAAACCTGGCTCAAGATGAAACGCAAAGCCACCGGGCATTGCAGAAAGACTACTACTTGCTGGCGCAGGATGAGGGTATGAACCTCCTCAAGTCTCGTGCGACAAATTCAGTTGAATCTCCAGTCCGGAATGTGTGTTTTTCCCTCCTCAAATCAAATGTCTCCCGGCAACAGAGTTATCTATTAAATCGATGTATTAGATGGATAAATGCGACTTCCGCTTAGCGGTTTCTCAGGTTAATATGCGCATGATCGAAAAGCACCAATCCGAAAGCGCCCGAAAGGCAGTCTGGCTTGGCAGGTTTTGCGCTTTTGTGTTCGAGGGGAGAGAAGAAATGAAGCCCATTGGAATCATGATGCTGCTGTTTGCGAGCCTGTGTTATGCGCAGGATCAGGGCGACTTCAAGCCCGCTTCCACCAACGTTCTGGATGCGCAGTACCCGCGCGTAGACAGTGCCTCGCGGGTCCAGATCCGGATCAAAGCGCCTGACGCCGCGAAAGTGAAGGTAAATTTCTGGAGCAATCCCAAACTCGACATGGAGAAGCAGACGGATGGCTTCTGGACTGTGACCACGCCGCCTCTGGCTCCCGGGCTTCACTACTACACGGTGAATATTGACGGCGTCGAAGTAAGCGATCCTGGCAGCCACACTTTTTACGGTGGAAGCAAGGATGCGAGTGCCGTTGAGGTTCCTGAAGCAGGAGTGACGTACTATCTGCCGCAGGATGTTCCGCACGGGCAGGTTCGTGAAGTCTGGTATCACTCCAGTGTGACGGAGACCTGGCGGCATGCATTGGTTTATTTGCCGCCGAACTACGACACACAAACCAAGCTACGTTACCCGGTGCTGTATCTTCAGCACGGCGGGGGAGAGGACGAGACCGGATGGATAAAGCAGGGGCACGCCAACTTCATCCTCGATAACCTGATCGCAAACAAGAACTCAAAGCCGATGATTATTGTGATGGCCAATGGTTATGCACGGCGGCCCGACTACAAGGCGCCCGAAATTACCGGTAATCCCATGGGATCGCCGGCGGGAATGCGCGCCATGCAGGAGATGATGGCAACCTTTGAAGACGATGTCACGAAGGCTCTAATTCCGTTCATCGACTCCACGTTCCGCACAGTTCCCGATCGCGATCACCGCGCCATGGCCGGCTTGTCCATGGGAGGAATGCAGACATTCCAGGTCACATTCAATCACCTCGATCTCTTCTCCTACATTGGAGGTTTCAGCGGAGCCGGTGGGATGATGATGCGTGGCGAACAAAAGCTGGATTTGAAGACAGCCTTCAACGGTGCGCTTGCTGATCCGGCTGCATTTGCCAAGCGAGTGCATCTGCTGTGGATCGGCGTCGGAACGGAGGAGCCGTCCCAGATGAGGGCCGGCATCCAGAGGCTGAACACGGCACTTGTCGAAGCGAATGTCAAACACGAGTTCTATGAGTCACCCGGAACATCGCACGAGTGGCAGACGTGGCGCCGCGATCTGAATGACTTTGCGCCAAGGCTCTTCCGGTGAACAGTCCTTCTGAGCATCTATGGTGACTTCCTTTTTGAAAACGTTCTTGTCTAAACAGGACCTCTGAGAATGTGCGAATCAAGCAAGGGACAAGGAGATATGAAATGCCGATGAATCGAAGGGAGTTTTTGGCGGCTTCGGCTGCAAGCGCTGCAATGCTGAATCAAGGGATGACTGCTTTCGCCGCGGTGACGAGTAACATTCAGGTCGCGATCGATGCATCCAAGAGCGGCGGCCCGGTGAATCCGATGGTTTTCGGCGGCTACATGGAACCGGCAACCACGAATGTGTGGGCCGAGATGCTGACAGACAGGAAGTTTGGCAACCCGATTACCGATGCAGCACCGGCGCCGGCGCAAACCAACTCCTTTTTCCGCCGCTTTTTGGGTGAGCCCTTCAAGCCGGTAGGGCCGGCAGGAACGGTGGTAATGGACTCCCTACGGCCTTTCGTGGGCAAGCACAGCCCGCGCGTCAAACTTGACGGCTCCGAACCCCACGGCATTCAACAGTCGAAATTGCGCCTGGGCCGCGGCAAGACTTACGAAGGCCGTGTTTATCTTGCCGGCGATGCGGGCGCCAAAGTTGTGGTCCGCTTGGTGTGGGGGACAGGCGCCGGCGATTCGCAAACTGTCACGATCCCGGCGCTGTTGCCCGAGTACAAGAAATTCCCGTTGAAGTTTACCGCGGCGGCCGACACGGAGGATGCGCGNNATGCCTGCCGACAATGTGCAGGGATTTCACGTGGGGATGATCCGTCTCTTCAAGGAGGCGGGTTTCAAAATGTTCAAGTGGCCAGGTGGCAACTTCGTTTCTGCCTACGACTGGCGTGATGGGCTTGGTGATCGGGACAAGCGCCCGCCCCGCCTGCAACCAATGTGGTCCGACAGGGTGGAGCCGAACGACGTGGGACTTCATGACTTCATCGCCCTCTGCTGGTTGGTCGGAGCCGAGCCCGATCTGGCCATCGACAGCGGATTTGGTTCGGCACGCGAGACAGCCGAGCAAGTGGAATACTGCAATGGTTCTGTCGAAACGCGCATGGGCAAAATGCGTGCGGAGAACGGCAGCCCCGAGCCCTTCAACGTTCGATGCTGGTGCATCGGCAACGAAATGTATGGTCCCTGGCAGTACGGCCATATGTCGCTCGACCAGTATTGCGTCAAGCACAACTATATCGTCGAGGCCATGAAGAAGGTGGACCCGAAGATCAAGGTGACCGTGTCTGGAGCAAGCATCTGTGAGAAGTCCGTGGGCGGCGCAGAGAAGAAAGGCAATTTCTTCCCCAGCATATGGGAGCCACCGATTGCAGAAAGACTCCCCTATGAATTCGGCAGCGTGAATGACTGGGACGGCCGGCTCCTCGACAAGTGTGTTGACAACATCGACTATCTATCCGAGCACACTTATGCCTATCCCGATCTGGCCTTCGACGCTGAGAAGCAGCTCTTTGTGGATGTCCACGATCCGCTGCAGTTCAGAGCCCGCAGGCTGGCCAACCGCATCGGCGAAGCCTTCGAAGCCTGGGACAAGTATGTCGAGAAGATGCCGTGGTTGAAAGAGAAGGACATCAAATTCATCTTCGATGAATGGGGCAATCGTCTCCGGTCGGCGTCGGGAAACGGTGGCGGAGGCTTCATGCGCCAAACCGGAATGTTAATGCCACTCTCCTACGCACTTTGCTTCCACGAAATGTTCCGTCACTCCGACATGATTGCGGCCAGTTGTGCGACCGGAGGATTGCGCACCGTGTTGACCGACAACACCGGTGAAGCAGTGGGATTTGCGACGGAGGGACTGGTGATGAAGCTGATGCAGACAAACTTCCTCAGCGCTTATCCGATCGCAGTTGAAGGCGATTCACCCCAGCAACTCCTGCCCGGCACCGCTCTTGTCGACCGGGGAACTAAGCCCACCGGAAGCCCGACCTATCCTCTGGATATTCTCGCGGCCTTCACTAGCGATCGCAAGAAGTTCCTCATCTCAGTGGTTAACCCCACGGAAGAGGGCCACAGCTTTACGCCGAAGATCAGCGGCGTCAAACTGCGGGATCAGGGCAAGCTGTATCAGATTGCGCCACCAGACTTGAGCTCAACCAATGAGGTGGGCAAGGAGCCCGCCGTCAAGATCGTTGAGACTGCGCAGAATGGTCTTCCGGAGACCGTGCTGGTTCCTGCCGTAAGCGTTAGTCTTTACGAGTTTGATGTTGCGTAAGAATGAATAATCGTTGTTATACATCCGGCGGCAAGTCCGCGGGCGATCCAAATCGATCACCCCGGATCTTTTGAAGCAACAACAAGAAGCGGTTTGCCTGGTTTCTTCAGGTGGCGCCAACTTTGGAGCAAATGCGTTATAAATGTTCTTCAATATCTAATCATTCGATGGAGTGTAGCTGAGATGCGACTCTTGCCTCGGATTTTTGTCTTGATATTTGTGTTTGTTGCGACGGCCGTTCTGCCGATGACATCTCAATCTGTGTTTCCGATGCGGCCGGACGACGCTCATGCTGTCTACCTGGAGCCAGGGAGCTTCGGCGCTGCCGTGGATGGCAACGGGGACGATACGGCGGCGATCCAGGCAGCTATAGATCGTGTACAGGAGACAACGGAGCAAGGAATAGTTTTTGTCGCGGAAGGGAGATATCGGATCAGCCAGACGATTCACCTTTGGTCGGGGATAAGGCTGATCGGATATGGCGCACATCGCCCCGTGTTTGTCCTAGGAGCGAACACGCCTGGGTTCCAGGAGGGCCACGAGTTTCTTGGGACAGGGCGGTACATGTTGCAGTTTGCCTCGCGGCGCCCGGCGGCAGGGGCTTCCGTTGTCGATGCGAACGAGTTTACGTTCTATAGCGGAATCAGCAATATCGACTTCGAGATCAGTGCGGGTAACCCGGCGGCGATTGCGGTGCGATTTCATGTGGCGCAGCACTCATTTCTCCAGCACATGCGGTTCCAGGTCGGCGATGGGCGAGCTGCGCTCGAAGACGTGGGGAACGGTGCAATCGATCTTCAGATCGAAGGGGGCGAATATGGAATTATCTCAGTACGGACTTCGCCAGCATGGCAGTTTCTGCTGATGGATTCGAGCCTGACCGGCCAGAGACGCGCGGCAATCCATACGCAGGAAGTCGGCATGACCCTGGTGCGCGACCGAATTTCCCACACACCGGTAGCGGTCGAAATCACCCATGGAATGACGGAACAGCTGTATGGACGCGACCTCGTGCTGGAGGACATTAGCCAGTCGGTCGTGGTGCTTGGTGATGCGCTGAAGGCACACCACCAGGTCACTCTCGACAATATCGCGTGCAGGAATGTGCCTCAGTTCGTTCAAGGTCAAACTGGCTCAAGTGGGACGTTTGCCGTGAGAGGAAGTTCGCATCCTTATGTAGAGGAACATCTGACGATCGGATTAGAAATTGGGCCAGATGGTCGTGAGCGAGGCGTGGAAGTTCGGCATCGTGAGCGCGCCGGGGCAGGCCGCGCGCTCGCCTCCGATATTCCGCCTCTGCCGACGATGCATGAGTGGGTGAACGTGCGGACGCTCGGCGTGAAAGGAGACGGGGCCGATGACACGGCGGCGCTCCAGGCGGCGATCGATGCGCATCGGGTGCTTTATTTCCCAAGCGGTACCTATCGCGTGACGGATATGCTGCGGCTGCGGGCGGATAGCGTGTTGATTGGGTTCAATCCGACTACCACGCTGATTACGGTGACCGATGAAGCGGCGAAGTTCACAGGGCAAGGCGATGCTGTGCCGGTAGTCGAGAGCGCGAAGGGTGGAACAGCGATACTTACCGGCATTGGGATCGGCACTGGAATGATGGATAGGCGGGCAGCAGGGTTGATTTGGCGCGCGGGCCCTCGCTCCATGGTCGAAGATGTGAACTTCAGGTTTGGGCCGGGGCGCGGAAACGCCGTGTTGGCCCCGAATCTTCCCAAGCCGGCGCAGCCGCGACAAAATCCCGCGGCGTATTCAGCTAATATGGGAACGCAATATCCGAGTTTATGGGTACAGGACGGGGGCGGCGGCATTTTCCGCGGCATATGGACGGCGAATACGTTGGCCAGGGCCGGGCTGCTGGTGGAGAACACAACAACCCCCAGTGTGGTCTACCAATTGTCTTGCGAGCACCACATGCTCAACGAGACGCAGTTCCACCATGCGTCGAACTGGACCGTGTATGCGCTGCAAACAGAGGAAGAGAACCCCGCTGGCGCAGACGCCTTTTCGGTCGACCTGAAGGACGCGCATCACATGATTTTCGCGAACCTGTTCATGTATCGCGTCTCGCGCAATGTGTTGCCGAAGCTCAATGCCGTGGAAGCGGCGGATTCAAGCGACATTCGCTTTGAGAACGTGCACGACTTCAGCATGACGCGCCTGGCGTTCGATAACAGTGTCTTCGATCAAACCAGCGGTGTCAGCGTTCGCACGCACGACTTCACGGTGTTCACGATGAACTCTGAACTCAAGGTTGGCGCTCCGCTACCGCTGCCTGCTGGTGTCTTTACGGCCGGGGCAAAGCTGCAGCAGCTTGCCAGCGGCTTCAGCAATATCGCCGGGCTCACAACTAACGACGGTGGGCAACTGTACTTCACCGATGCGGCGATGCATCTCATCTACCGATGGAGCGCGAAGAACAACAAAGCTGAAGTTCTTACAGACAAGGTGGATACACCGATGGCGGCGGGCGTTGCAGCTGACGGATCATTGTTGGTGCAGGATTACGGCCGGTCCGTTTTCGGTGTGGACCCCAAAACCGCAGAGGCGAAGAAGATTGATGGCGCAAGCGCGCCCGCGAGTGGGACGAGCCTGATGCTGCCCGTAGGATTCCACAACAGCATGGAGACGGTGAAGCTGCAGATAGAGCGCCGCGGAGTAGTCTACGCGCGGCCGAGCAACATGGCGATCGTTGCGGTGGTCAAGGACGAGGCGCGTGGTTTCTTTTATGCTCCGGGCACGACAGAAGCCATCATGGCTGGGGGCAACTGGCAGCCGATGCTGCAGGCATCACAGTTGCGGCTCTTCCATGTAGGCGACGAGCACCTGGCTGCAAGTGAGGAGGATGACACTCTCTATCGTTTGCGACTCGACAGCCTGGAGCATGTCACCGCAACGGAGTTCGCGCCGCGCGGAGGGTCCAGTGTTGTGACCGATGCGGCAGGGAATGTATATGTGGCTGAAGGCCAGCTTTACATTTACGACGCTGGCGGACGGGAGATTGGTGTGGTGGAGATTCCGGAGCGACCGGCAAGCCTGGCATTCGGAGGTGCGGATAAGAAAACCCTGTTTATCGGGGCCCGTGGTTCGCTCTTTTCGTTGCAGACAGTGGCAGCGGGACGGTAGCACCCGGAGTTTTGCACTGGGGTATTTGCTTGAGGGACATAGGGTACAGGATTTGCCGGGCAGTTAATCCCGAGCTACTGAAACCTTACAGGGGGGCTGTTTGCCCTATAGCGGGAGTTTACTGCGAAGCATGAGTTGGGGCCTTAGCTATCGGAGCTAAGTTTCTGCATCATGAGGACTTGCATCTG
>PKXI01000422.1 GCA_003133425.1 Acidobacteriaceae bacterium
CTATGTGCAATACAGAGCAGAGAATGCTCGATGGGGAGAGTTCAATCAAAGTAACGCACTTTTTCACAAGGACTCATTCTATGGCTTCTCTGTTAGACCCCATCCAGATCGGCGAGATTCACCTGCCGAATCGGATTATCATGGCTCCGCTTACTCGCTTGCGAGGCACACCAGAGCACATTCCGACGCAACTCATGGTCGAATACTATACACAACGTGCCGGTGCAGGCCTGATCATCTCCGAAGGCATCCCGGTTGTACCGCAGGGCGTAGGCTACGCGAATGTGCCGGGGATCTGGTCGCCAGACCAAATAGAAGCCTGGAAACTGGTGACAAAAGCAGTGCATCAGGCAGGGGGCCGCATTTTTGCACAACTCTGGCATGTGGGCCGCATCTCGGACCCGCGCTTTCTGGAAGGTAAACTTCCGGTTGCTCCCAGCGCTATCCGGCCCACGGGCCATGTGAGTCTGGTGCGTCCAGTTACCGACTATGTGACGCCGCGCGCACTTGAGACGTCCGAAATTCCGGGCATCGTCGAGGCCTTCCGCAAGGGAGCAGAGAACGCAAAGCTGGCTGGCTTTGACGGTGTGGAGATACACGGGGCCAATGGCTATCTGCTCGATCAGTTTTTGCAGGACGGATCCAATCGTCGTACAGATGAATATGGCGGATCGATTGAGAACCGCGCCAGACTGATGCTTGAGGTCGCCGATGCTGTGGTCGCGGTTTGGGGCGCCAAGCGCGTGGGCATGCATCTGGCGCCGCGCGGCGATTCTCAGGATATGCATGATTCAAACCCGCCGGCAACATTCGGCTATGTGGCGCGTGAGCTAGGCAGGCGTGGACTCGGCTTCCTGTTTGCGCGCGAGTACTTCGGACCCGACCGATTGGGTCCGCAACTCAAGAAACAATTCGGCGGCGTATACATCGCGAATGAAAAATACATGCTGGCACAAGCGAATCAGGTCATCCAGGATGGTGAGGCGGATGCGGTAGCCTTCGGCCAGCTCTTTATCGCCAACCCCGATCTGCCGGCGCGGTTTACCAGCAATGCATCGCTCAATGTGCCGGACGGAAGCACCTTCTTTACATCGGGGCCGCATGGCTATACTGACTACCCTGCGCTGAGTGTGTAGCGAAGGATCCAATGCGTTCATTGTGAAGTTAGTCTGTTGGGTTTCTTGAAAAAGGTCGGCAGACAAAAACGAGGAGCCTTGATGAATGAAACCGTTCGCCTATTGCAGGCTCATCACAGCAGCCGCAAGTATAAGGCCGACCCTGTGCCCGCGGAAATTCTTGATGCCATTATCGAGTGCGCGCGCCTTGCACCGACATCAATCAACAGCCACGAGATATCGCTCGTGGTTGTGCGCAATGCGGCCAGCCGCGCACGTATTGCCGAAATTGCCGGTGGCCAGCCATGGATCGCGCAGGCACCGGTGTTCATCGCGGTAGTCGTAGACCTCTACAAGACTGCCTTGGGCGTCGAGAAGGCCGGTGCCGAGCAGGTATTTCAGCGAAGCCTTGAAGGGATACTGGCCGCGGCTAGCGACGCCGGAATCGCAATGGCAACCCTCATGACTGCGGCACGCGCATTCGGTCTCGGCATCGTCCCGATAGGCGGAATTCGGCGCGACCCGCAGGCAATGATTGATCTGCTTGGGTTGCCGCCAAACACTTTTCCAGTGGACGGAGTCGTGCTCGGATATATCGCCGAAGAGTCTCCACAAAAGCCCCGCATGTCGATCGAGAGCTTCCGGCATGAGGAAAAGTATCATCCGGAGGTGCTAAGGCCTGCGATTGACGTCTACGATCAGACGCTTCAAGAGTACTGGCAAGGAATTGGGCGGACCGACGGGTTGTCATGGTCGGCCAATACGGCACAGCACTACAGCACGTTTTCCCGATTGATCAAGTCAGTCGCTCAAAAGCAGGGCTTCACAATCGAGGTGTGACCCGGTGCGCAAACACAGCGATAATCAACACTCTGACGCTCCCCGTGGAAAGCTATGAACGCCGTCCCGGTCGATGAGGTGATACCCGGCCCTCGCCTGCGCGCCGCAGTTGTCGTTGCCCACCCGGACGACGAGACGCTCTGGTGCGGTGGATACATACTGACCCATCCGGAATTTGATTGGCGGATTGTGACTCTTTGCAGAGCATCCGATCCGGACCGCGCACCAAAGTTCTGCCGGGTCTTGGAGCAATTGGGTGCGGTGGGTGATATGGCGGACCTGGATGATGAGCCCGACCAAGTGCCGCTACCAATCGAACAGATTCAGGAAACCATAGGCCGATTATTGGCTGGAAGCAGTTACAGCTTGATTCTCACCCACGGCCCAAAGGGCGAATACACTCGTCACCGTCGGCATGAGGAGTGCTGCCGAAGCGTGGCTGAGCTTTGGCAATCGGGCAGCATCGACACAGAGCGGGTATGGCTCTTTGCTTACGAAGATGGGGGTCGCGCGTACTTGCCTCGGGTCCGCGAGGATGCGGATCGGAGGGACATGTTGACAGAGAGCGTATGGCTTGAAAAACGCCGGCTGATCACGGATGTCTATGGGTATGGAACCGATAGTTGGGAAGCGCAAGTCACTCCGCAAGAAGAGGGCTTTTGGTGCTTTGACTCGATTGAAGCCGCAGCAGAACGTACAGCGTTATGGGGGATCCAAGGGTGAAAGTACTCGTACTGAGTGAATACCCGGCACCGGCGGCCGGCTTGGCACTGCAAGGCGAACTGTTGTGCCGAGGCCTACGTGAGATGGGCGTCGACGTCTACCCGGTTCATTTGGAATCATCCCTGGAAAAGGAATGGTATTATCGCTGGCTTAAGCCCGATGTGGTGGTCGGCGTGGGGTTCTGGGGCCATATTCCGAACCTCGTCCTTCACCCCCAGCAGTTTGGGATGAAGGCCGTGCCATGGCTCGTGGCTGATGGCTATATCGCGGAACACCGTGAAGTGCTGAATGCTCTGCCGCTGATTCTGGTCACCTCCAACTGGGTAAAGGAGGTCTATATCAGGGACGGCGTCAAAGGAGACAACATCGTGGTGCTTCCCGTGGGTTGCGACACGGACCGCTACTCCCCACACAGCCGGGACGACTTGAAAGTCCAATCGATCCGCGAGGATTTGGGAATATCGGAAAACCAATTGATGATCTTGACCGCCGGCGGCGATGGTGCTTCCAAAGGCGCACAGGAGGTCATGCAGGCGTTGGCGCTGATTGATGCCAATGCGCCTGACTGGAGATATGTCTGCAAGGTCTGGCCTCAACCCCGCACTGAACAACAAAACCTGATCGATCTGAAACTGGCAGAAGATCTAGGCATAGGAGAAAAAGTCACTTTCTCGAACAATGTTGTCTCGCAAAACTTCATGCCCTTTTTATTGTCTGCCTGCGACATTTATGCCGCGCCTTCGCGGCTGGAGGGCTTTGGCATGATTCAGGTGGAGGCGAACGCCTGCGAAAGGCCGGTGATCGCAATCGATGCCATGGCATTTCGCGACACCATGGTCCATGGCGAGACAGCATTCCTGGCAAAGGTGGCAGAGGAAAGAAAGATCACCGAGGCGCTCTACGGTGAAGGCCACGACTACGAGAAGAGTCATCGCATCGTGTTTCCAAATCCACGAACAGCCGAATACAGAGCCAGCGTACCCGACATCGCAAAGTACCTTCTTCTTCTCATGCAGGACAGCGCCCTGCGGCAGCGCATGGGAGAAGCGGGTCGCAAACGCGTGATCGAGTTATCCGATTATCGCCAGGTCGCCAGGCAATTCGTGGAGATAGTCTCCGATCGATTGGGAATCAAATAGAGCGCAACCAGGCGCGTGTGCCTGTCCTGCAAACCAGCACGACAACGAGGAGTTTATGCCTTTCGACGATACGTCACGAATCTCTATCGAGTTGGCTAAAGATGCGGCTCTCGAAATCCTGCTGCATAACGCACAGGGACCATTTGAAGGACTGCCTAGAACCGCTGGTTGGGGATATCCGGAACCGTACACCCGGGACCTGATGATTTCAGCTCTTGGCTTTCTGGCAACCGGCAACGAGCAACTCGCGGACGCTCTGGAACGCACACTGGTAGCGCTTGCGAACAATCAGACGCCGCATGGCCACATCCCATCCCTTGCACACGATCCAGCGAACCGCGGCTCCAGCGATTCGACACCGCTTTTCCTCTTTGGCCTCGGTCTCTACAGAATTGCCAGGAACCAGCCGGAGTTCCTCCAAGAGGAAGCAGTAAAGGCTCTGCGATGGATGGAATACCAAAGTCCCGACGACAGGGTGATGGTTTGCCAGTTACCTACCAGCGACTGGCGCGACGAGCAGTACGTGTTGGGGTATGGGCTCTATGTGAATATGCTCGTCTATGCGTATCTTCGTCTCTATGGCGAACACGAGTCCGCCGAGCTATTGCGTAAATTGATGACACGCCTGGAGGTCCATGGCGATGAGAAGAACCGCTACGAGCAGGAGGCGCTTGTGGAGCCATCCGCACTCTACTACGCACTTTACTCGTACAAGGTCATGAGCAGCGATCGCTTCGATCTGCTGGGCAACAGCCTGGCGATTCTGACCGGAATTGCTTCGCCCCAGTGGGCAGCAAACCTGGTGGCATGGATTGAAGCCGAGTGCGAGGCCATGCGGGGTCGCGGAGAGCTTTCCGTGGATTTGCCGCCCTGTCTATTTCCGTACATTCTGCCCCATCATGCGGACTGGCTGCCACGTTACGAGCGCTACAACCGGCCCGGAGACTATCACAACGGCGGTGTTTGGCCATTCATCAGCGGTTTCTATATTGCAGCATGCGTAGCGGCGGGGCGGATGGATCTGGCTGAACGCAAGCTATTAGCGCTGACAGAGTTGGTCAAGCCGTGGCACGAAAACGAGGCGGAGTGGGGTTTCAACGAGTGGATTCACGCGCAAACCGGCAAGCCCAGCGGTCGGGATTGGCAAACCTGGTCGGCCGCTATGTACTTATACGCTGCTGAGTGTGTGCAGCAGCGGAGCACACCGTTCTTCGATGACATACGCGGACGCAATCTGGGCGCAGCAATATAGCCTTGGAGAAAACCGAACAAACTGGTTGAAAGCCGGCGTACATGGTTGCAACTGAAGGTCGATTCCGCTTTACCAACCGAGCACCATTCTGGCGCAGAAAAGACTCTTTGAGTTGCCGGCATTTGGTCAAGATGAATGGCATTGATCGCCACCACCCCACCTTTGCGAAGGCTCGACAGCGCATCAACTACTACCTTTCTTAGCAGCCTTCTTGGTAGGAGACATGATGAGGTCCTTTCGTTCGGTAGGATTTCAGAAAACAGGACAAAGGGTCTATCGCAGCGCGAGACGCGTTGCGAATCACAAATGCCGTTCGCGAAGCATCAGCGTCCCCCATACTTGTGTGTGGCTACGCTTTTGCTCTGTCCATGAGTCAGTTGGGGTATCTTGGATGTTTCAATTTGCTCAACTCAGAGGAACTTAGGAGATGCCGAGTCTCATCCAAGAGAGAGAGATAAGTATGCCTGAAGACGTACCAACCGCCCGGGATGTGGGTACGGAAGACAAGCCCGCCGGGCCTGTCACCTTTCCAAAAGATGCGAAGGATGGCATTCAACTGCCAATATCTCCCCTTCGATGATCCCGGTGCCAGAATCCTGCGGGCGACGCCTTCTTTGCGCGCGGTATGTACCGAATTGGCCATTCAAGGGACCAGATCAGGGACGAGGATTGCTGAGGACGGCAAATGGCAGGATGATGCCGGCCAGGAGGATCACCATGCCCAGGGAAGCTTCTGCAGCGAAATCCGATTCAACGGTGAAGGACCAGGTAGTAGAGCTATACGAGGACTTTGGGCAAGAGGTGAAACGTGAGGTGCACAATCCTCTCGATTCCCCACAAGGCGATTTGCTGGTGCGCAAACATATCAACGGACTTGCGATCGCATTCTTTATTGTGATCGCGCTATCGCTGTTGGCGGTGATCGCGGTGTTTGCGATATATACGCGGACATAGTGCACTGGCATATCTACGCGGATTTGTGTGCCCGTGCACTGCACCAAGCACCAAGCGAGAGAAGCGGCACAGAAGCAAATGGAATGAGGCTACACCGATGAAAGCACTGATGTTCTTACTTGCGACTCTGAGTTTCGGAACGCTGTGCTGGGCAGGGTCAGAACGCCAGGATGCCGTCAACCGGCTAAATAAATCGGCCACAGTGCTGCACGAGATCATGGACGCGCCGGACCAGCGCATTCCCGACTGGACTATGAAGAAGGCAAAGTGCGTCGCTGTTATACCCCACTTGATGAAAGGGGGATTCGTATTCGGAGCGGAAGAAGGCAAGGGTGTAGCCACTTGCCGGACGGCGAAGGGCTGGAGTGCGCCGGCGTTTATCGAAATTGGTGGTGGGAGCTGGGGAACGCAGATCGGTGTGGAAGCTGTAGATCTTGTGATGGTATTCAAAAGTGATAAAGGCGTGCAGAAGCTACTCTCGAGCAAATTCGAAATTGGAAGAGATGCATCGGTGGCGGTGGGACCATTGGGACGGCATTCATCAGAAAACACGGATGTAAAGCTGAATACGATGATTCTGACCTACTCTCGCGCCAAGGGGGCTTTTCTCGGGATGACATTCGACGGAGCGTTGGTTCGCGCGGACAATAAATCGAGGCGCGCAATGTATGGGCGCAGGGTGACGACTCGGGCTGCCCTGCTGGGTCGAGTAGCGCCGCCGGCTTCGGCACTACCGTTCCTTGAGGCAGTCAGAGGAGCAAAAGCCGAAGCGGTACTGATGACTGCGAAAAGGTGAGCTCGGTCGCAGAAGCGCTGATTCGATTGCACGTCTAACACTTCAGCGACTTGAATCGTTCGACGCCTGGATATCGCGGAGCGTCGGATTCAAGCGATTGGTTCCGGGTTGAAATCGAAATAAGGTGGGTTTTTCTGTCGTTCCTTCCTATATATCTCAAGCGCATCGAGTTTACGGTGGCTGTATTCGGGGGTCTGCGATTTCCGCCACACCGACCCGCGTACTGCTGGGGCAATCGTTCGCTTGGGCAATGATACTGTGCCGGATGTCAACGGTGCCAACAGCGCCACCATGCCCCGCTGCGACGTAAATGCGATCAGGATAAAGTCCGGAGTATTGGAAAAGTGATCTGCCCGGCGGATATCTGGGAAATGTGGCTGACCAGCCTGAGCGCTCGTGATGGAAACTTGGCGGCCGGGCTCAAGAGGAGTTCTGCATCCTGTGGAAAATGCCTTCCAGACCCTGAGCCAGCGCCAGATCATCAGGCGTAAGCTTGAATCAAGCCTAAATGAACCGGTACGGGCGGCGGATGAGCGGATAGTCCGGTTGGTCTTTATGGTAAAGAGGATTGAGACTTTTCCCATCTTGGGCCTGGATGCGCAGTTTGTGTACCTATGGAATGAAATATGACTGCCAGGTAGCTATTCTGTAACCCTTGGTTAAAGTACTTCATGCGTGAGTGAATGGGTTACCGATTGCTTGATTCTTATGATCCATTTCGGACAACGTGGCGTGTCCTGGCCGTTCGTCTCGGCCAGTGGGCTCGTCCTGTTGCAAACCGCACTCACCAATTGACTTGCTGATGCCAGTTTGGAGCGAGCCGGACGCTAGTGGATTCAGCTCTCCGATCACCAGGGTTCTGAACTCTGGCCAGGTATTCTGGCTTCCGGCTCCGTCCATGGGATTCGACCGGCTTTCAGTAACGCCGAAAAGTTACCGACGCGCCATGAAACTGGCCCGATTGTTGGATTGAAACGCTTTGCCGGACAAATGACGATAGAACAGACCCTTGAGTCGACTCGAATTGGTGTGAGCCCTGATTGCTTTCGAGAGAGGAGCAGACCTTGACCCCGCTTCGCGTGAATAGTGCCGTGGCCCCAAACGGCTCACCGTTCGAGGGGTTGTCGGCCGGGGAACGCGACGTCCTGAACGAAGGCGCCTTCAGGCGCATGATCGCCGTCGAGCGGAAGAGAACCGAGCGATCCAAGGAGCCCTTCCTTTTGATGCTGTTGGAGGCCGGCAATCAGCCAGGTTCGGAACCAAATGGGACGACTCTTGAAAGGATGGCATCTGCCCTTCTGGCATTCAGCAGGGAAACCGATGTCGTCGGCTGGTACAAAGACCGGACGACGGTCGGAGTGATGTTTACTGGTCTTGGGGCAAATGACAAGAACTCGATTCTGAGCACAATTCTGGGCAGGATGAAAGCGATGCTACGGGACGAGCTGGTTTTCAGCCAGTCGAATCAAGTCGGCATCTCGTTCCACTTTTTCCCCGACGACTGGGATCATGGCAGATTCGGGCGTCCAAGCAACCCGGCGCTGTATCCGGATCTTATTGCGCCTGGAAGGCGCAGACGGTCTCTGCTGGTGGTGAAGCACGTGATCGATATGGCCGGGAGTGCACTGGCGCTGATCATGTGTTCACCGCTGTTTCTTGCGATCGCGTTGGCCATCAAGCTGTCATCCAAAGGCCCGGTGCTTTTCAAACAGCAACGGGTTGGCCAGTATGGCCAGTGCTTTAATTTCCTGAAGTTCCGTTCGATGTACGTCAACAACGACCACTTTGTACACCAGAAGTTTGTGACGGAACTAATTTCGAGCGATTCCAAGTGCGAGCCGTCAAACGGGAATAGTGAGAACTTGTTCAAACTGACCAATGACGACAGGATTACTCAAGTTGGAAGGTTCTTGCGGAGAACGAGCCTGGACGAACTGCCACAGTTAATCAATGTTCTCAAGGGAGAGATGTCGCTGGTGGGACCTCGTCCTGCGATTCCCTACGAGTTGGCAGCGTATCAAACGTGGCACCGGCGCCGCGTACTGGAAACCAAGCCCGGAATCACCGGAATTTGGCAGGTTACAGGCCGAAGCCGCGTCCGATTCGATGATATGGTGCGGATGGATCTCCGCTATGCCATGGCTTGGTCTCCGTGGCTTGATTTGAAGATACTTTTGCGCACGCCGCTGGCAGTGATCAGGGGCAACGGTGCGTACTGAACTGCATGCTTCTTTTCGGCATTCGACTTCGACTGAACGTGCGAATGTTTCGCGTTAAACAGGGGCCGCCTTTCCCACGTGTGTCCTAAGGATTGCAAGTAGTGAGTTAGATTGGCGGTGGGATCATGAATTTCGGAGTAATTGGCTACGGGTACTGGGGACCAAACATCGTCAGGAACCTCACAACAATAGAAGGGTCCAAGGTATTGACGATTGCGGATCTTGATCCATCCGCACAGGAGCGTGCCCGCAAGGCCTATCCGGGAATCAAGATCACTTCCGATGCGATGGATGTGATCTTGTCCGCGGACATTGACGCTGTTGCCATTGTTTCCCCGGTGTGGACGCATTTCGAACTGGCAAAAGCTGCGCTGGAGAATGGCAAGCATGTGTTTGTAGAAAAGCCGCTCACCAGCAATTCTGCGCAGGGCGAGGAACTGATCAACCTGGCTCAAAAGAAGAATCTCCGGATAATGGTGGACCACACTTTCCTGTTTACCGGCGCAGTTAGGAAGATCAGCGAGTTACTTGACCAAGAAGCACTGGGCAAGCTCTACTATTACGATTCCACGCGCGTCAATCTGGGCCTTTTCCAACATGACATCAATGTTCTGTGGGATCTGGCGCCCCATGATCTCGCAATTATCGATTACTTAGTCAAGTCAACCCCCGAGGCAGTTGTCGCTACCGGACAGAAACATTTGAATGGCCACGAAGATATAGCTTTCATGACACTTTACTTTCCTGACAAGGTCATCGCGCACATCAACGTGAACTGGCTCTCCCCGGTAAAGGTCAGGACCACGCTCATTGGCGGCGAGAAGAAGATGCTGGTCTGGAACGATCTGGAAGCCGACGAGAAGCTGAGGGTGTACGACAGGGGAGTGAACATCACGAGCCAGGAAGGCGTATACGATCTGCTGGTTCACTATCGATCCGGTGACATGTGGGCGCCGAAAGTGGAGCAGGGTGAGGCANNGGACGCTCCGGGCTGCGGGTGGTGAAGATGCTGGAAGCAGCAAGTGAATCGCTGGAGAAGAGAGGATCCCTGGTCGACCTATGAACTCCAACAACTGCATCTCGAGCGACGTGAAACTGGGGGAGAATGTACAGCTCTCGAACTTTATAAACCTGTACGGCTGCGAAATCGGCAGCGAGACGAAGATAGGCGCATTCGTCGAGATCCAGAAGAATGCCGTTGTCGGAAAGCGCTGCAAGATATCCAGCCATACGTTTATTTGCGAAGGCGTCGTCGTGGAAGACAACGTATTCATAGGGCACGGCGTGACGTTCATCAACGACACCTATCCCCGGGCCACGACCGCGGACGGAAGGCTGCAGACCGAGGCCGACTGGAAAGTGGAGCGGACGGTGATAAAGAAGGGTGCGTCGATCGGCTCCGGCGCCAGGATTCTTCCCAATACCACCGTCAGCGAGAATGCAATTGTGGGCGCCGGCAGCGTGGTCACCAAGGATGTTCCGCGCAATGCGATAGTGGCAGGAAACCCGGCCAGGGTACTGCGCTTCATTGAACCGGCCGAGAGTTCCATGGAATCCGAGGCTGTTCCTTTTCTCGATCTTGTGGCTCCCCATCTGGAACTCGAAAACGAACTAGTTGGCATTTTCCGCAAGGGATTGCGTACGGCCAGCTTTGTTGGCGGGTCGATGGTGGAGGAATTCGAGAAAGCATTCGCAACCTTCTGCGATGCCGGCCATTGCGTGGGGGTGAGCAGCGGGACGGACGCGCTGCGCTTCGCTTTGATTGCTTCAGGAGTGCGGCCCGGGGATGTGGTGCTGACCGTGCCGAATACGTTTATTGCCACCACAGAGGCCATCTCCCAGGCCGGAGCCAAACCGGAGTTCATCGACATCGATGAGCACACTTTAAACATATCTGCTGAGCTGTTGCAGCAGTTCCTTGAAAGGCAGTGCAGGCGCGACGCATCTGGAAAGCTGATCAGCACGCGCAGCGGAAGGCGGGTCACCGCGATTGTGCCGGTGCACCTCTACGGTCAGATGGCCGACATGGATTCGATCCTGCGACTGGCCGGCCATTACGGCCTGATTGTCGTTGAGGATGCGTGCCAGGCGCACGGCGCCGAATACTTTTCAAAGGAACTGAACCGCTGGATGAAGCCAGGGTCGATGGGCCGCGCTGCGGCATTCAGCTTTTATCCAGGGAAGAATCTGGGAGCGTGTGGCGAAGGCGGAGCAGTAACTACGAACGACGGCGCGCTGGCAGGCACTATAAGGATGCTGCGCGATCATGGTCAGGCAAAGAAGTATTACCACGACATGGAAGGCTACAACGGACGGCTGGATGCAATTCAGGCCGGGATTCTGTCCGCCAAGCTGCCACATGTTACAGAGTGGAACTCGCGTCGACGCGAACATGCAGCTGAGTACAACCGTCTCCTGGCGGGCAACGAAGCTGTGATTCTTCCCTACGAACCTTTCTGGTCGCGCGCTGTTTACCACCTCTACGTGATTCGCACCGCTGACCGCTCGGGTTTGATGAATCACCTGAAGATGGCGGCCATTGGCACGGGAATTCACTATCCGGTTCCATTGCATCTACAGAAAGCCTATGCCTCGTTGAAATACGGTCAAGGGGACTTTCCGATTGCGGAACGGGCAGCCACGGAGATTATTTCTCTGCCCATGTTCCCGCAGCTTACCTCAAGGCAGCAATCAAGAGTGGTGGAGGAGGTGCTGGCCTTTGCGTCACAGGCTCTGCAGGGTGCGGGGTTTTGAACGGAGCTTGCATTGGCCGGTCGGCAGCCTGCCGAGCCGAGTTATCAGGCCAGTTATTGAATGAGGAACTGATTTGGTGAAACTTCCGTCGTATGTACTGGTGACGCCAGCGCGCAACGAAGCGCAGTTTATCGAATCGACAATAAAGTCGGTCGTTGCGCAGAAGGTGCGTCCGCTGAAGTGGGTCATTGTCAGTGACGGTTCAACCGATGGCACCGATGAGATTGTGAGCCGGTATGCGGTGGCGCACGAGTGGATAGAATTGCTCCGCATGCCGGAGCGAAAAGAGCGTCACTTTGCGGGGAAAGTATATGCATTCGACGCAGGCAAAGTCAGAGCCGGCGGGCTGCACTATGAGGTAATTGCCAGCCTGGATGCGGACATCACTTTTGAGAGTGACTACTTTTCATTCTTACTTGAAAAGCTCGCAATGGACCCAATGCTTGGAGTGGTGGGAACACCGTACGTTGAACGATCAGGCGAGAGTTTCGATTACAAGTTCACGAGCCTCGATCATGTATCCGGCGCTTGCCAGATGTTCCGGCGCGAGTGTTATGAAGCGATCGGCGGCTATCTTCCCGTAAAGGTCGGCGCAATCGACTGTATCGCGGTAATTACCGCCAGGATGAAAGGCTGGAAGACGCGCACCTTTACCGAGAAGGTTTGCCAGCACCATCGTAAGGTGGGGACTGCACAATGTGGTCCGATGGAGGCTAATTTTGCGACCGGCGTGATGGATTACGCCATGGGGAACCATTCTGTTTGGCAGCTGTTCCGAACCGCCTACCAGATGACCAGGAAGCCGCTCGTGCTGCGGGGACTGGCGCTGGGGACAGGCTATCTGTGGGCATTCATTCGACACGCGAAAAGGCCAGTGACGCGTGAGTTCGTTGAATTTCATCGGCGGGAGCAGATGCAACGTCTCAGGGTGAAATTTACCGGCAGGCCTCTGCATGACGATACGCGAGTACTTTCACCTTCTGAAGTACGCGAAGCTCGTTAAGGCGCGGATGTGGAGATGTCGTTATGCGACCAACACAGATAGCTGCATAAGATCGTGGCTCACTTACAACCTATGAATTGTGATCAGCAAGTAACTCCGATTACGAATGACGGCTCTGCCGGCGCGATATTTGCGCCGGGCAGGTCATCTGTAAGTGACGCGCTGGAACCGGCCGGCGCCGCCGTTATTGTGAATGCTGACGATTGGGGAAGAGATAACGCCACGACTGACCGTTGTCTCGATTGCTTTCTTTTGGGCGCAGTCTCATCCGTAAGTGCGATGGTGTTCATGGAGGATTCCGAGCGAGCGGCGCATCTTGCGCGACATCACGGGGTCGATGCGGGTCTCCATCTGAACTTCACGCTGCCGTTTTCTGCGGCGCAATGTCCAGCGCGGCTGAAGCAGCACCAGGAAAGGCTCTCCAGCGTGTTGAGTTCGCATCGGTTCGCCCCGGTGCTTTATCATCCCTTCACTGCTGCTTCGTTTGGATATGTTGTGAAGGCACAACTAGAGGAGTACGAGCGACTCTATGGTGCTGCGGCAAATCGCGTAGATGGCCATCATCACATGCATCTCTGCACGAACGTGCTGATACAGGAACTTCTGCCCGACGGCATCATTGTACGCAGAAACCTTTCGTTTGCGCGCGGAGAGAAAGGCTTCTTCAATCGCTTCTATCGCCACCAGCAGGACCGGCGGCTGGCCCGCCGACACCGGATTGCAGATTTCTTTTTCGACTTGCAGCCATTCGAGCCCCGCCAACGGCTTGAAGAGATCTTCGACCTGTCGGAGCGTTTTGACATCGAAGTGGAAACTCATCCGATCCACGATGAGGAATACAGGTTTCTGGCTGACGGAGAACTGATGCGCTGTGCAGGCGAAGGGGCGGTGGCTCGGGGCTATGTTCTTCGCTTCTGTAATCCTGGATTTGGTGTCGGGAGAAGTTCATGAGTCGTCAGGGAGAAGGACGAAGGCAGTGAAAATCGCAGGGGACGTAAGTTCGGCGAATCACGACCAGGCGAAAGAAATTGCGCACATCTCTGTCTGCGTTTGTACGTACAAGCGGCCGCTCCTGCTTAGGCGTCTCCTGACTGAGTTGAGCCGGCAGGAAACCGGTGGATTGTTCACCTATTCGATTGTGGTGGCCGACAACGACGAAGCGAAATCCGCTGAGGCCTCAGTGGCAGAAATGCGCCGGGTCTGCGCGGTCCCTGTGAAGTACTGTGTTGAACCAAGACGCAATATAGCGCTGGCGCGGAACAAGTCAGTCGAGAATGCGGAGGGAGAGTATGTGGCGTTCATCGATGATGATGAATTCCCGGAGCCAACCTGGCTGCTTACATTATTCAAGATATGCAACGAATACAAAGTGGACGGCGTGCTTGGTCCTGTGAAGCGTCATTTCGATGAGGCTCCGCCAGCATGGTTCAAGAAGAGCAGCATCTATGACCGCAGGATTAATCCCACCGGAGAACTCGTCGGCTGGAAAGAAGCGCGAACGGGAAACGTCCTCCTGAAGAGAACGGTGATCGCCGGAGAGACTGCGCCCTTTCGATTTGAGTTCAGAGCCGGCGAGGATCAGGATTTCTTTAGACGAAAAACTGAAGAGGGATATGTGTTCATCTGGTCCTCCGATGCCGTGGTGTCAGAAACCATTCCTCCCGCGCGCTGGAAACGCAGCTACATTCTTCGGAAAGCCGCTCTTCAAGGAGCGACCGCCGCGCTGCAACCGAACTGTGGCGTCATCAACATCATGAAGTCTGTGATTGCTGTACCTCTTTATGTGATCATCTTGCCGTTCGCGCTGCTTTTGGGACAGCACCTCTTTATGGCGCTGATGGTGAAGATCTGCGATCACTCGGGGAAACTGCTCATGCTTATGGGTATCAATCCGGTCCACGAGGAATATGTGAGCGAGTGAGCGTTGACCTTTATGCAGGCGCGGTATGACTCGTCGATTGTGAAAGTGAAGTTACCGATCCAATGGATAACTCGATCAAGGAAATTCGGATATCAGGGCGTTGGCTTCGCATTGCGCGCCTGGATGCGGAGTTATACCACTTCCTGTCAGATCCGGAGCCGATGATCGATCGACTGCGCCATTCTAAAGACGACATTGATATCTTCACGTTCGTGCAGGGTTTACCAGAGACCGAGCCAAAGTACAGGTACGCGATGGAGTGGGAAAACCTGGCGGTTCTGCCTATTTCAACCTTCGAACATTGGTGGAATAACCAAATCGGTTTTAAGTCAAGGAACAGGGCAAAGCAGGCTGAAAAGAAAGGTGTAGTGGTTCGTGAGGTTCAGTTCAATGAGACACTCGTGCGCGGAATCTGGGAGATCTACAATGAGTGCCCGGTACGCCAGGGGAGACCTTTCCGACACTACGGAAAAGATCTTGGTACTGTGTATAAGGACGAGGCCACTTATCTTGATTTCAGCACGTTTATCGGCGCTTTCCAAGGCGAGGAGCTAATCGGCTTCATCAAGATGGTGGCAGACGAGACAGGTGTGCAGGCAGGACTTATGAACATTCTGTCGAAGATGCAGCAAAAGGATAAGTCCCCAACCAATGCGCTCTTGGCACAGGCGGTGAGGTCTTGCGCCGACCGGGGAATCTCTTACCTAGTTTACGCGAATTACGCCTATGGGAAGAAGCAGCGAGACAGTCTTAGCGATTTCAAAGAGCGAAATGGATTTCAACGGATCCACATTCCGCGCTACTTCGTTCCGCTGACACGCCTTGGCAAAGTGGCGCTCCGCATGGGGTTCCATCACCGACTGGTAGAGCGCATCCCTGAGCCCATTGCAGGCAGGCTTCGCGAACTTCGCAAACATTGGTACAGCCGCACAGTCCAGTCTACCGGGGAAGCTTCTTAGAAAGCGACGAGAAACTATGCCAGGGCTTGTCGGTCTTATTACCAGAATGCCGCGAGAACGCGCCGAAGCAGAATTGCTTCGCATGGTTGCGACGCTTCGCCATGAGACTTCTTATGCAAGCGGGACATGGAGCGAGGAGTCGCTGGGCCTCTATGTGGGTTGGGTAGAACGCAGTGGACCCGTGGCGGCTCGCATGCCTTTCAAGAATGCGCAGGGCGATCTTATGCTGGCATTTTCAGGCGAGGACGTTTCAGAACGCGGTAGGGCGCTGTGCCTTAGGCAGCGCGGCGATGCTGGTGACGGCGAGGGGATCTCGTATCTTTTCCAACTCGCCGAGAAGGATCCGAGTTTTCCTAAGTGCCTGAACGGAAGGTTCCACGGAGTGCTGGCCGATAAGCAGAATGGGACAGCCAATCTGTTTAACGACCGGTTTGGGATGCACCGGGTTTACTACTACGAGACGAAGGAGACCTTTTACTTCGCGGCAGAGGCGAAGGCCATTCTGGCCGTCCGCCGGGAAGTGAGATCGATCGATCCTGATGGTTTGGCGGAGTTCGTGTCCTGCGGATGCACGTTAGGAAACCGCACGTTATTCAAAGACATTCGTGTGTTGCCTCCAGCCTCGTCCTGGAGTTTTCGCCGGGCGTCTATCGAACAAAAAGTCACATATTTCGAACCTAGAGAGTGGGAAGAGCAATCTCCGCTTGAGCCCGAACCGTACTATCAACAGTTGCGCCAGGCCTTCTCTGAAAGCCTGCCTCGATATCTCGGCGGCCCGGAGCGTGTTGGTGTATCCCTCACCGGCGGCCTGGATTCAAGAATGATCATGTCGTGGTGCAGGGCCGCAGCGGGGTCGCTTCCGTGCTACTCCTTTGGGGGAATGTATCGCGAGTCTCAGGACGTTAGGGTAGCGCGTCGGGTCGCACAGGCATGCGGGCAGGAACATGAGGTTATCCCGGTCGGCGAGGAGTTTCTGGCGCAATTCCCGCACTATTCCGAACGCGCCGTCTTTCTTACAGACGGGTGTGTCGAAGTGAAGCACGCTCCCGATTTATATGTGAACGAGCGTGCCGCGAGAATTGCGCCGGTGCGGCTTACAGGGAATTATGGCGGAGAGGTGCTTCGGCGAGTTCGGGCGTTCAAGCCGGTAGATCCGGTGCCGGGTCTGTTTCATCCTAGTTTCACTCAACATATCAAACGTGCGAGGGAAAAATATCGTGGATACGTTCAGGAACACCCGCTTTCGTTTGCGCTGTTTCGCCAGGCACCTTGGCACCACTATGGCCTTCTCTGTCTGGAGCAGAGCCAACTTTCGATTCGCTCGCCATTCTTGGACAATGATGTTGTAAGAACCGTATTTCGCGCGCCGCAGTCGGCGGTGACAAGTGACGATGTGTCGCTGCGCCTCATTGCAGACGGCAATCCAGAACTGCGCCGGATACGGACAGATCGCGGGTCGGGGGGAGGCCTGCCCGGATGGATTGCGGCCATGCAGCGTGCGAAGTTAGGGTTCACGTTCAAAGCGGAGTACGCCTATGATTACGGGATGCCGCAAGCATTGGCTCGTATTGATCACTCGGTGGCATCGCTTCACTTAGAACGGTTATTTCTCGGCCGGCACAAGTTCTTTCATTTTCGCGTTTGGTATCGGGATGCGCTTGCCAACTACATCCGTGAGATGTTGCTTGACTCACGAACACTGTCACGGCCGTACTTGGAACGTGATGTTCTCGAAAGCATAGTCAAAGGACACCTCAAGGGGAATCATAACTACACAACCGCGATTCACAAGATTCTTACGCTCGAACATTTTCATAGACTGTTTATCGATTGAATATGACTCAACTGATTGGCACTCTCGTTTGCATAGCTGTCATGGTCTGGCTGTTTGTCATGGACCGTGATGCGAGAGAGCCGGCTTCGAAGGCGCTTTGGATTTCCACCGTCTGGTTGCTGATCATTGGGTCACGCGCAGTGTCTACGTGGCTTCATTTCTCTCCGGCAGTCTCCCTGGCGCAACAGTACACAGAGGGAAGTCCGCTTGACGCAGCCGTATACGGGATCCTGATTGCCGGAGGAGCATTAGTTCTGAATTTCAGATCGCGCCAGGTCAAGAGATTCATGCAGAGGAACGTGCCGCTCCTGCTGTTCTTTGTTTACTGTGCGCTCAGCATTGCCTGGTCGGACTATTCCTTTATCGCACTTAAGCGATGGAGTAAGTCGGTTGGGGACTTAGTGATGATCATGGTGGTGCTTACAGATCCGTACCCGCTGGCTGCGGTAAAACGGCTGTTCGCGCGAGCGACGTTTGTGTTGTTACCGCTTTCTGTGCTCTTGATCAAATGTTATCCGGACCTAGGGAGTGCTTTTAACCCGGGAGATATGACGACGATGTACTTTGGGGTAACTACCTTCAAGAACATGCTCGGAATGATCTCCATGGTATTCGGACTGGCGTCGTTGTGTTCTTTTATGAATGCATATCTCGAGCGCGCCATGCCGCGGCGGAAAGAGCATTTGATTGCACATGGAGTGATGATTTGGACCGCAATATGGCTGATTGTGACTGCCGACTCCATGACCTCGCTTGGTTGCTTTGTTATAGCGGGATCGGTCATGGTGTTGATCTCGCAGCGATGGGTTGCTCGCCGGCGCAGCAGCGTGCACGTTATTGTCTGGACTGCTATAGCGGTACCAGTATTTGCACTGTTTATAGACACGTTTGGGACTCTGGTCCACTCTCTGGGAAGAAATGCAACCCTGACTGGCCGGACAACAATCTGGAAGGCTGTTCTGTCTCTGCACACAAATCCTTTGGTGGGAAGAGGCTTTGAAAGCTTCTGGCTTGGCAACCGCCTTGAGACCGTTTGGAATATGAGCGTGCAAGGAATCCAGGAGGCTCACAATGGGTACATTGAGCTCTACCTGAATTTGGGATGGATTGGCCTGCTACTGCTTGGCTGGCTGATTGTTGTGGGATATCGCGATGCCATTGCTACATTCCGCAGCGATCCGCGAGAGGGGAGATTGCGCTTGGGATTTCTTACGGCGGCGTTGATCTTCAGTTTGACGGAGGCAGGATTCAGGATGCTGACTCCCATCTGGTTTGCGTTTCTCCTTGGGGTTGCCGGGTGTTCCTCTGGCTTGCACCCCGGAGAACAAAAAGGAACTCCGGGATCGTTCTGGATGCGGGCCAGAGACCAGAAGCAGATCCGCATTCTTCAATGAGTCGGATCTATCGTTGATGGCGCTAAGGAATGCATTGTCAATTGTTACCTATTATCAGGGACACTTAGAAGGACTTAGTTGGTATTGGCGGGATCGGAGATTGATTGAAGCCCTTTGATGCAAATGGCGCCTTTGCACCCTCTCTTCCCAGAGGCGGAGATGCGCTCAGACGTCTTGCGGTAAGAGGCGCCGG
This sequence comes from Acidobacteriaceae bacterium, assembly GCA_003133425.1. The sequence goes on from PKXI01000422.1 coordinate 19,097, forward strand.
GATGACGATCTTCTCCGGAGGTGTTGGATTAGCGATTCAACTGGTCGCGACAGTTACGCTGGCGCGAATACTGACACCGCGCGACTTCGGGCTCGTTGCGATGGTGACAACGTTCAGCCTCCTCCTATCGAACTTCGGAGTAAATGGATTCACTGAAGCGCTGATACAGCGCGAGCGGATTGATCACGCGCTGGCTAGTAATCTCTTTTGGTTCACTGTGGGCGGCGGCTTGTTGCTTACCGGAGGATTTGCGGCAGCAGGTTCATTGCTGGCGAAGTTCTATGGCGAAGCATTGGTGGCATCCATAGCGGCTGGGATTTCAGTATCGATCTTTTTGACCAGCATCTCGGTCATACACGTCGCTCTGCTGAAACGAGCGATGCTTTTCTCGGCAGTGGCGAAGAACGACATCGTTGCCCGGGCAGTGTCGGTGGTTGTGTCGATTCTGTTTGGTTGGGCCGGCTGGGGATACTGGGCACTGGTGTTAGGTGTTTGTGCGCTGCCGCTAAGTACGGACGTCGGTGCATGGTTCATCTGTCGATGGGTGCCAGGACACCCACGGCGTGCGGCGGGCACGGGCGCAATGTTGAAGTATGCAATGTACACTTACGGGCGATTCAGCATTAGCTACTTTGCTCGTAACACCGATAACCTGCTTGTTGGTTGGCGCTTTGGCGCACCAGCGCTCGGATTCTATAAGAAGCCATACGATCTGTTTTCTCTTTCTGCAACGCAGCTCGTAGCGTCTACATCAGTGGTGGCGGTCTCTGCGTTGAGCCGCGTGCGAGAGGATGGTACGGAATATCGGCGCTATCTGCTCGGCGCCATGGCGGTGATGGCCTTTCTAGGCATGGGGATTGCGGGCGATCTCACATTGGTGGGCAAGGATCTGATTCGCGTGCTGCTTGGGCCCGGTTGGGAGCCAGCGGGCCGGATATTTACGTTTTTCGCGCCAGGAATCGGAATGATGATTCTTTATGGCACGCACGGATGGATACACCTTTCGATCGGGAGAGCAGATCGCTGGTTTCGATGGGGCCTAGTGGAGTGGAGTGTGACTATCCTGCTGTTTATTGCGGGGCTGCACTGGGGACCTCAGGGAATTGCTGTGGCGTGGTGCGTATCGTTCTGGATTCTGACTGTACCTGCGATGTGGTATGCGGGTAAGCCAATTGGGCTTGGGGTTGGCCCTATGTTCGCGACGGTGTGGAGATATATTGTTGCCTCGTTGGTAGCAGGTTTGGCGAGTTATCTGATCCTATCCCAGCTAGCGATTCTAACGGACGTGGTCGGCGTGAGGGGAGCGGCGCTTCGGATTGTATTCATCTCGCTTTGTTTTCTGGGGTTGTATCTCAGTGTCATTATCATGCTTTATCGCGGGCTTGGGCCATTGCGGAGACTCGCTGTTCTGCTGCGCGAGATGACTTCGATCGCGCGTGCGAAATGGCCTTCCGGCTCAGATCGCTCAGAGAGCAAGGCCGGTAAAGTACTAATCCTGCCGTTGATGTTGCTGGTGTTTGCTTGTTACGGCCACGCTCAGCCATGGGCTCCTATTCTGAGTTCAAAGCAAGCTATTGACTGGTCGAATGCGGGCGTGGGCGGAATTCCGGCGCGCGTGACTAACTGTGCAAGTCTGACGCAATCGGCAACGACTGCCGAGATCAACGCCGCGCTAGCAGCCTGTTCGAGTGGGGAGACTGTCTACCTGGCGGCTGGCACTTATTCCATCACGGGGACGGTGCATGTTCCTTCGACCGTGACATTGCGGGGCGCGGGGGCAAGCGCGACGATCCTGAATGCGACAGGTACGGGTGGCGGAGATGTGATAAGCATGGGCACGGGGTCGGTTGCTTTCAAGCCGCTCAGAATTACTAGTGGAACAACTGCCGGGTCTACCAGGATAGAAGTTAGCGACACGACTGGCGTCAGGGTTGGCATGTATCTTGCGATTGCTGAAGTCAATAACCGGACTTATGTGTCGAGCGCCGGCAGCGGAGGGAACTGCAACTGGTGCGACGGGGAGTGGACGAAAGATGGAAGTCTTGCGCGCGGGCAGATTGTTGCAGTCAAGGGGATAAGCGGCAGGGCGATCACGATCTCGCCGGGACTCTACGGGGCTTATACAAATGCGCCTGTTGCCGTTCCTTTCAGCATGTCAGCTAGTTATGCGGGTGTTGAGGGCCTTCAAGTGTATGCCAACGATACTGGATATGCGGCGAACTTTGGCATGTCAGAGTGCGCACACTGCTGGATCAAGGGCGTGGAATCGAATTATGCCGATGGTGATCATGTCGAGGTGTACTGGGGATTTCACGACGAGATACGCGACAGCTATTTCTCGAATGCATTTCTGCACACGCCCTGGAGGTATGATTCCGATATTCAAATTGCATTCAAGACCAGCGCTAGCCTTATCGAGAACAACATTATTGAGCGCACTCATGTAGCTGTGATGTTGGAATGGGGAGCTGCGGGTAACGTGGTGGCTTATAACTACACGACGGGAGAGTTCGATAGCGGGGCGACCGATCTCGACATCGGCGGAATTGATTTTCATGGCGCGCATCCGCAATTCAATTTGCTCGAGGGAAATGTGCTAACGCAGATTTCACAAGATTCTGTCTGGGGGACCTCGAGCCATACCACTGCTTTTCGTAACTGGGTTGTGGGCACTAACCGGATTTGCAGCTCGATGAGCGGGCGGGGAACTGTGAAGTGTACAGGGGCCGATGGTCATTACGGATTTCAGGCGGCGCGGGCTATTGAGATGTCCTACCTGGGAACGGCCAGCAACTTTGTGGGGAACGTTGTGGGATCGGTACAGATGCAGGCCTTGATGGGGTATAACAACCCGTTGGAACAGCGAGCGTCGATTGAATATCCTTCGGCGCGGAGTTACGATGCGGCCGCTTATGGCTGGTCGTTCGGATATGGGAAGACGAGTGACGATGGTACCGGAACGGGATGCGGCGGGGGAGTTCCCCCTTGTCATCGCGCTGGAACTTCCTCAACACATTTCCTGCACGGGAATTATGACAACATTGGAGGCTCGATTGCGTGGGTGTCTGGGGTTACGCATGAATTGCCGGCGTCGTTGTACCTAAATGGGAAACCGAAGTGGTGGGGATCGATGCTGTTTCCAGCAACGGGGCCGGATGTAAGTGGAGGAGCCGGGCCGGGTGGGCAAAGCTACGGAAATCCAGCACAGGCATGCTATCTTCGGGTGATGAGAGGCTCGGACGGAGGAGCGGGCGGACCACTCGTCTTCGATGCACACAGTTGCTACGTAATGAACGCTCCGGCCGCGCGGATTACACCGGACAATAAGGCTGCCGCAGATTTGGTTATGCCGGAGTATGCAGTTCGACATGGATTGGACGGAGAGATTAGATGAGTATTAAAGAAGAAGCAGTCACGCTGGTGGTTGGTCTGGGCGAGGTAGGAAAGCCGCTGTATACCATCCTGAAAAAGCGAGAGCCGGGTACGATTGGGATCGATAAAGAGCCGGCATCAATAGATAAGCCTGTCGGGATTATGCATATCTGCTTTCCGTTCAGTGAAGCAAACCAATTCCAAAATGTGGTGGTTGGCTATGCACGCAAGTACAGTCCGCAAGTGATTGTGATCAACAGCACCGCGGTGCCCGGCACTACCCGTTCGATCGAAAGCGAAATCGCAATTCCTTGTGTTTACAGCCCTATTCGCGGCAAGCACACGAAGATGATGGATGAACTTTATACATATGTGAAGTTCGTAGCAGGCACCGATGCGCAGGCCACCGAGCGGGTGCAGGCGCACTTTAAAGCGGCCGGGCTGCAGTCGGAAACGATGACTACGCCGGAGGCGCTGGAACTGGCGAAGCTGCTGGAGACTACTTATTTTGGTTTACTGATCGCGTGGGCGCAGGAGATGAATCGCTTCTCAGAGGTGGTGAACGCGGATTATGTTGAAGTTGGAAAGTTCTTTCGCGAGATCGCGTATCTTCCAAACGTATTGTTCCAGCCCGGTTTCATCGGCGGACACTGCGTGATGCCCAATATCAACCTGCTTCAGCAGCGCTTCCCATCTGAGTTTCTCCAAGTGGTGAAGGGATCGAATGAAGCGCGGAAGGCGGAACTGGCTGCACAGGAACTGCAGCGCCCAGGCGGACGGCTGAATCCGCAGGCTCTCGCCTGAACAGCGCAGCCGAGTTGATAACTGGAACAGAATTCGTCCAAGAGGTCTTTAAGGAAAGAAACGGCTGCGCCTCCGATGAAGAAGATCTGCATGGTCGCCTACACGAACTATCTCTCCGATGCCCGCCCGAGGCGGGAGGCGGAGACGTTGGTGCGCAGGGGAGATCGAGTCGATTTCATCGCTCTCAACGAAAAAGACCTGCCCAAGATGGAGACCGTTCAGGGAGTGAGAGTGTTTCGCGTTCGGCAACAGAGATATCGCGGGGGCGGCGGCCTGAGCTATGGACTCGCCTACTTGAGATTTCTATGCGCGGTCACGCTGAAACTTGCGCGCCTTTATTGGAGAGAGCGGTATGACATTATCTACGTGCATACCATGCCGGATTTGCTCGTGCTGGTGGGGCTTATCCCGAAACTCTTCGGGGCCCGGATTGTTCTAGACATCCACGACATGATGCCGGAACTTTACATGTCGAAATTTGGAATCTCTGAGAAGTACTTGCTGATTCGATTGCTCGCGTTTCAAGAGCAGATCAGCATCCGGCTCGCGGACAGTGTGATCTGCGTTCATCATCCGCATCGAGATTTGCTGTGCAAGCGCGGTGCGCCGCTTGAAAAGATTACTGTGTTGCCCAATGTACCCGATCCGCTGGTGTTTCGGAGTGAGAGTTTGGCGCAGAAAACTGACGGTACTTTCCGGATCATCTATCACGGAACAATCGCCAAGCGCCTGGGACTGGACCTGGCGGTGCGGGCGTTTGCAAAGGCCGCGGATTCATGTCCGGGCGCCCGATTCGAGATCTATGGTGACGGCGATGCAGGAGAGGAACTTGAGGCGCAGATCAAGGGTTCAGGCGCTGAAGACAGGATTGATTTCAGCAGGAAGATGTTTCGCGTGGAGTCGATTGCACAGATGATTCAGGGCGCGTCCGTGGGAATCATTCCGAATCGACGCGATGTTGCGACGGACTACATGCTTCCAGTGAAGCTGCTGGAATATGTGCACCTTGGCATTCCGGTGATTGCTCCACGGCTACTGGCCATCCAGTACTACTTCAGAGAGGACCAGTTGGAGTATTACGAACCGGGGAACGTGGATGAATTGGCCGAATGCATTTGCCGGCTCTATGCGGACCCCGGGAAGAGAGCGGCGCTGGCACGAAAGAGCGCAGAGTTTGCGAAAAATTTCAGCTGGGACACGCTCAAAGAGGACTTGTTCAAAGTGGTTGACGACGAGGCTGCTTCGGTGCCTGTGGCAGCGGCGTAGGATGCGGGAAGAAGAACTTCCGCGAGCCTGAGAATAAGAAGGACTGGTGCATGGCGCTGATTGTGCGAATTGACGTGGATCGCCCTTACGGAAAAGAGGGAATCGTACGCCATGTTGCCAGCCGCCTGAGCTCGGACTACCGGCTGCCGCGGATGAACTGGCTGCGTTACCTGGACGAGTTGAAGACGATTCTCCGCATTCTGAGAGCGAATGGAAAATCGGCCCATGTGTTTTTTCGAAAGTGCACCTATCCAACGCCGGACGTGTGCGAGCTGATGGAGGCAGGAGGGCATCAGTTTGGCCTTCATTTGGAGAATTCGCGTTTGGCTGAGACATTCGGCGAGGAGCTTCGGTGTCTCGAGAAGGAAGTGGGGCGCCGGGTGGTGGCGTTCTCCAAGCATGGATCGGGGCGTCTTCGCCTGGGGCGGAATCACTTTGCGCCCTATGAGCCGGAGAGATATCTCACCTGGGGCAGAGAGGCCGGGATGAAGTACTTTCTTGGCAATCTTGAGGATCCTGAGCTGCGGCCGGCGCAGGATAGTGGTCTGCTGTATTTTCCCTCGGCATTCTGGCTGGAACCGCATTGGCGGGATACAAAGAGGTATCCGATTGAATGGCTCTTGAGTGAAGCTGCGGAGCGGGATATTGTGATGCTGCTGCACGCGGACAACGTGACGGCCAGCCCCGAAATCATGCGGGATTTTCTGGTGGCTATCGAGAGGCTGGAAGCGGCCGTTTTGCCGGGATTGAGCGCTAATCTCCCGAGGTAACCACAATTCGGACCGTTTAGATTCGATTGCGGTTACCATAGAGGGACGGTGTTACCCCCCCTGTTTGTGGGATTTAGACATTCGATTCCATTGCATAATCTAACCTGAGAAGTTACCTCGACTTGCAAGGGTGGGGGGGGGTGCCTTACCCATTCAGTGCAGGAACGGTTGTCTGGGGCGACCATTCCGGCTCTCGTTGGCCAACCATCATTCCTGATGGACACGGTGTATTTCGCCGGCACTGCGGCACGGGCGAGGGATAACGCACGGGGTAATGCAAAAGGGGACGCGCGATGATCCTTCCGGGATTTGAGTTCGACCGGAGCGGAGAGGCAGCGGAATGACGAGCCGAATCGGTTTTGCGTGCATGCTTCTAATTCTGTTTGGTGCCGGGAGGCTGGCATCACAGGAAGCTGCGCAGGTTCAGGCCCAGGATAAAACATGGATAGACGCCCGAATACGGGCTCAGGAAACACCGCAAGCGGCCCCGGGGTCAACTGAACAACCTTCCTTGAAGCCGAATCCGCTGGAGACGCTGCGCAATTTTGAACCGGCAGCGGATGAAGAGTACAGGCTCGGCAAAGGTGACGAAATCACCGTGGACTTTGCCGGGCGTCCCGATATGCTGGCCAAATTGATTGTCGGTCCGGACGGGCGCATCACGCTCCCGCTGGCGGGCGACGTAATGCTGTTTGGGCTTACGCGTTCAGAGGCGGCCAAAGCAATTGAATCCGCGCTGGCGAGTTACTATACAAACCTCGCGGTTCAGGTGACCATTACCAAGTACACAGCCAATCGAATTGTGCTGCTGGGTGCGGTCGATCATCCCGGCATGTTTACGTTCGATGGCACGCCGACCTTGCTTGAAGTCCTGGCCCGCGGCGGAGTGGAGGCCGGCCCCAACAAATCCGGTCAAAATCCCGAGGTCAACCAGGTTCCCGAGCGTTGCGCCATCTATCGCGGCAGCGACCAGGTGGTGTGGGTAGAGCTGAGGGCGATGATGCAGGCCGGCAATGCGCTGGCCGACCTGCGCCTGCGCCGCGACGATGTTGTCTACGTGCCGAGCATTAATGAGCGCTTTGTTTCTGTACTCGGCGAGGTGCAGCATCCGGGCGCTATTCCGTTGGCTTACAACTCGACACTGGCAAGCATTCTGGCTCAAGCAGGTGGAGTAACCGATCACGCGGGCAACAATCCGCATGTGCAGGTAGTGGACCCGGACAGCGGTAGCTCGCGAGTGATTTCGCTCAAAGACCTGCTTAACCCTGCGAAGTCGATTGAAGTGACGCTGAAGCCAGGAGAGATCATCTTTGTGCCCAAGAGCGGGTTCTATAAGGGCACTTACGTTCTGGAGCGGCTGAGCCCGTTGGTGACCGTGGCTACTTTGGCGTTTTACGCGGGGGTATTATGAACCTGCAGCGCGGCCCGTCCGCTCCCACGCCTCGACGCCGTAAAGACGATGTCGCTCCCGGTTTGCCGCATCCCGTGAACGGCGCTGTTGCGGCCGGCAACGATGACCGGCCGTTCTTCCGGTTGAACTTGCGGCGCGCGCTGCAACTGCATCGCCGGCTGGCTATGGGGATTGCCCTGGCTGGTTTGGTGCTGGCCCTGGCCTATGTGGCGATGACCTGGCCTGTGTATACAGCGCAGAGCCAGATTTATATCCAGCCTGTGCAACCGAAGGTGATGACCCAGGGCGGTGACCAGGGTGGGTCGATCAATCCCGCTGCCTACGATTCGTTTGTCCAGCAGCAGGTGCAAAGCGCCTCCAACCCGGAAGTGCTGGTGAATGCGCTTCGCAAGCTAGGGCCAGGCGCTTGGCAGAAGAGTGGCGAAAGCGAACAGGCAGCTGCCGAGCGGCTTGGCCGGTCCATTGAAGTTGTGCGAGCGGGGACCAGCTACGAAGTTACGATTACGGCGCGAGCGCGAGACCCGCAATTGTCAGCGCAGATTGCAAACGCCGTGGCCTCCAGCATTGTGGAGAGAGCGTCGGGCGAGGGAAATGCCGGCGATGCGGAGCGAATCACCGTCCTTCGTGCGGAGCGGGATCGAATTCAAGACGAACTGAACGCCGACTACACCGAGCAGGACGCGTTGAACAAGCAACTGGGGATGGCTGCGGTGGGAACAGCGGCTCCAGACCTGATCGACAACGACATTGGCAAGATTCGCGAAGAACTGATCAAGGCTCAGACAGAGCATGACCAGGCCGAGGCGCGGTTTACGGCGATGAAGGCGGGACAGGGGAGCTCCTCAGCGGCGATCGATGCCGAAGCCGATGATATGGTGGCTGCGGACGCGGGCCTGACCAGCATGAAGACGTCGCTCAATCAGCGCCGTGCTGTGCTGATTACGCAGATGGCCAACATGACCCCCAGTAATCCCGCATACAAGCTGGACGCGGCGGAACTGGCGAAGATAAACAGCACGCTCGACTCCATGATGAAGGAGCTGCGCGCCAGTGCCGCGTTGCGCATCCAACAGAAACTGCGCACAGATCTGGAACGGACCGCGGGCGTCGAGACTCAGTTGAACGGGCAACTGCGTGATCTGGCTCAGACTGCGGCCAGCGCTACGCCCAAGCTGCAGCGGGTGAATGACCTGGCTACGGATATTGTTCGCCTGCGCGCGCGTTTCAGCAGCGTGGACGAGCAGTTGCACAATTTGATGCTTGAGGACAGCGCGCCCGGCGCCGTGCATTTGTCGGTGACCGCGGTGGCTCCGTTGCATCCGACGATTTCGGGAATTTTGAAGAAGGCATTGCCGTTGGCGTTGGGTGGATTGCTCCTCGGGCTGCTGGCGGCGTCAATCGCAAATCAGCTTGACTCCAGAATCTACATTGCCGCGGACATTGAACAGGTGCTGGGTTATGCGCCGATGGCCGTGCTGCCGGATTTCGATGAGGTCTCAGACGAGGTGGCCGCGGAGCATTTGCTGCGGCTGTCGGCCGCGATCGAGCATGCCCGCAAACAGGGCACTCTAAGGAGCTGCATCTTTACCGGAACTAGTTCCGGGACTGGCGTAACCACGGTGGTGACGCGGGTGAGAGATATCTTGCAGGCCATGGGCAGGCCCACGGTGCTGCTGGACGCTTCGGGAACTCCGCCACCGTCGCCTCGCGCGAGTGCGGCGGCAAGCGGAAAGGAAAGTGCATCGGGCCAGCCCGCAACGCAAACGGGCAGCCGCTCGACGGCTCTATTGCAGAGGGTGGCCGCGGAGACCGAGATGCAACGAGAGAGCCTGGTGCTGACTGACACTGCACCGCTGGCTATCTCCGCGGAGACGGAATACCTGGCGCGCTTTGTAGATTGCGCCATCGTGGTTGTTGAGTCTGGCGTGACCACGCGCGCGCAGGTGCTTGGCACGCTGAATACCTTGCAGCGCCTTGAAATGGCGGCCGTGGGGTTTGTTTTGAATCGCGTGGGACTGGCGAAAGCAGATCCGGATTTCCGCGATTCTGTGCGCGAGATTGAAAAGCATCTTCAGGCACAGAGCTTATCCGCTGCTTCCAGGCGGGCGAAGGAAAGCCGCATGCTTGACGATGAACCATTGCCTGAAACTGAGTCCGTTCCCAATGAGACTCCCTTGCTTGTGAACTTGGTGCCCGCGGTTCCGAAGCCCGCTCCGGAAACCGCTGCGCGCCGCTCGTCTCCGGAAATTCCTTTGTCCCCGGAGACTCCCCACGATCAAGCGGAGGTGGCAGCCGTGCCGCCGCCTCTAGAACCTACGCCGCCAGCGCCGCATCCATCACAGCCTATGCCGCGGGCGGAGTCAGAGGTCCCGTGGTGGCTGTTGGATTCGCCGCCGCAGACCATTACGAAGTACCCGCTACCGTCAAAGCCGCGCGAACCTGCACAGCCTGCTCCTTCTATACCGAAGGCGGAGCCGCAGGGATCTTCGGCTTGGTCCTGGGATGACAGCCCAAGCTTGCCGGGTGAGTTTGGGCACCGGGCCGTTCCGGATGCCGCAGCGGAAATCGCTGAGGAAGTCGCACCGGAAGAGGCGCCGCAGTTGGAAATTGAAAAGAGCCCATATGAGACTCACTCGCGGCTGAATAGCTTGAGGGGCGTACTCTTTTCGCTGGGGCTGAAGAATCTGAGCAAGTCAAGAGGAGTTGCGCAGGCAGGCGAGGAATCTTCTCCGTCACTGGAGAACGAGCCCAAACATACGGTTCTTGCGCGCCGGTTTACACCGTTTGCTGAATCTGCGCCGGTTGAGCCCGCCCCGGCTCAAGCTGAAGCGCCAAGTGCTCCCGCAAGCCCGGTGATAGCGGAGCCTGAGTTTCTTCCCCCAAGGGAATTCGTTCCGATAAAGGACAGGGAGCCGTCGCGGGAAACCGGTTCTGGAGTTCGCTACGATCTGCTGGATGAGGACGACGACATACAGATTTTGCCGTCCAGACGCGGCCAATACAAGAAAAGGGAATGACGGCTCCATTCGCTTCCTGGAGCTGAAGGCCGCCGCGCAAAGGCGAAAAGTTTCTTCATTTTCAGACCACAAACATGCCTGTGATTCGTGTCACGAAGCCGTTTTGCGTTTCAACGCTAAGATGGTTACCCGTAAGGCCCCTCTACTAGCGAGACCGCGATTCCTTTACGGACTCGCCGGCATCTGGGACCAGAACACAATTCAGAGGTGGAGAAAATGACGGGTTTTGTCCCGGTAATGTGGTCCGTTTGGGGTTTATTGGTTGTCCTTCTTGCCGTAGTCAACCTGTATGCGTCGAGACTGGCTCGCGACGAAGAAGACCAGATTTTTCTTGGAGAAGGGTTCACTCAGGAAAGGTCCGCACAGGCGGAGATCATGGCAAAAGTCGCCAAGGTTGAGCCAGTCAAGCGGTTGGTATTGTGGGCGCTGGGTGCGATGACGGTGTTCGTGCTCGGATACTACGTGCTGGATATCGTTAGACAATTCAAATAGGCAATTCAAACAGGCAGTGATCCAGAGCGTCAGCTAACCCGGAAACCCGGCGGCGAGCTTTTGCCGCCGGGACGGGAGCCAAGGGCGAACTGGGCATTGCCTGCAACATCCTAGTGGATGATGTTGAGTTGCAGAAGAATGTCGCGGATGTAATAGACGATGATAACGACTGTCATGGCCAGGGCCAGCCACTTGGCCATGCGCAGTGGCACTTCAACCTTGTTGACTCTTGCCACGATCGCCATCTGGGCAGCCTTCTCGTGATCGAATGAGTCATCCAGAAAAATCTGGTCGTCCTCATTCTTCTCCAGGCTTGAGCGATAGATATGGAGTGAGAGCATTAGAACAACGAATGCCCCCCATAGCGACCACATAATCGGAACAAATGTCATTTTCCACCTCCCATTGGCTTTCTGGTCCCAGATACCAGCGAGTCCGTAAAGGAATCGCGGCCTCGTGAGTAGAGGGGCCTTACGGTTGACCATGATAGCCCCGAAAAGGTATCGCTGTGTACCCCTGCGTTGATTAATTTTCAAGAGGGCCTTTTTTGCCCTGGTCGGCGCCTCGGTCAGGGCTGGAATCGGGTCGCCATAACTTGACTGGGAAGTCCAGCCAATCCTGCGACCTGCGCGCCCCCGGTTGCATCCAATGGAACGGATGGTACGAAAGAGGGCTTGTGTCCCCGCTTGCCTCACGGTACAGTTATAGGTAACGGTAAGAAATCCACCATCCCTGGAGAGACTATGGCATCCGTAACCACAGCACCCGTACAGGAAACCGAAAAGAAGGCACCCCTATTTCTGACTCCGCAGGCCATTGCCAAGGTTCGCGAGATCATGGCGACCCAGGATCCGCTCCCGGCAGGGCTGCGCATTGGCGTGGTTGGCGGCGGCTGCTCCGGGTTCCAGTACTCAATGGCCTTTGAGAACCAGAGCGGCATGATGGATAAGGTCTTTACATTCGAGGATTTAAAGGTTTTTGTGGATGCCACTTCGTTGATGTACCTGAACGGATGCACGGTGGACTACGTCGAGACGCTTGAAGCAGCCGGGTTCAAGTTTGACAATCCACAGGTGAAGTCTACCTGCGGCTGCGGCTCCTCCTTCAGCGTCTAACGACCGCGTTCCAACTTGGTTGTCTCTCGCGCAAAAGGCCTGCCCCTTCCGGGGACGGGCCTTTTGTATTTTTGTGGCTGGTTGGGGCGGGGCCAGGGTCTTTGGCTATTGCTGCGGGGGAGGTGGCGAGGCCGGCGGGGGCGGGTTGGAACCACTGCCGGAACCGGGGCCGATGCCAGAACCCGAGCCGATGCCGGTACCGCCAATCGGGGTGGTGGTGCTGCTGGCCGGCTGACCGATGTTTCCAGAGTTGCCCGACACAGTTTTCATGTCGGTGAGCGGGTCGTAGACAAACTCCCATTCATTGTAGTGGTTCTTCTTCTTGTAGATCAGGATGGACTCACGGGGGCTGGCGGGGGAGAAGCCGATGATGCCGGCGCCGCCGAAGGTCTGTCCGCTGAGGCCGGTATCTGCGCCCGAACTGCTTGTGGAACCGGTGGTTGCGCTGCCACTGCTTCCGGCACCGCCTGCGGTGTCCGTGGGACTGCCGGCGGTGGGTGCCGGCGAGCCTGGGCTAGCTGCCGGACTGGTGGGGGTGGGGCCAAAGAGGGAACTACTGCCGATGGACGAGCCGGACCCGGAGCCTCCATTGATTCCGCTTCCACCACTGGGTCCGATGCCGGCCATAACCGAGCCGCCGGCGGAGCCTGCGCCTGCGATAGGTTGGCCGAAGAAACCAAGTGTCTGGGTCTTGGCTTGGCCAAAGCGGATGGGCTTCCAATCATCCTTGCCGGTCATTGGGTCAACGTATTTCTTCCGCAGGAAGCGGATCTCGCTGGTCTTCACCAGCGCGTCCATGTTGGGCGGATAAGCGTGGAACTTTCTGTAGTAGAGCTGGACGGCGCGAGTGTACTGCTTGCCGCGCTCCATGGTTTCGCGCTCGCGGTCGAGCTGGATTTCCTTGGCGACTCTGGGCACGGCGACAGACAAAGAGATGGTGAGAATCACCAGCAGAAAAATGACCCAGATGAGGATGTAGCCCTCTTCAGAGGAGTGTGGTTGGCGGGTTGGAATTGGTCTGCTCATTGTTGTGATTCGCTTCTCATGAACCAACCCGGCTGAGAGTTTTGCTTCCCACCCTTTCGACGGAAAGCAACCGCAGGTCCTTCGACTTCGCTCTGCTTCGCTCAGGATGACAGAAAGGAGGGGGCACGGGACTGTTCGTTGATGACTCAAAATGCCGTTAGAGTCAGTGTCTGTGTGTTGTTGTAAGCCATGTCTGTGATCTGAACGCTGCCTGGCTTGATGGCGCCGACCCTGTAGCGATGATCGACAATCTCTCCGACCTTGGCCATGAAGATGTCGTCGCCGTGCGTGAAAAAGGCTTTCAGGGATTTGTCAGGGGCCAGGGTGTAGCCGAAGTACTTGAGGTCGATGGCCGGCGGACTTGGCGGACCGGCCACCACGGGAACAGTAACAACCGGCGCACCGGTGCGGGCACTCTTGACCGGCGTTTCAATCGCTACCGGGGCGGATTCGGCTGAGAAGATGTTCCTGCCGGTCCCGGCGTAATGCACGTCTTCGCTCTGCGAGAGCTTGTCAAAATGCAGGGCGGGGTCAATGCCGGTGTTGGTGAGCTTTTCCGCGCTGGGCTCGGCACTCAAGGGGGCAGTTCCTGATGCAGTTCCCGCGGCCGGGCGATTGGCGTCTGTCGCGATTGGAGTTGGACGCGGCGTTGGTGCAGGACTTGCGATCGCCTTGTAGAGCTGCCAGCCGCCGTAGCCGAGGATGAAGGTGAACAGCACAATAACCAGGTAGACCTGGCGCTTGTTTTCGGTCCCGAGTCGTATGGCCATGGCTACTCGACCTCCCTGGTTGAAGCGGAAGTCACGGGAGCAGCTTGCTCGCCAGGCTGCGGAGTCTGAGGCAATCCGCTGGCCGCTGCATCGGCACGGCGCAGCCAGGTGGAAACGCTCAGGCGAAGATTGACCTGCCCGCCTTGCTGGCCGGTAAGGGCCATCGATCGGATGACGAAGAACGTCTGATCGCGCTCCAGACTGTTGACGAAGCGCATGATTTGCGAATAATCGCCGCTGATACCCGCTTCCATCAAGATTTCTGTCAGGTCCGGGCCGGGCTTTCCTTGCGAGTACTGAACCCGCGTGAGGCGCACACCGGAGGCGACTTCGAGATCGCCGATGCGCGCGGAGATGGAGGAATAGTTGCGCGGGATGCGCTTGTCGTAGAAGCTCCGCATTTGCGAGCGGGTTTCATCGACGCGCTTATCGAGGCCGCGCAGGGGAGCGGTTTGAAGGTCTATTGCCTTCAACTCAACCTGCTTGCCGGCCAGAACGTCGCTGGAGTGGGTGTTGGTGGCGGCCCAGTCCATGCCGAGTCGAACAGACATTCCAATGACAAGTACAAGCAGAACCACAAACCCGGCATAGTGCCAGGTAAGCGGCGATTTAAGGCGCTCGCGCCACAGAGAGGTCGACTGGCCGTTGCTCATTGCGGACCTCCGGGCGTTGGATTTGGTTTATGCGCCGGGCCGGTATAGGGTGGCCGCACGCGCCGTTGAACAATCCCGGAATTTGCCTGGGGAGCTCCGGGCGGATCATCAGAGACCCCGCCGGTGGCTGATGGCGATTTCTTCAAAGTCCCCGCCGTCTTGATTTCCTGTGGCAAAGGCGGATTGTATTCGGCCAGCAGATCGAAGTTGAATCGGTTCGATGCACTTACCGGTTCCAGACGCTGGTTGGGACCGCTGTTGGTTTCGGAGTTTTCACCGACGATCCGAGGCTCAAGAAAACGTCTGGAGTGCTCCAGGTTCCGGACCAGATCGACGGAGCGGTCGCGGGGACCAACGACGCGGAGATGGAGCGTAATGTGTCCATCCTTGTTGCGCACGGGTTCGATGGTAGACACCATGACGCCGCCGGGCAGAACCGTTTCGAGATTCTCCATGGCCAGGGTCCAGGAGAAGGCCTTCTCGTCGAAGAGCCTGTTGAGGTCGTTCGCCTGGGTAAGCAACTGCGCGTTGTCGGGCCGTTGCATCAGGGCCTGGTAGCTCTGCCGCTCCTGGGTAACGCGGGCGATTTCGCCGTCGAGGGAGTGTTCGCGGGCGCGAGCTTCTTCAGCCTTCTGATGCAGAGCGCGCAGGCCGAGCCCAAGGGCGATTGCCAAAAGGGCAAGAATGCCCATGCCGATGCGCAGGCGCTTGATGGCCGGCCCGAGATCTGCGAATGGGCGAGTGGCGAGATTGAGAGTTACGCGCATGAGCTAACTTGCCCCCGCCAGTGCGCCGGCGGTTCCGGCAATGTTTGCATGTCCTAGCGAGGTCATGGCTCCAGTTTCAGGCCGCGGCGCGAGGTCGATGACATTCAGGTCCGGGTTGTCGATCCAGCGAGCGAACTCGGTGGTGTCGTAGCAACCAGCGTAATGAAGTTGGCGAGCGGGTGCCTGGAGTTTGTCTTCAAAGTAGGCTGCCGCCACGGCGATGCCCCTCTGAATTTCCGAGAGGTGGAGGGCGGGATCTTCAGGCAGGTCGAGGGTGCGATGGAGCAAAAGGTCGCTGCCGTTGGTGATGGAAGTGGTTAGCGCGAGGGGACTCAAATTGGCGGCCAGTACGGCCTCTATGGAATCGATGGCCTCAAGGGCAGCCAGGCTGGAGGGCAGGACTGCGCCCGGATCGTACCCGGCAGCGCGAACTGCGGCTTCATATTCGGCGAGGATGGGGCCGGGCAGAACGGCGGTGAGAACTTTCAACTCAGTCTTTTCCTGGGTCAGCACCTGGTAGCTGACTCCGGCGTGCTCCACATCGAAGGGGACCATCTTGCGCAGGCGGAAACGCAGCACCTGGATGGCTTCGGCGGGCCGTGGGGGCAGGGAATCGAAATCCAGCATGAATACCCGGACCACCGTGTCGGGTAGAACCAGCGTGACGGCGCGAGTGCGCGGCGAAACATGGCCGAGTGCAGAGCGAATGGCGGAGGCGACTGTCTCCGCGTCACGAATGTTAGGCTCGCCGATGCCGGGGATGAGCGCTCCGGGAGGCAGAGGGACAAACGCGTAGACGGGCGGTTCTCCCGATCCCGGCAACGCTGCGGCGAGCACTCCTTCAGGAGAAAGCTCCACCGCGGCTGGCGGACGTCCACCGGGCTGGGTGCTAATTCTCGCCTTGCGCAGAATAGATCTCACTATCGGGATGCCTCAATAAAGGTTACCTTGTTGATCTCCTTGAGTGTAGTGAGGCCGCGCCGCACGCGCTCAAGTGCCGACTGGCGCAGGAAACTCATGCCTTCTTTCTGGGCCAGCTTGCGGACTTCAGAAGTGGGCTTCTTATCCAGAATCAACTCGCGGATCGGGTCGGTCAAATCGAGCAGCTCATGAATCGCGGTTCGGCCGCGGTAACCGGTCCCTCCGCACTCCATGCAGCCGGTGCCTTCGCGGAAGCCGAACCCGTGCCACTCGGCGGGGTTAAGGCCGCTGATCAGCAGAGCGTCATCGTCGTAGTAGACGGTGTGCGCGCAGTATTCGCAGATGGTGCGCACCAGCCGCTGGGCCAGAATGCAGTTGAGAGCGGATACGAAGTTGTAGGCTTCGACGCCCATGTTGAGGAAGCGGCCGAGGACGTCGACCACGTTGTTGGCGTGGACGGTGGTGAAAACGAGGTGACCGGTAAGCGCGGAGTTGATGGCGATTTGCGCCGTCTCCTGGTCGCGGATTTCGCCGACGAGAATCTTGTCCGGGTCGTGGCGCAAGATGGAGCGCAGACCGCGCGCGAAAGTCAGGCCCTTCTTCTCGTTCACAGGAATCTGGGTGATGCCGCGAANNGGTGATGATCTTGTCTTCGTCGCTCTTGATTTCGTTGAGCGCCGCGTAGAGGGTGGTGGTTTTTCCGGAACCGGTGGGGCCGGTGACCAGCACCATGCCATAAGGTTCGCGAATGTAGCGGCGGAAGCGGCGCAGGTCCTCTTCGGCGAAGCCGACTACATCAAGCGTAAGGTGGCGGAACTTTTCGCTCATCGATTCCTTGTCGAGCACGCGGAGGACGGCGTTTTCGCCATGGATGGTGGGCATGATGGAGACGCGGAAGTCGATGAGCCGGTTCTTGTAGCGAACCCGGAAGCGACCGTCCTGGGGAACTCGGCGCTCGGCGATGTCGAGCTCGCTCATGATCTTGATGCGCGAGAGGATGGTGGTGTGATGCTCGCGGGCGATGGGCGCCATGGCTGCCTGCAACACGCCGTCGATACGGTACTTCACGACTACTGAATCATCGTTGGTCTCGATGTGGATGTCGGAGGCGCGGCGTTCAAGAGCGGTGAAGATGGTGGTATCGACGAGGCGAATGATGGGGCTGATATCTTCTTCGCTCGTCAGCTTCTCAATGGAGATGTTCTCGTCCTGGTTGTCGTCGCCGGTGAGCACGTCGAAGGTGAGGCCTTCGCTGGCTTCATCGAGAACGCGCTGCGATTGCTCGGTTTTCTTGAGCAGGTCGGTGATCTGCGAGAGAGTGGCTACGCGGGCAAGAATGCGGTGGCCGAGCAGGCCGGAGATTTCATCCAACACCATGAGACGCGAGGGGTCGCTGACCGCGATGACGAGAACTTCCTGCTGCTGCTCGATGGGCACGAAGTTGTAGCGGAACATCAGTTCGACGGGGACGGTGCGCAGCAGATCGTGCTGAATCTTGAAGTTCTTCAGGTCGACGAACTCGGCATGATAGCGGTGGGCCAGCGCTTCAGCCTCGCTCCGTTCGTCTGGACTAGTAGGTACCGGTAGTGTAATCACATTTGGATCAGCCATTGTGGATTACCCTTATCCCCCGCTGACCTGGCCCAGCGAAAAGATGGGCAGGTAGAGCGAGATGAGAATGAAGACCACGACCACGCCCATGACGATGAGAATGGCCGGTTCGATCAGCGCGAGGGCCGCAGCCAGCGCGGTGGATACGTCCTCTTCAAAAAATTCAGCAACGGAGTTCAGCATCTGCGGAAGGGCGCCGGTCTGCTCGCCAACCGTGATCATCTCCGAAGCGAGGTCGGGGAATACGCCAGTGTTTTCCAGCGACTCTGCCAGGCTCTTGCCTTCGCGCACGGTGACGATGGAGGAGTAGACGGCCCTGGAGACCCTGCGGGAGGAGATGGCGCGCGCCGCAGTTTCGAGCGATGGCACCAGCGGCAATCCACCGGTGAGTAGCGTGGAGAGCGTGCGCGAGAACAGCGCTACCTGGTATTTGAGCCAGATTTTCCCGAATACTGGCAGCCCAACGCGGACGCCGTCGATAAAATCCCGGCCGCGTTCGGTAATGGAAAACCGGTAACCTGCCGCGGCGATGGCCAGCACAATGAGAAGGAGCCAGAGGAAATTGTGGTGCAGCCACTTGCCGAAGGCGAGCAGGCCCATGGTCATGGCTGGAAGTTTGGAGCCCATCTGGTCATACAGAAGAGCAAACTGCGGCACTACCACTGCGAGCAGAAAAATCATGAGCCCGATTACCAGCGTCATGAGCAGGGCAGGGTAGATCAGCGAGGCAGTCAGTTTTTTGCGGAAGGTGAGCGAAACCTTTTGGAAGCTGACGTAGCGCTCAAGCACTTCAATCAGGTTGCCGGAGCGTTCGCCGGCCAGCAGGGTGGTGGTGTACATGACCGGAAAACCGCTTTGTGCCTCGAATGCCGCAGACAGCGCCTCGCCGGTCTTGACGCGGTTTGAAACATCTTCCAACTGTGCGGCAAACTGGGCGTTCTTCTGAATCTTGCCCAACATCTTGAGGGAGCCGAGAATGGGCAGACCGGCGCGGATGAGCGTGAGGAACTGCTGATTGAAGATGAGAAACGGCTCGAGCTTGACCTTGCGTCGCGAGAGGCCGCCAAAGCCGCCGCGGGCGCGGACTGAGAAGACGTGGTAGCCGGCATGGGTGAAGCGGTTGCGCAGTTCTTCGGCGGTGGCCGCCGTCTGCACCTGCTCCTGCACCCTCCCACGCTCATCGGCCAACTTGATTACGAACTCTGCCATGCTTCTTCTCGCCGGACTGGAAGTTCCGGGATTTCCAGGAGTTTTTGCCCGTTTTCAGGGTACCAGCTTCTGCTGCCTGTGCTCGTAATGGATAGACGTGAAAGGAACTAGCAGCGCTCATGGTGGCCCGGAACTGCCCTGTGGCAGGCTCCATCACGGAGAATTCCTGAAAAGCGGGTTAAACACAACAAAAATGGCATTCACAAGGCGCTTCGGGTGTAGCATGCAAAAGCCGGGAGCCCCAATTCAAAGCCCGGCAAAAGAGGAGGTAAGTTCATGATCGGAGAACAGATCGGCGAAACCAAAGGCAAGAGAACGGTGCGACGGGTCATTTCCGTCGACCCACCCACCGCAGAAGTGTCGTTTGAAGACAGCGGCCACATGTTGGGTGTTCCTACCACCGGTATGGGCACCTAGACATCGGTCATCAGTCCGGACGGTTCGATTCTTGGCCAAGGCCAGGGGATTAACTCGACCAACGATGGCGAGGCCGTGGTGTGGACGGCAACGGGTTCGGGCAAATTCGGACCTGGAGGTTCGGTGAGTTACCGCGGGATGTTGTTCTTCAAAACCACTTCACAGAAGCTGGCCAAGCTCAACAACACGTGCGGGGCCTTCGAATACGAAGTAGATCCGGCAGGCAACACTGTTTCCAAAATCTGGGAATGGAAGTAGGCTGTCGGCCATTGCTGCACCCGGTGTGATTGTTCTTTGAGTTTGGTTTTGGGCCCATCGATTGATCCACCGGGCGTCCTGAGCCTCTTTTCTGAGGTTCACCCATCCACACCTCCCCCAACAAAGACTGTCATCCTCATTGCTGCATGGCCGGGTACTCCGATTCTCAACTTTGAGATATGGGTATCTCTTCGGCTTCACTCCCGCTATGAAGTGTCGTCCTGAGTCTGCTCAGCGCCTTCAATGAACCTGTATCCTGATTGCATTCCATTTAGCGCCCGGTA
The DNA here is from genome assembly GCA_003133425.1 of Acidobacteriaceae bacterium. The sequence continues at coordinate 39,260 of PKXI01000422.1, forward strand.
ATGAGGGGCTGCGGATTGGTGCAAAGGATGGACTCCATGGGGCGGGAAGGCCGGTTGGGATTAAGCGCGAGGACGTTGGCTTTCCTGCGGAGCAGACGGCGTGCAATCTGCGACCTGCTTGCCGTGTGCGCAATTGGCGCGATGCTGGTGGCGGGCTTTCGCTCGATGCCGGTCGCGGCGGTTGTGGTTCCCTATCCCCACGATCTGTGGCAGGTCAGTTTTGCAGTGGCGGGTGACGTGATTCCGCACCAGGCGGTGCGCGAGGCTGCCGCAGCGGCCGGGCACGACACCGAAGGATGGGCCGCGCTCTTCAACGATGTGAGCGATGTTTTCCATGGCGCGGATTTTGGCTTCGTCAACATGGAGACGCCGGTGGCTCCGGCTCACTCGAAGGGGTCAAAGCCTTTCATGTTCGATGCGCCGGTGGCGCTGCCCCAGGCACTGAAGGCCAGCGGCATCAAGATCGTTTCGTTTGCCAACAACCATGTGATGGACCAGGGCTGGACGGGCTTTGCCGAGGCTCGCGAACATTTACGCGAGCAGGGGTTGCTGTTCGCCGGCACGGGTGATACGGCACAGCAGGGCTGGCAGCCGGTGATTACAGAGGCTAACGGAATCAAGGTTGGCTGGCTGGGCATGACGCGCTGGCTGAATGGCAATCGCAACCCTGATAAAGATGATCAGCCGCACGTGAACTTTTTCCCGTATCCGGGAGAAGCCGGCGGGGCACCGGGGATGGACGAAGCGGGAGTGATTGAAGCGGTGAAAGCGGCTCGTGCGCAGTGCGATCTGCTGGTGATTTCGATTCACTGGGGGATTGAGTATGCGACTGCGCCGCGGCCGGAAGATGTGGATGTGGCGCACAAGATGCTCGACGCGGGCGCTTCGGTGATTGTGGGTCACCATCCGCATGTGCTGCAGCCGGTGGAGACCTACAAGACCGCCGATGGGCGCAATACGGTGATCTTTTATTCGCTGGGAAATTTCTTGTCGAACCAGTCTCGGACTTATGTAGATGGGCTGATGCCGGACAAAGATGGCGACCCGCGCGACTCGATGATTGGGCTTTTTTCCGCAGTGCGCAGAGATTACGGGCCGGGTGGCGTGCGCGTGGAGCTGGGGCACGTGGGGATGCTGCCGGTGTGGGGCGAGAATAATCGCAACGAGTTGGCCAGCGGGCGCACGAAGACGCCGGTGATTCATCCGGTGCTGATCGATCGTGAGATGCCTCGGCTGCAAGCTCGGCTCGACGAATTAAACAAGATTGCGGAAGCGAGCAAGGCGGATGCGAGCGCGCCGGCGCTGACTGCCGAACAGCAGAAGGAATTCATTGAAGTGACGAATCAGTTGAAGGTGCTCGACGACAGGCGGCAGAAGATACTGGCACGCACGGGCGATGAGTATGTCACCGATCCGCCCAAGCTGCCGGCCAAGCCCTGATCAGCGCTGCGCATCCAGCTGTCGCGCTGCCGAGGGCGTTTTTCTTGACTACTGGTTTGAGTGAGCAGCGTTAGTAGCCGCTGGCTACCAGCCAGGCTTCGGTTAATTCGAGGTCGGGCTTTTTTTGCGCCTCCATTTGAGCGTGCGCCAGTTTCACCAGCACATCGGCTTCCACGTTTACCGGCGCGCCCGCGCTGAGCGTGTGGAGATTCGTGCGCCAATAAGTGAGAGGCAGAATCGCGATGGTGATGGTCTCGCCGTCGAAGTCGGCGATGGTGAGGCTGATGCCTTCGACTGATACGGAGCCTTTGTGCACCATCCAGGGGCGGACGTTTTCAGGAACGCGGACTTTGAGGGTCCAGTCAGTGGTCTGGATGTCGAAGTGTGGGCTCGATCGGGGGACGACGGGATCGAGAGCGGTCATGACTCCGCAGCCGTCGACGTGGCCTTGCACGATGTGGCCGCCGAGTGGACTTCCGGCAGCGGTGGGGAGTTCGAGATTGATCTTTGCGCCGGGCGCAAGGGAGCCGAGCGAGGTTTTGTCCAGGGTTTCCTGCGCGAGGTCGGCGTGGAAGAGCGTGGGGTCTACGTCGAGAGCGGTGAGGCAGACGCCGGAGACGCCAAGCGAGTCGCCTTCGCGGAGGCGGCCGGCGAGGCCGGGCGCTTCGACGGTAAGACGGCGAACGCCGCCTGTGTCCTTGAGGCTGACGATGGTGCCGGTCTGTTCGATGATGCCGGTGAACATGGGTCTATTCTAGTGGACAGTGGACAGTGGACANNACAGTGGACAGTGGACAGTGAACAGGGAACAGGGAACAGGGAACAGGGAACAGGGAACAATGGATAGTGGACAAAAAAGCCTGTCGTCCTATCCCAAGTCCCAGAGCCACGTATAGAGCACCCGACAATTGCGAGGGGTACCCCCACCCATATTCTGTAAATAAATTCCCTATTTTCATAGGTTTAAGGAGCATCACCCGCTCTAAATTCCTGACAGGATTGAAGTTATTTGCAGATTCGTCATTCTAAAAGAGTTACGGCGTCCCTGTGGTGGAAACCGCCCCGTTTCCCGCGAATTCCCGCTCGGTGCATGGAGTTGTTGACATGCATCCATTGTGCCTGGGGTTCATGTAATTCTCTGCAAGGGAGAACATCTCCAGGCGAGTGCCAAGTTTTGGAAGAGTCGTCTTGGGCGTCTTCGGCACAAGGTTCCCGACCGAATATCGGCCTACAAAGCCTAGTTGCCGGCTTCTTCCAGGGTGGGGTCCATCGGCAGGGGTGCGCTGGTGAGAGCGCGATAGGAAAGATAGAGGCTGGCGCGCCAGCGGAGGATCATGCCGAAGGCGAGGACGAAAAACAGGGCACCGGTTTGTTCCATGGTGAGGACGGAATCGAAATAACCGCGGGCTGCGTAGCGAACAATGGCGAGCACGATGATGACGGCGAAGAAGGCTCCTGAACGCTTCATCATGATGGCGTCGCCTTCACGGCGGAGACTTGATGTGGCCAGCAGCGGCCAGGCGAGCAGGATGGCGCCGATCAGGAATGCGCCGATGGCCCAGGTGAACGGGAAACGGAATGCGGGAACAAAGAACATGCAGAACCCAGTCGCCATGCCCAGGGGCGGCATCAGGATCTTCCTCGCGGTCACGGCGGTGCGGCCTTCTCGGACGCGCCAGACGAGCACGGTGCAGAGCCCAAGGAGGGAGACGATGGCCGTGAAGACGGTTTTGGACAGCATGAAACAGGCCTTTCCGATTTGGTGCGACGGACGGGTGGGCCTGGGAAGGCCCTGCGTCAATTATATGTACGATGTCGGGAAGACGCGAGGCGGTTCACAGAGTTGGTGATCCAACGTCTCAGAATTGAGACCCAGGGGTCACCGGGCTCAAAAACAGTACAATTCGAACGTGACAGTGCCCAAGAAGAAGATTCCTTGCACTATGACATTACGAAAACTCATTTATCTTGGCCTCGTGCAGGTGGGAGCGTGTTCAGTGGTTAGAGCGGCAGGTGGTGGTTCTCCTCTCGAAACGGTTCCAAAGGTTGACCTGAACCGCTATGTGGGTCGCTGGTATGAAATTGCAAAGTACCCCAATCGCTTCGAGCGAAAGTGTGACAGCAACGTGACGGCGACATATGGCATCCGGCCCGACGGCAAGATCAGCGTCGTGAATAGTTTTGCACGACTTACGAAGGCAATGTCACCCGATCGAGCGGCTGGGCCAAGGTTGTTGACCAGAAAACTGGCTCAAAGCTCAAGGTGACATTCTTTTGGCCGTTTTTTGGCGATTATTGGATTATCGACCTCGGTCCGAATTATGAGTATGCGGTGATCGGAGAACCGAGCCGGAAATACCTATGGATTCTGAGCCGCACTCCGAAGGTAGACGATGCGCTTTATGCTGAACTCACGAGCCGCCTCGCGGGTAAGGGTTATGATGCGTCGAAGCTTGAGCGAATGAAGCAGAACTATTGACGGTTGTCCTCGACGCGTTCAGCGGTAGGACTCCGTCAACGCTTCGACCGTGCCGACCCAAGGCAGCTTCTGCTGAGTTTCGGGCGGATGATCGCCGAACCAGACGGCGCGCGGCTGTGCTGACTACCCCGGTCTTAAGTGGACGATTTACGGCTGTTGGGTTGGCGGCCAGGGGTCTTTGAGGAGGGAGCAGAGGCCGAGGTCGTTGCCGTAGCGTTCGACTTCGACTTCGGCCATGTGGATGGGGGCGGCCATGCCCTTGAAGGCGGGGACTGCGTCGGAGCCCATGATCTGCGGGGAGACGAAAAAGTGAGCGCGGTCGACGAGGTCACCAGCGAGCAGGGCGGTGTTGAGGCGCGTGCCGGTTTCGGTGAGCAGGGTGAGGATGCCTTCTTCGCCAAGTTGATCGAGCACCTTGCCGAGGGGAACGCGGCCCGCCTCTGCGGGAAGGACTTCAACGCGGACGCCGCGATTGCGGAGTTCAAGGATGCGGGCTTCGTTGTTTGAGACGGTAAAGACGACGACATCGCTTTGAGCGGTAGCCACCATCTTGCAGTCGAGAGGCATGCGCAGGGCGGAGTCGAGGACCAGGCGCTGCAAGGGGCGGCGGCGCCGGAGACCGCTGCGGTCAGTGAGCATGGGGTTGTCGGCCAGAACGGTGTCGACGCCGACCATGACGGCATCGGCCTGCCAGCGGAGCGGCTGGACGGCGGCGCGGGCGGCTTCACTGGTGATCCAATAGGGCTCGCGGATTTGGTGCTGGCCGGCTGGCGGGGCGATGCGGCCGTCGAGGGTCATAGCGACCTTCATCAGGACCAGCGGACGCTTTTCCTGGCTCCAGCGGGCAAAGCCTTCGTTGAGGCGGCGGGCTTCTTTTTCGCAGGGACCGATGGTGGTTTGAAGGCCTGCGGCCTTCAATGCTTCCATGCCGTGGCCGGCTACTGCGGAGTTGGGGTCGATGGTGGCTGCGACGACACGGCCAAGACCGGCGGCGATGAGCGCCTGGGTGCAGGGTGGGGTGCGGCCGGTGTGGTTGCAGGGCTCGAGGGTGACGTAGGCCGTTCCGCCTTTGAGTCGATCGCCCGCATGCTGCGCAGCTTCGCGGAGGGCGACGACTTCAGCATGGTCGAGGAGGTCGTACTCGTGCCAGCCTTCGCCAACAACCTGGCCCGAGCGGTCGAGGATGACGCAGCCGACTGCGGGGTTGGGCGAAGTGACAGCGATGCCTCGGCGGGCCAGTTCGAGGGCTCGCTGCATCAAATAGGTGTCTTGGTCGGGGGCGGTCATTGTGTCTTGGATTTCATTTATAGCAGCTTAGCAGCCTGTGGTGAAAGT
>PKXI01000149.1 GCA_003133425.1 Acidobacteriaceae bacterium
GCGATGAGATCGCGAGAGGCTTCATTCTTGATGACAGCTCCAATAATTATCAAGCGCACAGATGCGCGAGATAGGCCGATGCAGCGCCGTGCCGCTCAGAGTTCCAGGATTACGGTGCGACCACAACGTTTGGCCGCCAAACCCTGATTCGCAGAGCCGATGATCTCAGAATAGCGCGACAGCGGCGGAATGTGGACACCGCAGTGTGTCGCAAGTATCGTTCGTCCCTTCAAAATAAGGCCGCCGCTTTACTTTCAAAATTCATTCGGAATACAATTCCTCGGATGAATCAGCAGGAGCGCGATGCCCAGGCAACTGGTCTTCGCCCCGCAATCAAATCCGGCTCCATCGAGTCGCGCACCAGGAAGAATGAGGGTTTCAGATGCCAACGCCACCTTTATCCCGACGAGATTTTCTCTCTGCAGCCGCGGTAACGACGGCAGCTTTGCCCTTCTTAGCTGGCGCAGGCCGTGCCACCCTGGCGGCAACCGGCGCTCCGCGTTTCGCGCCCCCGCCATCCCCGCGCGCCAGGCTCAATTTCAATCTTAATTGGCGATTTATCCGTGAAGATGTGCCCGGCGCCGAAGCTCTTGCCTTCGACGACTCGCAATGGACGACCATCAGCACTCCGCACAGTTTTAACGACGTCGACTCCTTCAGGAAAATCATTTCTCACAGCGGCGGCGACCTGGGAACCTACAAGGGGCTCTCGTGGTATCGCAAACATTTCAAGGTCCCGGCAAGCTTCTCGGGCCGCAAGCTCTTTCTCGAATTCGAAGGCATGCGGCAGGCCGGTGACATATTCCTCAATGGCCAGCAGGTTGGCTTGTATGAAAACGGAATTACAGCTTACGGCATCGACATCACCAATGCCCTCAGTTTTGGCGCGAAAGAGAACGTGCTGGCCGTTAAGGTGGACAACCGCACGGACTATCGGGAGCGCGCCACTGGAAACCCCTTTGAATGGAACGCGAACGATTTCAATCCTGATCATGGCGGTATCAACCGACATGTCTGGCTCCACGCCACCGGCAAGATCCATCAGACATTGCCGCTCTACTACGGCCTTGAGACCAGCGGCATCTACGTACACAGTGCCAACTTCGACATTCCGAAACAAACCGTAGACGTGACTGTCGATTCCGAGGTGCTCAATGATTCAAGCCACGCGGCCACGGTGGAACTGTCATTCGTGATCGTCGATCATCGCGGCAAACTTTGCGCGCAGTTCGATGGCGATCCAATCAATCTGGTGAAAGGCGAGAAGAAAGTACTCTCTGCAAAAGGTGCGCTTCGCAATTCACGCTTCTGGAGTACTGAGGATCCTTACTTGTATCACGTGTACTCCATCCTCAAGGTTAACGGAAAAGTTGTCGACGTCGAGAAAACAGTCGCTGGGTTTCGCAAGACCGCATTTAGAGGCGGCGCAGGGGTCGGCGGCGTCTACCTCAACGAAAAGTTTGTTTACCTCAAAGGGTTCGCGCAGCGCTCCAGCAACGAGTGGGCTACCCTCGGCCAAGCCTATCCTGACTGGCTGCACGACTACAACGCCAGTCTGATGCGCGCCTGTCACGGCAACTACGTGCGCTGGATGCACATCTCGCCGCAGAGAGTTGACGCCGATGCAATGGCTCGTTACGGCATTATCCAGGTCTGTCCTGCAGGCGACAAGGAGCGCGAGGTTACCGGACTGCAGTGGGAGCAACGCCTCAGAGTCATGCGTGCTTCGATCATCTACTTCCGCAATAACCCGAGCATACTTTTCTGGGAGGCAGGGAATACGATTGTTACACCGGAAGAGATGGAGCAGATGGTTGCGTTGCGTATTCAATGGGATCCGTTCGGTGGCCGCGTGATGGGCTATCGCGATAACGACGATCTCGCAGCGAATGCTGCGCTCACGCCCATCGCCGAGTACTACGGCGTGATGATCGGTCAGGACCCGAAGACAGACGCGTTGGCTGGCCCCAACGACATGTTCCGCGGATACAGCGCTTACCGGCGCGATCGCGCGCCGCTGGTCGAAGCCGAGGATTTCCGCGATGAAGGCGCGCGCCGCTTATGGGATGACGATTCGCCGCCTTACTACAAAGCAAAGAAGGGCCCAAACGACACATGGAGAAACCGATCGCGGTATCTCTACACATCAGAGAGCTTTGCGCTTGCAGGCATCGAACGTTATTGGGCGTATTGGCAGAACCGCATCTCCAATCCGGATCCCTCCCACTCCAAGTGGTCCGGCTATGCCTCGATTTATTTCTCTGATTCCGACGCAGACGGCCGTCAGGATTCGAGCGAGGTCTGCCGCGTGAGTGGCAAGGTCGATGCGGTGCGCCTGCCGAAGGAGATTTACTACGCTCATCGCGTGATGCAGAACGACCAACCGGACCTTCATATTCTGGGCCATTGGAGTTATCCTCTGGAACAACCCGCGACTCCAGAGGAGCCCGCAGTGCCGGGCCGGCCTGGCGCTCCTGGTCGCCCTCCGACGCCTGACCTTGCGGCCATTCCGCTCCAACCCGCGCACAAAACTGTGAAGACAGTCTACGTTGTAGCGAATACAGAATCGGTGGAGTTGGTGCTTAACGGCAAGTCGCTGGGAGTGAACTCGAAACCGGAAAATGGTTTCGTCTTCGCGTTTCCCGACGTCGCGTTTGCGCCCGGAACACTCAGGGCTGTCGGCAGGAATGCAGGCAAAGCGATCGCAGATCAGACGCTCGCCACGGTCGGTCCGCCAGTGGCGATCAGGCTCACCACGACGACCGGTCCGCAAGCCTTTCAAGCCGACGGTCAGGATGTCGCATTCGTCGACGTAGAAGTTGTGGATGCGAAGGCACGGCGCTGCCCAACCGACAATGCAAGAGTCGACTTCACNNCTGTTTCTGAATACCGAATGCGGCATCAATCGAGTCTTTGTCCGCTCAACCCTGTCCGCCGGAACAATTACCGTCACCGCCAGCCGTCATGGCATCAAATCGGCGCAAATTGAAATCGTGGCCCGGCCGGTGAATATTACCAATGGTCTTTCGACGTTGGTCCCACAACTTCTAACGGGCCCATCCGAAGGATGATTGTGTGGAGAGATCCAGTTGCTAACCCGGAAGGCAGCTTGCGAGTCAGCAATGTGCGGAGTCCACCAGGACCTTGGATGGCCTTCCGCCCAAGGGGAGAAGCCTGAGCTTTGAGATTTAGAGTCGAACAACCTGATCAACCCAGGTTTGGCTGATCATCCGCGCGCTTGATCCACTTATAGACGCGCGCCGAGTTCTTCCAGAAGTATTTTTCTGCCGCCTCTCTTGACTTGGTGGAGAAGAAACGCTTCACGAGCGCAACCTCTTCAGGAATTGTGGCGACGCCGTAACTGTTGGGATAATCCGTTCCGAAGATGACGCGATCCTCACCAAAGGCATCAAAGAGATACGCGAGTCTGGCGCGAAGCGGCTCATAGTCCTTCACGATCACCCCGTCGGTAGATCGGGGATGATACACCTCGGTAAGTTTCACGAAGATGTTGGTTCGCGCCGCCATCTCCTTCACTACGGCTTCGTAGGCCTGTTGGTTATCCTGGGTCGGATCGAACGAAGGCAGATGGTCCATGATGATGCGAAGATCGGGAATCGCATCAGCCAGCATTACGTTCGCCTGCATCAGGTCCATGCTCGGATTCGCAGTGTCGAGCGCCAGGTCGGCCTGAGCCAGCAACTTTAGATTGGCAACTTGATCGGGCTTGAGGGCGACCTTGCCATCGTCCGCGCTGTAGAAGTGACTGGAACGGATTGCCCGATAAAGCGGGTCCTTGTGAAAGTGCGTCACATACTGTCCGAAATCCGGCCGACCTGGATCCAGACTGCCCGAAACGCCAACCATAATCGGATTGTCTCGGCACTCTTCGAGGTACCAGAGATTCTCGTCGATCAGGGGACTGGACTCAACGACGATGGCGCCCACAATGCCCACTGGCTTCGCCAACGGACTGTACATAGACGGAAGCGACGCCTTGGAGACCGAGCGATAGGCCGGAGAGCCCATATACCCCGCGCCCAGAGGTCGCGTTCCATCAAACAGGTGGATATGCGCGTCAATGATCGGGATGTTTTCGACACTCGACGATTGCGCGAACACGCCATCGCAAGCCGTCATTGCTGCTGCTGTCGCACCCGCGAGAAACGTGCGGCGGCTCGGACCTATCTGCATAGAATCGAATTTGTTAAATGCTGTCACCCTTTTACGTGGACCTCCCAGACCTTCGACATGCGCGACGTGCCAGCAGGGCCGGTGACGTAAAGAATCGCCGTGTAGATGCCCTCTTTGCCGGGCTTGGGTTTGTATTGATGGGTTGGGTTCTGCTCCGTTGAAGTTGATCCGTCGCCAAAATCCCACCTCCAGGAAGTGATGTCTCCCTCGGACTGGTCTTTGAATGCAACGACTCCGCGGTCCATGTCAACAACTTTGAACGACCATTGCGCGTCAATCGGTTTGCGGAACTGGGGCTCGAGCGGCATCAGCCGAAATCCGACGAGTTGCGACGAGTTTCCGAAGAACGTATGTTTGTGGCTCAGGTTCCAGAAGTGATGTTTCTCTGAATGAACGTCATCGTAGTCGAGGACAGCCCACGAAAGTCCGATCAATTTGTTTTCAGTCAACTGAGTCTCCACCGCCCGCTCAGGACCTTCACACCCGGCGTAATCGAATGGAGTAATCCAAAACTCCAGTACAAGTTTTCCTGATTCGCCCGGCTTGAAACTGTATTTCATTGCGTGATTCGCATAAGGCAGCTCCTTTGTGTATTGGGCGCATCCCCAGTCCATTGCCCAATCCTTTCCCTCCGCAGGCGTGAAGATGTGGTAGTTCTGGGCTTGATCGCCCTGATAAGAGAAGTAAGCATCGGAGCTACTGATGCGGGGATCTAGTGCTGCCATCTCGCCGACAGCTTCCTTCGTCCACACATCGCGGTGATAGATATCAATCAGCGGCCCGCCGGACAGATCGCCGTCGACGACAACTTCAAAGATGTCGTTGTGCAAGTCCGGCCGTGAGAAGTCCCAGTAATTGTCGTAGGCCTCATAAAGAAAATACAGGCGGTTCAACCCCTTGACCCATCCAACTTTTACCTTCACATCCAGGTCGTTCGGATCGCGATCGGTGCCGTGTCCTCCAGGGGCCAAAGTATCCTCCAACTGATCCATGCCAATGGCATAGGTGTCAGGAACAATCGCCCAGTCGTCCGCATCCCCATCGATACGTGGAATCTTGTCTGGAGGGAACTGAAAGATCTTGAATGTTACGTCCTGGCGTTCGAGAGCGTTCGCTGGAAAGAGCATCAGGAACAATGTGCACAGCAGGAACCGGGACCGAAACATCGGCGAACCTCCTCTATCGAGCATTCATCAGCGGTCGATTCGTTTGGTCATGTTATCCAAGGCGTCCATGTCGAGCGGATATCCCAGGCCCGGGGCCGTGGGCGCATGCACGTACCCGTCTGCATCGATGCGGAATTTGTCTTTGTAGTAAGGGCGGTCAGCATACTCGGCTGGAAATGGCATCTCGAACCAATAGGAATTTGGCAACGCCAATTCCACATGGAAATGCAGCGCCATGTCCCCGGTGTTGCCCCAGTTATGAGGTGTACATTCCAGGCCATGCGCATCTGCCAAAAGCCCTACGCGCATGGAGCCGGAAATTCCACCCACGTTGTCGGCAATCAGGCGCACCACGTCCAAAGCGTCACGATTGATGTACTCGGCGAAATCGGAAATCGAGTACAGAAACTCTCCCACATGGATGGGAAGGTTCAATGCCGCGCACAGTTCGATCAAGCCTTCCTGATCGGTTGACCGCACCGGGTCCTCAAACCACGCATAGTTCAGTTCATCCAGCAATCGCCCTACGGCCATTGCCTCAAATCGATTGTACTGCTGAACCGGATCGTGCATCAGAACGAATTCATCACCCACCGCTTTGCGAATTTCTCGAATCTCTTCCATGTGTCCGATGTAGCTCGGAATCTCCGGCCCACTGGCATGTTGTCCCTGGCCGGGGTGTATCTTGTAGGCTCTGTATCCAAGCTTCTTGGCATTCAACGCATCAGGCACATAGTCTTCAACCGTCGGCAAGTGCTGGGAACTCGCATAAGCCATCATGCGCTCCTTTGTGGGAGCGCCTCCTGACAGAAGTTTGTAGATCGGCCGGTCGACAGCCTTGCCTAAAATGTCCCACATGCAAACGTCCGCTGCGGCAGTGTAATAATTCGGCCAGGAGCCGCCCCCGCGCGTGAAAACTCCCGACCCCGCAGCCGCGCCGCCGTAAGCAGGTCCCGATCCACGAGCCGGAGCACCGCCGAATTGGCTGGGGCGTCTGAGCATTGGTCCATCAAACCCTGCGCGAGCTTTCATGCCGGTGGTCGAAGTAAGAGTCGGCAGCAGATCGATCACGCTCTTTCCCACCAACACCGGCTTGGCCCATTCGAGCCACCCGACCGTGATGTCACGATCTCCGATGGTGTAGTTGCCTTCGATACCGCTGTTCGTAACTACGGAGATCAATTCCCCAGTCTCTGAACCATTGAGCTTGTGCAGCTTGCTGATGTCGGTAAAATAGACCTTCACTTCCTTGATGGTGAGGTCGGGAAGGTCGCCAGGTTTCGCGCCCACCGACTGGGCAGCCGCAGCAATGGGATTGGCAAGAGCGGCAAAGCCGGCCCCCGCGAATCCAGTTGAGTTTGCTAGAAACTTTCGCCGCGATGTGGTTGCATTCATGATGGTCTCCTAGTCACTAGTTGGGCAGTGCAAACGAGAGGACGTTTGATCCCGAAGCAATGGCAATGTATTGTCTTCCATCGATTGCGTATGTCATGGGTGAGGCCTTGATGGCATGGTTGGTCTCGAAATGCCAAAGATACTTGCCAGTGCCGGCATCAACGGCGGCAAATCCTCCGCTGCTTTCTCCGAAAAACACCAGTCCGCCGGAAGTGGTGAGCACTCCTGAATAGTTCGATTGCACCGGCCCCGGCAGAACAACCTGCCAGACCGCTTGGCCGGTTTCGATGTCGAATGCGCGAAGAATTTTCTGCGCCGGATCCCCAGGGTCATTATATCGGCGATAACCTGCGTCCTCGGCCTTGATGTATGTGGTGCAATCTTCTACCGTCATCACGTAATACAAACGTGTAGAAGGATTGTAGGCCGATGCGTACCAGTTGGTGGCTCCGCGCACCGCAGGACATGTCACAGTTCCCTGCAAGCTGGTTTCGTTGGCAGCGAGCAGTTGCGGCGTCCAGGTCTGTTCGTCGATTCCGCTAGCCCAGTTCAACTTCGTCACCATTCTCGTAGTCAACAAGGGACTTCCCGTTTTCCTCTCCAGGACGTAAAGAAATCCGTTGCGATTGGCATGCAGGAGCAACTTGCGATCGAGGCTTTTCCACTTCGTATCTACCAGCACGATGGGCTCATTAGCGTCCCAATCATGCAGGTCGTGTGGAGTGAATTGGTAATACCACAGCATCTTCCCGGTCTTCACGTCTATGGCCAGATCGCTGTTGGTGTAAAGATTGGAGCCGATCCGTTCATCGCCATCGGTATCCGGATGCGGATTGCCGACTGCCCAGTACAAGACGTTCGTTTCCGTGTCGGCGCTGCCGGTGAGCCACGTTGCTCCACCGCCCAGCCCGAGCGCTGTACCCTTCCAGGTGTCGGCTGCCGCCCCGGTGTCATCGGGTTTCGGGATGGTGTACAGCTTCCACGCGAGTTCGCCGGTTGCCGCTTTGTACGCGGCAATATATCCGCGAATTCCGTTGTCTCCGCCGCTGACGCCCGTGATCACAAGATCGCCGACGACAAGGGGCGCAGACGTACCTCCATAAAGACCCTTTGCGCCTTCTGGTGTGTCCACGTCCCAAAGTACAGCACCGGTCAGCCGATGCAAGGCGATCAGGTGTGCATCATCCGTGAGATAAAAGATGCGATCTCCCAGCACAGCCACGCCGCGGTTGACGCCGATGGCGGCATCGCTGGCTATCGTGCTGGCGGCGCTCTTGGGCCGTTCGTATCGCCAGATCTCGCGACCCGATCTCCCGCTCAGGGCGAAGACCTGATTGTTGCCCGTTACGTACATCACTCCGTCCACGACCACCGGGGTCGTCTCAAGGCCGTTGAAGGGAATCGAATAAATCCACTGCGGCTGGAGTCCGGTAACGTTGTTTACATTCACTTGGTTCAGGCGACTGTAACGATTGCCATCCAACGTGCCGTTGTATGTCGGCCAATCTCCATTCTTCGGATGGGCAATCTCGTCGATCTCAGCTTGCGTCGGCAGCGCCGGTGGGTCTTTCAACGTTCCAATTGCGGAGCTGTTCAGTCGGCGGAGAAAAGCAACCAGGTCCCGCACCTCGTCATCGCTGCCCTTGTACGCTGGCATTGCAGAGTGTTTGTCGGGAACGATTCTCTTGCAGTCGCTATCAGCCAGCAGGCGCAGTTGGCCTTCGTTGGCTTGCAACACGAGATCGTGGGTGCCTTGCGCGCGCACGAATCCACGGATCGTGCGTCCGTCGTTTAGCGTCGCGGAAGTCATCCCCCAACCGTCGGCAATCACTGCGTCCGGATCGGTCAGCGACTGTTGCAACTGTTCCGTCTTGAGCCTGCGACCGACATTCGAAAGATCCGGCCCATTAGCGGTGCCGCGGCCTCGGATCATGTGGCACGTAGCGCATTGACCGGCTCCAAAGAAGATGCGTTCTCCCGCCTCGGCATCACCTGCGAGTGCCGTCGCGGACTCTGCTGGACTGAGGAAACGGATGTACCTGAGCAAATCGTCAATCTGCGCGTCAGGAAAAGGGAAGGCCGGCATCTTGTCTTTGCCTTTCCGGATGACGTCCGCGATCTCGCTGTCGGTCATGCTGCGTAGCCTAGCCGAATTCACGAGCGTTGGCGCGCGGTCTGTGCCCTGAGCATCGGCGCCGTGGCAAAGAGTGCAGGTTCTCGTAAATAACAACGGCGCCTGCGCGGACGGCGTCGGAGATGGATGCACGTCTTGCGTCCACACAGGCTGAAACACAATCCCGAATGCGAGCACCATCGCCGCCACATGCAAAGTGAAGGGCGATGGATACCGGAATCGTGAACTCATGCGCAACTCCCCAACTGGAATTCATGATGGCAAGAGAAAAGTGGCGTCGTTGCTCGTCCCACTGGGAATAAATCGCATCCCGCTGCCGCCTGACAGCTTTCGATGGCGCGGATCTCGACGCTGGCAAACCTATCTTCAGCCACGGAGGTAAGGTTTCAAATAAAGATCGAGCGCCGCGCGAACAGCNNGGCCGCGACTTGGTGTTCTCTTTGAAAATGCCGCGAGCCACCAAGAGATATTGGTCCGCGTGCGTGATGGAATCAAATGCCAGGATGCGGCCAAACATATCGAAGGCTTCTCTTTGCTTGCCAGCTTCATAAAGTTCAAACGCTTGCTGATAAACATCGGCGAGTGCGACGACGGGACAATAACCGGCGAATCCAAGTTGCATTTCGTCAATCATCGTCCGAACTCCCTTGCCCGCGAACACACCTAGTTTGTCAGCCGTCTTCTGCCTGATTTCTGTGATTCGCGCCAATGGATCACCTGCTTCATCCTTCACCACACGCATCGTGGGGATGGAGCGGAACATGGCGACGATCAATTCCACGGACATGTCACCAATCGTCTGCACGAACAAGGGAAGATCCGTGGCACTTCCGATCGCTTTGTAATAACTCAGCATCGCTGCATCGTCTCCCGTTGGAGGCAACGAGCAGATAGCGTCTGCGCCGTGCTGCGCTGCATGTTTGGCAAAGGCAATCGCACCCGGGAGATCGTTGCTCTGCGTTTGCACTCCGATGACAAGCGCCGTCTTGCCACCGTTGCCCGCCGCGAGGATCGCCTCGGTCCCTGCAAAGCGCTCGCTCGTCGACAACGTCGACCATCCGCTCGCAATCTGCGGCCAGATGAAGCCGGGAACAGATGCGCGGTTGCAAAACTTCACCTCGGCTGCCAGGCAATCGAAATCCAATTTGTCATCCTGGGTGAACGGCGTTTGGCCAATCGGAAAAAGTCCGCGCAGGGGTTTGGATGCGGAATCAGTTGCTCGTGCCGCGAAGGAGAATCGCGACAAGGCGGCTCCTGCGCCGGCAGCTCCCAGCGTCTTCAAAACAGCGCGACGATTCAGTTCGTGAGTCATGAATTCCTCACAGGTTAAGTTTCGGTATTGATATACAGATCGCAAATGACACTGTCAAGGCATTTAATTTCCGTGAATTGACAGCCCTGATCGCGGTTCCTATAATCCGCCCTCAGAACGATTCCGCCGCAGTTCCACGTGGATCAGGCTTCACGCAATTCATTCTGCACAGCGGCTCACCCTGCGCAAGCTCATCGTTGCTGAAGTATCTGCGTTCGAGTATCAAAGAGTCGAGGAGAAGGATTTGCCGCACCGTACTCGGAATTCCCTCAGAGCTTTTCTCGTGGCAGCGATTCTCACCACTCACGGACTTCATGGGTGGATGGTCGCCGCTCAGAAGACGCCTCCGGCACAGAGTTCCAATATCCGGATTGCAACCGGCAGTGGCGTCCTCGCATTGCCGCAGGCAAAGAAACCGATGTTCAATATCCTTGCATTCGGCGCCGTGTCGGGCGGACCTGCGCTCAAAAATCAAGCGGCAATCAACTCTGCAATCGAGGCAGCCGCAAAAGCTGGGGGCGGAACAGTTGTTATCCCGGCAGGGACCTTCAAATCCTATTCGATTCGTCTGAAGAGTAACGTGGGCCTTCACTTTGCATCGAAAGATTCCATTCTCAGAGCGGCCGTTCCGGGAACCGGCGCAAATCAGGATGGAGGTTTTTACGACGCACCGGAGCAGAACCTGTTTGTCGGCCTTCAGGATCAGGGACACTCTCACTGGGCCAACAGTCTTATGTACGGCATCGATGTTGAGAACGTGATGATTTCGGGCCCTGGCTTGATCGATGGGAGTTACATCGATTCAAACGGAGCGACTGTTGAGGTGTTCGCGGGATTCGATCCGCGCGAAGTCAGCTCTAGAACTGCGTCAGGAACTCCCGGCGCTGCAAACAAAGCCATCGCCTTGAAGGATGCAAAGAACATTGTCTTTCGCGACTTTCATCTCAAGAACGGCGGCCACTTCGCCATCCTTGGCACCGCGGTTGACGGCTGGACGATCGACGGCGTGATTGTAGATACGGATCGCGACGCGATCGACATCGATGCTTGCCAAAACGTGACAGTTCGGAATTCGGTGTTCAACTCGCTCACCGACGATGCCATTGTCATGAAGGGCTCATTCGGCGCAGGACGATTTCTGATCTCAAGGAATATTCTCATTGAGCATGATACGGTCAGTGGATATGATGCCGGCTCGGTCCTCGACAAGGTGTATTCCACGCACAAGCTGATTGCCACCGATCGCGACGGCCCGACCGGTCGCGTCAAATTCGGGACGGAAGGAACGAGCGGCCTCGATACCGTCACCATTCGCCACATCGTCTTCGATCGGTCCCGCGGATTTGCGCTTGAATCCGTCGACGGTGCGGAACTGAAAAACATTCTATTCACTGACGTTCGCATGAAACACATCAGCAGTTCGCCCATTTTCATTGTGCTTGGCGATAGACCGCGCTCCTGTCACCGGCATCAGCACCGCTCAGGATGTGGCGCCCGCAGAAAATGTACGTCTGACCGAGACCGGTTGGATACTGCCCAGTTTCCCTGGCGTCTATGGCAACTTTCCGCCGGTAAGGTACGTCCCCTCCTACGACAAATCAACGCCGGTTTCGATTGGCGGTGAGACCTCCGGCGCGCTTCCCTACGGAGGAGATACATTCACCCCTGCTTCAATCGGAAGCGGGCCTCGTCCGATCACGATCGTCAATCCAATCGCACCTGCGCGGCTCAATCCGAATTCCATCAAGCCCGACGATCCTCGTTTCGCGAATGCTGTTGGTGTTGGCTTTGCCAAGGTAAAGAACATCGAAATCCGGAACGTGGTGGTGGAGGACGCCGATCCCCGCTACCCGATTCTGCTGAGCGGTCTGGTCGATCACCCGATTGAGAATGTCAGCATCACCAATGTCCAGATCGAATATCGCGGCGGACTCAAGATGGAAGATGCAATCGAGCAACGGCAGTTGAACACAACCTGGGCATACGCAACCTATCAAGGATCGCCCGCAAGGCAATCGCTGCCGTGGCTCGTCAATTCGTTTTTCAGCAAGAACGAGGCGCTTCTTCCAAGAGTCAGCTGGGACGCCGCAGCGGACAATGGCAAAGGCTCGTGGAGAGACGATCCATACAACGTTCCAGAGATGACGCGCGAATACCCCGAGCCAAGCATGCTGGGAATTCTGCCCGCCTATGGAATGTATGCAAGGCACGTCAAAGGACTCACATTGTCAGGCGTCACGCTGAAGTACAAGGTCAGGGATGAAAGGCCCGCGGTGGTCCTGGACGACGTATCGGAGTCGCAGTTCTCTGAACTGGGTGCAGCAACGGAACGCGGCGTTCCCGCAATTGTGGAAGTAACAAATACAAAGAAACGGGAAACGGATCAGGAGTACGTCAAGGACACCCCGTATCAGACAACCACTGTGAAAAGCATTGCTACCGGACAGTCGCTGCGCGTCGAGAAAGTGACTGTCGATCGGCCATCGCCCGGAACTCCTCCGGACTCCCTGTACGCGTACCCGACGGCGCCGTCGCCCAGCCATCCCTATGCGTATGCAATTCCCGACGACCAGTACCCGCTGCCCTTGACGGTCTATCGGCCCAACTTTGAGTTGACCGGTGCGAAAAGCGTAGCGGTGGGAAGCAAACTTGAATTCTCTGTCGTCGCTTCTACACCTGCTTCCACCGCGAAGCTCAGTTATGCGGCAACCCATTTGCCGGCCGGGGCAAGCTTCGTTGCTGTGACGCGAATCTTTTCCTGGACTCCGACGCCGCGTCAAGTGGGAACTCATTTCGTCACATTCACGGTCGATGACGGAGTCCTGCCGGTGAGCACTACAGTGACCATCAAGGTATTGGCTGCGGCAAAATGAAATATTGCGAGCGACGCCCTGCTAAAGCGGGCCGGGCCCGGGGTTGGCTGATCCGGCGGGCGGATTTGCCGAAGGACCCGAATCTGGAGTTCCCACAGCAGGAGCTCCATTAGCTCCCTCGCGCATTCCGAGTCCGGCTCCGCCGCTGTCGAACAATCCGTCCAGATTGAGCGCGGCCGCAGAGTCGGGGTGCGCTGGATCGAAGTCTTTGAAATCTTCCACAATAAAGTTGGCAAGGTCGAGCTTGTTCTGTTTGATCCCCATCACGATGCATTTGGCAAATTCATAGCCACCATACGCAGTTGAGTGCGTTCCGTCGGCCAGAATTTTGGCTGAGTCTGCGCCGGCGTTCTCATAGAACGCAATACTCATGTTGTACAGGTCGATCAGCGGCACATGTTCCTCCAAGGCCACTTCGCGCATCGCCTGCGGATAACCGCCGTGTCCATGGGTCGGCGCGCCGGTGCCGCGAACCCCGCGATCCATCGGCGTAACCAGCACCGGTGTAGCGCCGCGCAGCCGGGCCTCGGCAATATAGACCTTCAAATAAGCCTTGTATGTCGTCTCCGGTTCCACATACGTCTGCGGCCAGCTGTCTTTCGAGTCGTTGTGCCCGAATTGCATGAAGAGATAATCGCCCTTCTTCATCTGGCTCAGAATTTTGTCCAGCCGTAGCGCGTTGGCAAACGACTTCAACGTTTCGCCGGACTGCGCGTCGTTCGAGACGGCAACGCCCGGCTTGAAGAAGCGCGGGAGCAGCTGTCCCCAACTCACGTCGCCGCGGCTATCACGGTCAGTGACCGTCGAATCGCCGGCGATGAAAACCGTAGGGGCTTGTGGCGCCGAGGCGATCTCAATGGTGCGCAAGGCAGCGTGCGGGCTGACGATTTCAATCGTCAACTTATTGTCCCAGTCGCGCGCATTGGCCCTGTCGAACATGTCAAGACTCACTACATCGCGCCCAGGAGCATTCGTTGGAAGTTTCGGCAGAATTGGTGTGCGGACATTGACCGTGAATGTCCGTTCGACGACCTGGCCAGCAGGGACTCGGACGCGCTCGAGCGTCAGGCGCCCCGACTCGGCTTTGACTGTCGTAGTTGTTTCTTGCCGGGAGTCTCCAAACGTGACCGTCACATTGAAGTTTCCTTCCGGCACTTGAGCGGAAAACAGGAATGGCTTATCACTGGTCGTGGTCTTGCCGTCGTCGCCGATGGCAAGTTGCGCTCCAGGTTCATAACCGTAGCCGGCTTCAGCGGTATAAGTTGCGTTGAGCGCCACGCGAGAATATCCGGCCTTGGCAGCACCGGCGCCGAAATCAAATTTCAGGTCGATCGGAGCTGCCGGAAGCGCGCCGGCTTGCGCCATCGCGATGGCTGGCATAGAGGCGCAAGCCATGATTGCGAAACAGCGCATTAAGTGACAACGTGAGGTTTGCATTGAATCGATGTCTTTGTTTCTAAAACTTTCTCCTCATTGTAAGGAATGCGCGTGGCGCCAGCGGGCGCGGGCTGAATCCGCTAACCGGCCATTGGCAGGTGTCGTACTTGGCGTGCGGGAAGGCCTGTCGCTTCCTTTAATCGCTTGCCGCCCTCCTCCGGAGGGCTCACTTCTCATAGAGCACACGCTTGCGCATTTGCTCAAAAAGCATTGCGGATTCGACTTATCTAAGTTCAGCTTTTGTCCCTATTCAGTGCTACACCCTGGACGAGGCTTCTCGCAAATAGAACTCTACATAACCCATTTTTGAATTCATCATAAGGATGTGGTCAATCGAGGTGAGCCCATAAACTGCCCGGTAATTTATACAAAGGAGGATGTTATTGTAGCGCGATTTTATGGGCTAAGCTTCACCAAATGAATCACTTAGATTTGGACTCTCATTTGGTTTGGGACCGGGGGGAGCGGAGGCTCAAGTCCTTTCTCCGAAAATGCACCCCAAGCTGTGTCAGTGACCGCCTTGTTCGAATTGCAGCTTGCAGCCCGGATGAGAGTCTCTCCCATCTTTGCGAAACAGAGTGGCGTACGCGTGTGCATCGACGATGGCAGTGCGAACAAGTTTCCGGATGCCGACAACCTGAGGCCCCGATCCACTCCTCCCTCCGCTCCCAGCCCATCGGAACCTTACGGGGGGCTGTTTGTTCGAGAGGGCGATGTATATCACCGTAGTCCTCGGTATACCTCGCCCCACCCTGCGCCTTGTTTCCCTTCGTTTGCCGCTGAATATCGCCGTATAGCCAGGTATGCGACCGTATAGGACGCACACCGGCGGCTTAAAATCCGCAGCCTCTCGTGTGTCGTGGAGGTTCAAATCCCCGGGCACGAATCAAAAGTGCTGCCCCAAAATCCGAGATTTGCACTGCGAAGTCGGTTTGTGTCCCGGGATCGATTGAAGAGCTGACTTGTTCCTGGCAACCTCGACCCTTAGCGGACGTCCTCGACTGTGATTTAACCCACACCTTTTGACACGGCCGGATCGTTGAGATCCGGCCATGTGTTTTGTTGGTTTTAGCGAGGCCGTATTCGGAGCCCTTTTGTCCCAGGGCGATTGGGGCTTGTTCAGGCTACCTGTGCCCGTCTCCCTCCAATAACACCTGTTTCTGGAAGGGCGAAACCGGCCGATTGCGGCGCCGCAGAATCAGGCGTTTACAGCGCACGATTCCGGGAGGTTTTTGGAAGGGGGCTGGAGCGCCCGGCAGACCGTGCCGACGCCGATGCCCAGTTCCCGGGAGATGACCTTCCATGAGGCGCCGGATGCCCGAAGTGCGGCGACCTGTTTGGCATCCACGGCCGTACGAGGACGCCCCAACCGTTTCCCCTTGGACTTTGCGAGTCGCAGTCCTGCCTTCACACGCTCTTGCGTCAGTGCCCGTTCGAACTCCGCCATGGCGCCGACGACTTGGAACATCAGCCGGCCGGATGGCGTGCTGAGGTCAAGGTTGTCATGCACGGAGACGAACGCGACGCCGGCGGCGTCGAGGTCGGCCAATGCGTTGACAAGGTGACGCAGCGACCGGCCGAAGCGGTCAATCTTCCAGACCAGCAGGATTGCGAACCGCCGCCGGTGAGCATCGGCCATGAGACGGTTCAACGCCGGCCGGGACTCCTTGGCACCTGATACCCCTTCATCGACGTACTCGCCGGCGACCTCCCATCCGCGCCGGGTAGAGTACTCGCGGAGTTCGGCAAGCTGCATTTCCGGGTGCTGACCGTTCAGCGTGGAGACTCGGGCGTAGAGGGCGACTCGCAAGGGGAACCTCCAAAGGGGCTATCGGCGACCGCAGCGAAGCTGCTAGCGCCGGGCTGTCCATCAGTTCTCGAACTCTTAGGGCAGAAGCTTGCCATTGATGACGTTGGTGACCGTCACCTTGCCATTCCGTTCAAAGACGGTGACGTTCTGGTTGGTAGGCTGGCCGTTGTAGGTGTTGTACTGCGTGTTCGTGGTAATGCTCTTCCCGTCAGCAGTGCGGAAGTGGTTGATTTCAGCGACCAGGCGTCCGGAATTATCCAACGATTTCATGGTCAGAGGTTCTCCTTTCGAAAGTTGATAAACACTGGTTGTCCCTCGCGGTTCTGAAAAACCTCAATTGCGAGTGCCTTGCCTTCCTCAGTTGCTTCGCAGAGCAGTGGCTGAAACTCATCGGTGTCGGCAAGAGAAGTTAGAGCTAAATTGAGTGACTCACTGGGTAGGATTTGCACCTTGCTGCTCGGATGCTTGAATCGAACAATCACCCTGTCCATCATGCTGCGACCTCCTCTCTGAACTCGCGATTGAGTTGATACGAAGTAGACAAGGCAGGGTTCGTCGGCTGAGCCTCCCGTACCCACCGCACAACAGATGCCCGTGAAACGCCATAGCGCTTTGCAACGTCAGTCAGGCTCATGCCACTGAGACGGTCTCGAACAAGGTCATCATGGTCGATGTCGAGCGGCTGGCGACCGCACGGAAGGCCATCAAGCTTACGCCGGCGCATCCCGGCTTTGATGCGTTCCTTGGTGAAGCTCTTTTGCATTTGAGCGATAGACCCGAGCGTCGTCACAAACATCCGGCCGGTTGGTGTGCTCGTGTCAACAGCCTCTCTCGCGGAAATCAACTCGATACCAAGCGAGTCGATTTCATCCACCAACGCCAAGAAGTTCTGAAGGGTCGTTGCCAGCCTGTCAAAAGCATAAACAAGAATGACCGAGAACTTGCCACGCTGCGCATCCCTTAAGAGTGAGTCGATACCGGGGCGTCTAGATTTGCTGCCTGCAACTCCAAAGTCGCTGTAGACCCCGGACAGTACCAGTCCTCTCTGAGCGGCAATGTCGCGAAGCTGGATGAATTGGGATTCCAAATGCTGTTCGGGTGTCGAGGTGCGTCCATAGAGAACTGCTTTCTTCATCGCAAATGCCTCCTTATGCTCTTCAGGATGGTGTCTGACGGATTGATGATGGGGTGCAGCCGTTTGTTCATGCTCCTCTCCCCCATACCTT
This sequence comes from Acidobacteriaceae bacterium, assembly GCA_003133425.1. The sequence goes on from PKXI01000149.1 coordinate 17,548, forward strand.
TTCATGTGCGTCCTGCGACATTTCTCGTAGAACGTCGGAGTCGTCAATTACCTCATCGGTGAGAGCATCGTGCATGATTCGATACCATGCCAAGAGCACTTGTCTCTGGTGCAACTCCCGGTTGCGGCGGAAATTCCATGCCGCCCTTTTGGCGATGCGGTTGAGAATCGATGTCGTAACGGAATTCATTCGGCCTCAGTCGAGTTGCTTTGCCTTCCCGCGAGACAGCGGAAGCAGCGATAATGTGCGTCCGTGGACAGTGCGGTGTCGTCAGGCAGGTGCATGAGCGACATCAGTTTCGCGACGACATCCTTCTTCCGCAAAATGCACGCATCTGCGTACAGGTTGAACCGCTGGGTCTTCGAATTGGAATTGACACGCCCACGTGGGTGCTCCTCATAATCTGAGCCCCGTGGTACCTCTCGGCGCCTCTCCATCTCCTCCCAAAGAGTCACGTGGTCGCCCTCATAAATCTTGAAGTCGCCGTATTTGCCAGCTTCGCTGAGCGGTATTGTGTCAATGACCAGACACTTGCCAACCAGCCAGAAAATGCCGACGCGGGGTTCAGGACTGCATTCCTTCATCGCAAATGC
>PKXI01000043.1 GCA_003133425.1 Acidobacteriaceae bacterium
TTTCACGCTGAGCCAAAACACAGGAACCTAGCCAGCCAGTCCTCAGACTTACGATATTCGCTCGTCGCTATCAGGACAGCCTCGGGCTCCATCAAACCCCCAAGTTTGTACTCTTCCAGGCCCGCTAGCATCCAGTTCAGAATCCCTGACGACTCGGACTTCAGCTTACCCACCAGCTTCTCGTCCACCTTGCCATCCGGAATGTACACCGTAAACGGAATCAACCGAATCCTCCGCCAGATACCCTCGTCCGTCCCGCGGATACCGGGACGGTGGTTAGTCCCGATCCAAATCTTGAACTGGGGCATGAAATTGAAGAACTCGTGATGTAAGAACCGCGCACTGATTGTGTCGCCACCCGTAATCTGCTTGACCTTCGCCTCCGCCAGCCGCCGCCCGTCCTCCGTTTCCACCCCGGTGACGAAGCGCGCATTACACAGCGCGGCCAGGTCGTTGGGAATGCCCTCCTGGTTTTTGGCCAGGAAGATCTCCATGCTGGTGGACATCCCGTAAGCGTCCAGGATGTGTTGCATTACTTCCAGAAACGTAGACTTGCCGTTACGCCCCGTGCCGTAGAGCATGAACAAGCAGTGGGCCGCCGTGCTCCCCGTCAGACTGTAGCCCGCAGCGCGTTGGACAAAGGCGATAAGCTCTTGGTCTCCCGCCAACACGGTTTCCAGGAACTCCATCCACAGCGGACAATCCGCCGTGGGGTCATAAGTCACCCTGCTAATGTTGGTGATCATGTCTGCCTGCGCGTGTGGCCGGAACTCATTAGTGTGCAGGTCCAACGTCCCATTGTCTACGTTGAACAACCATTGGTCCTGGTCAAACACGCCAATCTGCACGTTGATACCCTTGCCAATCTGGTGGCACGTGGTCACCGCCGCGTTCAGGTGGCCTATGCCCTCGGACGCCTTGGCTCACCACATTACGTCACCCGTAATCTTGTCCCTGAGCTTCTTTGACTCCTCATCATCGCCGTCTATACCTTCCAGGTGCAACGGTAACTCGTCCTGGACGATACGGCGCACCGTCGCCAGCGCGGCCTTGTTCACTTTCTCCACCTTGTCCAGCTGCCAATGCTTTCCCGACCAGTAGTACCAGCCGCGCTCCGTGCAATAGCGTAAAACGTTGCCCCAACGGTGCGTCAGGCGCTCGCCGTTGCCCGCGTCGGTCAAGTTGAACTTTTTGGGTTCCACTGGCTTACCCGTCGCAGCGGGCACCGCCGTCGGTAAGTCACCCTCGCCCTCTACGTCGTCAATTCCCCAGCCCGCCATCGGGTCTTCGGTGTCAGTGCGCCGCCCAGGGTACGGATACTTCTCGCCCTGCTCCTCTTCCGCCCAGGCCATAAACGTCCTGTGGTTAACTGCCCCCGCGCAAGAGGCGTGGAAACAGGTAAAGCTCCACCAGCCGTCGTCGTGTAAGATAAGCGCCGCGTCCTTGTGGCTATCGTCGTTGATACACGGGCCTACCCATTTGGCCGTCTCACCCGGCTTGCCGCCCGCCTGTTGGTCCCCGGCGTCCCACGGCGTCCACTCCACATAGGTTTGCGTGTTGTCTAGCGTCCACGGTCCTTGCCGCCGTCGCCCCAGGTCGCGCTTGGGATTCTTGTCGGGTGACAAGGCCGCCAGTTTCTCTAGCAATTCCTTAGGACACACCGTCACCTGGTCCGGTACGATGGTGAGCTTTGACCGGAACCACGGGCGGTCCTCGGTGTTTATTCCTTTGCAGGACAGCGTGCCGTAGCACTTGATAATGCGGGCGGCGTTGTACACTTTGGGATCAATCTCCACCTTGCCCGTACCCACCAGACCTTGGAGCGCCGCCAGGCAACGCTTCAACAAGTCCCGGCTCTCGTTATCGTTGGGCAGGTCAACGCGGATCACGACGTGGTAGCCGTTACCAGAATTGCCACCCACGAAGCAGCTCTCCGGGAAGCCCAACTCCACCAACTTGGCCACCGTGTTGTTGGCGACGTCCAATGCCAGCTTCCGTTCGTCACGGGTAGCCGATACGCCGGAGGGTCGCAACGGGTCTATGTCTATGGGCAGCCATAGCCGCCGCGTGATGTTGTTGTCGCTGGATGCATCCGCGACGAAGTCAATTGTGTTCTTGGTTTGCCGAGAGAGTAGGGCGTCGTGCACCGGGTTACAGGTCCAGTAGGCGTTCTCGTGTATGTGCCGGTAACTGCCCGGTTGCCCAAATCCATCACGGGCCAGCACCGCCACCGCTTTGGCCAGGGCTTCCACGTCATCGAACCAGCCCGCCGCTACCAGGTGCTTCTTCTTATCGGGCACGCGCACTTCCACACACTCGCCCGCTCCGAACTTCACGTCTGCAAACAACACAGCAATCGCCTTGCGAATCTCTGGCAAGTCGTATCGCTTTAATTCTTCACTCATAATGTGTTTCCTCTTCTACTCAATACTAGCTATTTCCAATTTCCAGGATTTGAGGCGGGGCAGGAGGGAAAAATAAAGGGCAACGGTTGTGGCCGTTGCCCTGAGTTATTACAGGTTCTCAATGTCCGCCAGTTGGGCGTCCATCGAAGTTACCGACTCGTACTTGCGGCCCAGCGCCCGTGTTAGTTGGGACGGGTCGGCCAGGAACGGCGCGGCCAACGCCAACGCGTCGTCTTTGATTTCGAGCCACCGGGCCGTGCGGGAAATTACCGCGATCTTGCGGGTCAGCTGTTTTTCCGACACGCTGATGCGGTAATCGACCGCGTAGACGCTGCTGCCTTCTTCGACAGCACCCTTCACGTCATCCCAATTGCTGCGGGACATCGTGAAGATGCCAACCTCGACTTGCGGCACCGTACCAGGCGCAAGTTTGCCGGTCTTCGTGTCCGCGTTGGTGTAGTGAAATACAAACGCCGCCGCCCGGCCCTTGGCGGCGGGCAACTTCTCACAACACTTTGCGCGCTTTCCCGGCTTGGACTCGCACACGTAGTAGCGATTCTCACCAGAGCTGTAGTGGACGGGCGCACCCACGATCTTGGTGCCCGGAACAAACGCGATCCGAGCGGGTTGGTTCTCGGCGACTTTGATGTAGGGCACGCCGCCGCCCTTGAGGATGGTGCCGCTGACATCGTCACCGTCGTCGGCGTCCCAGGATTGTATGTTGGAGTTAGTTGCAGCCGCTGGTGCTGCTGCGGCTGGTGTTGCGACTGCTGCTGTGGTGACTGGAATACCTTCCAGTTCGTCCAGTTCGACTTCTGAAAATTGGTTCATTTATTGCCCTTTGAGACTGCGGACCAGGTTGGAAACGGGCTCGCCCCCGAACCACTCACTTGTGAAAGCGAGCGGAGCGGCTTAGGAAGCCGCTCCAGCCAGTCCCGATATGTAACCGGCCCGTTCTAAGGGCTAATACTGTGTTTTAGAGGGTTTCGGACCTTTCGAGTTTTTCATTCTGTTTACGCAGCTCGTAACAAAGCTGGCAAAGACGAAACACGATAGGTGCACCGGTGCACCCGCCGCGTTGGGGTCGGGGTCAATTACGGTCCGCGTCCCAATATGAGGACACTTTTTGTAGTGGATTCCGTGGCCTTCACAGTTCGGAATGAAGTCCGGGTCAGGATTGTCGAAGTCGATTTCATTGCTCATAAATCCTCCTCCACCCTTCACACACGTGACGCCATCAAATGGTGCTTGGTCATTTGGCTAAACGGGTTTGTTGCAAAACAGATATAAGTTACTCATGCTAAGGAGCCTCCTTAAGCTCCTGTAGGCAGATACCAAAGATTTGGGCGATGTTCTGGATACTTTCTTGTGAAAAAGAAAAGGGCCGGGAGACCCGGCTCAGTTGTGGGTTATTCGCGCAGCAGTTCCGCGCTTCTAGACGGATCGCTTTATGGCGCCTCCTGTACGCTTTCCGCCCCAGCCATGCTCGGCAGCTCCGCTGGCCGCTTACAACCGCACTCTAACGCGAATGTGGAACCATCTGACTTTACTACCGGCTGCAAGCCGTGCTTCAGACACAGCAGCTTCGTGTTGCGCTTTTTGCCGATTTCTGGGGCTTGTTCTTTGTCGACCGTTGGCTCCAGCTTGGGTTCCGGCGTGGGCGTCGGCGGCGGCTCCACGATCCTTGTGGCGTTGGCGACCCTTGTGCCGGAGTTGGTCGCGGCTTTTGCCGCGAGCTTCTTCGCCCGAGCAGTCTCGGCGTCGGCTTTCTTCTTGGCCTTGGCTTCTTTCTCGACTTTAGATTCTTCTATCCGCTTTAGGTCACGTCGCTCGGCTTCCGCTTTGCGGAGTTCATTTTGTTGTTTCTTCTCTTCCGTCTCAGCCTTCGCTCGTGCTCGTTTTGCGTTGATTTCAACCAATTCACATTCACGCTTCTGCCGGATAAGTGCTGGCGTCTCCCTGCGCTCGAATTTGCCCTGCCCGACATACTTATATTCCGTGCCGTTGTCGTCGCAGAGGATGTAGTTGCCGACTTCTACCTTTTTGATAGATACCTTCTTTAGCGACTCTGTCGTGATGACGTGAGGCGTTGCTTTGTCGTCCCCTTCTGGGACGATGTCCACTGCCGGTGTGTTTGCAGGAGATGGCGCGTGCACGTTGACGACGGTGAACACGCCGTCCTTACCTTCTTCGGTCACAAGATCAGCTTCTCTGAGCAACAACGGCTTCGGGCCGGCAGCGTATGCTGGAAGCGCGTTCAAAGATGCGTTGCAGCGTTGCTTCATCTTGCGAGCGGCTTCATAGTTCCATCCAACGGAGTGGAACGCTTGCTGCAAGGTCGGCACGCCCTTCCGCCCTTCGCCGCCGACGCCTTGGATTTTGCAGTGTTCTACGACCTGGTCGTAGAAAAGGACGAGTGCGCTCAGATCCCTGCCGAACTGCCCGTGTGACTTGCGGGCGTTGATGAATTGCTTTTTGAGGCCGGTGAGAAGGTCGTCCTGCGACAGCTTGGACAGGTCTTCCCCGGTTACGTCGGCGGTGGGTTCGTACTGCGTTTCGGTGAAAACGAAACCTTCTGAGACAATTGTCCCAGAAGTCCCGTTTGCAGGCGACGGCGTGTCTACCTGGCGGACTTCCGCTTCCACAATGGTCTGTTTGGAAACTGGCGAACATTTGTTCGCGAGTTTCGCGGGTGTTGAGGAAGGCGAATCCTTCCCCTTGGTCACAGCGATGGACTGCGACTGCGTGGTCGTTGCTTCTGCGCCTGCCACAGCCGGAGCGGTTCCGGTCGGGGCACCATCTGGCGATGTTGATGGCTTGGCCTGAGTCGATCCTGAGGCTTCGCCAACGCTTCCTGCTTTTTGCGCTTTGAATTTGAGTTCTTGTAGTGCGTTCACAGTGCAACCTCTCCGATAGGCCCGTGCCTATCGCGGATTGCCTTTGTGAAGCCACCAAGAGGAAGCACCCTAAGCGTCATCTTCGCTCAGAGTCCAACTTCGGTAACGCGGTCCCTTCCTGGAACCGAACCAGATACCGAAGCAGTACTACGGCTGTCTGTGATACCCCGTAGCGATGCAACTTGGGAGCCTAACATCATCCAGACCCATTAAAGATGCCTGGTCACAGCCCCGCTCCCCGTGGCTCGGAAAGGCTTCCGGCCACACTCAATTAGATGCACTCAACATATGAGAGGGGACAGAGATTTTTTGCCAACGCATCCTGACCCCAATCAGCCTTTGACCGCGGTTCCAAGTAAGACTACCTGCCCCAGTTACACTCGCCGTGGCACGGCTCTGACGAAATGCGGAGCTTGGGCCGCGCTTTTGGCTGAACTCTACAACTTTGTCCAGCTTCATTTTTTCACTGCACGGTGACCGTAGCCGGTTCTGCCCGTAGTACCGCGAAGCTGTTGTTAACTTGCTCCCTGGTTCTCTCGCTGCGAATATCTGCTGCCTCCAGATAAGCCAAGGTAGTCTCCAGCGAGCTATGGCCCAACCACTTTTGTAGTGTGCGCGCCGAAACTCCCGCCTCGCTTCCCGGCCACTTCGTAGCGGAGGACGAAAATCGTCCCATCTGGATAGAGTTTTCGGTGGTCGGCTTGCGCGTAACGTCGCTTGCCGTTTGCGTCTGTTATGCGGCTGTAAACAGAAACGCTAAAGATAGCCATGTATTTCGCTCCTTAAGGAGCTAGTACCGTGGCTTTTTCAAAATCAGGGATATGCGCGGTAGCCGAATCCGGTAGCCGCACTACAAGTCATTGGAATTAAAGCTATGGCGGAGAGGGAGGGATTCGAACCCCCGATACCCTTTCAGGTATGCCGGTTTTCAAGACCGGTGCCATCAACCGCTCGGCCACCTCTCCGGCTACTACAGTTTTACTACAGTCTGCAAGGGTGCGGGATGAATCGCCACGTGTTACTTCGTTCCGTTTGGATAGACCAGAATCTTGCTGGCTTCGCCGGTTTTTAAGCGGGCCATTGCTTTGGAAAAATCCTTCATCGGGATGCGGTCGGTGATTACGGGATGCAGATCGAGGCGTCCGCTCTTCAGTAAGGCGGTCATCTGGTACCAGGTTTGGTACATGCGGCGGCCGTTGATGCCTTGAATGGTGAGGCCTTTGAAAATGATGTCTTCGGAGAAATTCAGCGGGATCGGTTTTGAAGTGAGGCCGAGGAGTGAAATGCGTCCGCCGCGGCGGACGATGTCGAAGGCGGTGCGAATGGCGTCGGGATGGCCCGCCATTTCGAGGACCACGTCCACGCCGAGGCCGCCGGTTTTTTCCGCGACAATGGCACGTACATCTTCTTTGGAGGGATCGAGCGCGTAGTCGGCGTTCATCTTGGTCGCGATCTTGCGCCGATGTTCGTTGACTTCGATCGCGAAGATGGTGGTTGCGCCCACGGCTCGCGCCACTGCGATCGAGAACAATCCGATGGGGCCGCAGCCGGTGATGGCTACGGTTTTCGCGGCAATTTCCCCGGCCAGCACGGTGTGCACGGCGTTGCCCAGCGGATCGAGGATGGATGCGTACTCCTGCGGGATGGCGGGATCGAGTTTCCAGATATTCGATTCGGGGATGACGACGTACTCGGCGAAAGCTCCGTTGGTGTCGACGCCGATAATCTTGACGTTCTGGCAGATGTGGGCTTCGCCGGTGCGGCACTGCAGGCACTTGCCGCAGGCCACATGCATTTCGGCGCTGACCAGATCGCCTTCCTTCACCGTGGAGACGCCGCGGCCAATGCCGGCGACTGCGCCTGAAAACTCGTGGCCGGGAATCAGCGGCGGATGAATGCGGCCTTTGGCCCACGGATCCCAGTTGAAGATGTGGAGGTCGGTTCCGCAAACGCTGGCGGCCTGTACGCGGACCAACACTTCACCGGGGCCCGGTGTGGGCACGGGCACTTCGCGAATCTCGATGCCGGGCGCGGCCTTCGCCTTGACGATGGCCTGCATGGTGGTTGGCATACCTTGAAGCCTCTCTCTGAAACACCAAACACACAAGCATATCAACCGCAGCGAGTGGTAGAACGTTACTGGGGTTGAAAACATGGAAAACGGGCAGGTCTGGCGGGACAAGAAAATCGATTTCCTGGCGATTGTGTTTGCGGCGCTCTTTGCGGCAGGGTCGGCGGCGCTTAGCCAGACGACGGATCAGGCGTGGCTCAGATACGATCTCGCAAAACGAATCCCTGTCATTACGCCGCTCGCCGTTCGCTCGCTCGGGAGCGGCCTCCTCGAGCAATCGGCGGTCAAGGAACTCAACCGCAATCTCGGCTCAATGGCAGGGCGCGATACTTCCGGCCCGGGATTTAGCGCGCGTGCCCGGGCGGCCCTGGATGGGCAAACTGTCGTTGGCACAGCAGAGGAGGTCCGGAAAGCCTTTCCAGATCTGCCCGTACCTGATGACCTGGAGCCCGAAGGTTTCTGGATCTACTCCCGTCCATGCAGCGATCGCTACAACGGTTGTGGCAAGCAAAACCTGGTCGTCATCGCCGGAGGTGACGAGCGCGGCGTTCTCTATGGCGTATTTGCCCTTCTCCGCTTTAGCGCAACAGCTGAAATCAGCGAGCTGCATGGAGAAAATCTCTGGCGCGGCCGCCCGGCGATGCCGATCCGGTGGGTGGATCAGTGGGACAATCCGGATGGTTCGATTACGCGCGGGTACGGGGGACGGTCGATCTTTTTTGAAGGCGGCAATGTGCGCGAGAACCTGACGCAGGTGAGCGAGTATGCGCGGCTGCTGGCTTCAGTGGGCATCAACGGCTGCAACATAAACAACGTGAACGCCGCGCCGGAACTGCTGGATGCTGAACACCTGAAGCAGATTGCACGAGTGGCTAATGCGATGCGGCCGTGGGGCGTGCGGCTTGCGTTGAGCGTGGCGCTTGCGAGTCCGGAGAAGCTTGGCGGGCTGAAGACTGCCGATCCGCTTGATCCAGCGGTGAAGGCGTGGTGGGTGGCGAAGGCGGATGAAATTTACAAACTGATTCCCGACTTTGCGGGGTTTACGGTGAAGGCCGATTCGGAGGGCGAGGTGGGCCCATCGAGCTACGGGCGCAGCCCCGCGGATGCGGCTAACTTGTTGGCGGCGGCTCTTGCTCCGCATGGCGGCGTGGTGTTGTATCGCGCGTTTGTGTACAACAACCATCTCGACTGGCGCGACAAGAAGGCCGACCGCGCGCGTGCTGCGTACGACATATTCCATCCGCTGGACGGAAAATTTCTGCCCAACGTGATTGTGCAGACGAAGGAGGGGCCGATCGACTTTCAAACGCGCGAGCCGGTATCGCCGCTGTTTGCGGGGCTGCGCGAGACCAGCCTGGCGATGGAGCTGCAGGTGACGCAGGAGTACCTGGGGCAGCAGAAGCATCTTGTGTACATTGCGCCGATGTGGAAGCAGGTACTGGATTTCGATTTGCGCGCGGATGGCGGATCGACACCGGTGAAGGAGATTGTGGAGGGCAAGAGCTTCAAGCGGCCGCTGGGCGGCATGGTGGGCGTGGCCTGTCTGGGGCGGGAATGGCTGGGCTCGCCGATGGCGATGGCGAATTTGTATGCGTTCGGGCGGCTGGCGTGGGATCCCGATCTGACGCCGGAGCAGATTGCCGATGAGTGGATCAGGCTGACGATTGGCATCGATCCGGTGGTGGTGAGCACGGTGGAGAAGATGCTGATGCAGTCGTGGCCCACGTATGAGCACTACACCGGATTCCTGGGATCGCAGACGCTGACTGACATTACCGGCAGCCACTACGGACCCAACATTGAAGCGAGCGAGCGCAATGGGTGGGGGCAGTGGCACTTCGACGACAACGAGGGCATCGGCATGGACAGGACGGTTGCGACTGGGACCGGATATGTAGGGCAGTATCCGCCGGAGGTGGCGCGGGTGTATGAGTCGCTGGATTCGACTCCGGATAATTTGCTGCTGTTCTTTCACCACGTGCCTTACACCTACAAGCTGCACTCGGGCGAGACAGTGATCCAGTATGTCTACGACAGCCACTACAAGGGCGCGGAGGAGGCGGCGGAGTTGGGCAAGGAATGGGAGACGCTGAAGGGGCATGTTGATGCGGCGCTTTATGACGATGTGCGCGCGCGACTCGAGTACCAGGCTGGGCACGCGATTGTGTGGCGCGATGCGATTGTGCAGTACTTCCTGAAGCAGAGCGGGATTCCGGATGACAAGGGACGCGCGGGGCATTATCCAGGACGGCTGGAGGCGGAAGATGCTCGGCTCACAGGTTATTCGATCGTTGATGTGACGCCGTGGGAGGATGCTTCGGGGGGGAAGGCTGTTTCGTGTTCGGGCAAGGAGAGCTGTTCGGCAGAGTGGACGTGGAGCGGCGCGGTGGGACAGTTCGATGTTGCGGTGGAGTACTTCGATCTGCAAGGGGGCGCGGCGAAGTTTGCGTTTTCAGTGAATGGAAAAAAGGCTGCTGCGTGGACGGCGGATGCGCTGCTCCCTTCGCGGAGGCCGCATGGCGACAACTCTACGCGCTACACGGTGAAGGATGTGGAACTGAAGCCGGGTGACCTGCTGCGCGTGGAAGGAACGCCGGATGGCAGCGATGCGGCGGCCTTGGATTATGTTGAGGTGGCTCCTACGCTCACGGCTAAGCACGCATCGCAATGATTTTCCCGATCCAGAATCTGGGTATCCCACCCTTCGCCAGAGAAACGGCGAAAGGATGGGGCACGGAGCATTTTTGGCGATGCGCACGAGGTCATTTCCGCCCGGGGCTAAAGCCCTCGTTCGTTATGCTGGCGTTATACGGGGGTTGAAACCCCCGCCTCTCTCCGTCCCACTCACGAAAAGCTTTTTTGGGGAGCGAGTATTATGTCGAGTTGGTTTTTCGGCAGCCATTATTTGCCGGCGACTATGCGTTCGGCGCGGGCGTAGGAGCCAAGGTTGTAGGTGTTTGGACAGCCGAGAGCGATGAGCTTCTTTTTTGCCACGCCGCTGCGCGCGCCGCTCTGGCAGTGCAGCAGCAGCACCTGGTTCTTGTCTGTAACGCGGCGGGATAGGCTGGTCTCAATTTCGCCGAGCGGTAGATTAACTGCAATGGGCAGATGACCGGCGACGAATTCACCGGCGGTCCGCACGTCGATTACCCTGGCACCATTTTTCAGGTGCTCACGAGCGTCGTTTACAGAGATGAGCCCGGTGCGCCTGTAAAGAAGAAAGGCAACGATGATTACGGCGGCAATAAGGACGTCTGTCCAATTCATGGCAGATAGCTTACTGCGCTCGGGTCACTTTTGGCAGTGCGGAGCCTAACTTTTTGCGACTTCGGTAATTTTCGCAACTTCTACCAAGGTGGAGTAGAAGGTGGCGCCGGCACCGATGTCGGTGAGGCGCTCGCTGGTGAGGGCGTTCACATTGGAGCCGCCGGGATGGAGCTTGGCCCAGTCAAGGCGTGCCGCGACGACACCGGCGGGAAGACTTGGGTTGAGCAGTGCGGTGAGGCTGATGGATCCGCGGTCGTTGAAGATGCGGACCGAGTCGCCGTCGGCAAGGTTGCGGGCTGCGGCGTCCGTGGGATGGATTTCAAGCCGCTGGTTGGTGCGGGCTTCCATTTTGCGGTGGCCGTCGAGGTTGGCGAAGGTCGAGTTCATGTAGTTGTCGGCCTTGCGGGCCAGCAATTCGAGGGGATAGCGCTTTGCTGCTTCGCCCCAGCGAGATTCAGTGGGAGGTGTGAAAGCTGGAAGGTCATCGAGGCCTGCAGCGGCCAGGGTTTCTGAGTAGAACTCGACTTTGCCGGAGGGAGTGGCAAGCGGGCCGGCCGTAAAGGGCAGGAAGGGATTGGCTTCGGGATCGCTGTGAAAGTTGAGGGGGATGTGGCCCTGCTCCTTGAGCGCTGCGAAGGTGATGTGCTCCATGCCGGGGTTGCTGGAGTTGGCTTGTGAACCCCCGTTGGGATTGATGCTGAGGGCCTGGCGGATGATGTCTTCCGGCGTGTCGCGGAAACACGGTTCCGGGAAGCCCATGCGCTGGCCCAGTTGCCCAAAGAGCCACACGTTGGAGCGCGCTTCTCCGGGGGGCTCGATGGCCTGCTGCGAGAGCTGCACAAAGTAGTGGCCGTAGGCGCCCTGAATGTCGGTGTGCTCCAGGAAGGTGGTCGCGGGCAAAATGTAGTCGGCGTAGTCGGTGGTGTCGGTGAAGAAGAGCTCGTGGACGACGGTGAAGAGATCGGGGTGCGCGAGGCCGCGGCGTACGGCGTTCTGATTGGGAGCGATGGCGCCGGGATTGGAGTTGTAGACGAAGAGAGCGTGAACGGGCGGGCCGTCGTTCCGTTCCCTTGCTCCCTCGTTCCCTTGTTCCCTGTCTCTTCCTAGCTCGGTGAGCGCCTGGCCCAGGGCGGACATATTGACGATGCGCGCCTGGCGGCCGAGGGGTGAGGCTTGCTGAAGGTCGGGGCGGCGGACGGCTTGTTCGTTCCAGGTGAATGCGCCAGAGGTGGAGAGGACTGCGCCTCCGCCGCGATGTTTCCACGCGCCGATGATGGCGGGCAGCATGGCGATGGTGCGGACTGCATTGCCGCCGAACTCGGCGCGCTGCACGCCGTAGTTGAGGCGCAGGGCGGCCGGGCGCGTGGTGGCGTATTCGCGGGCGAGCTGCTCGACTTCGGCGGCGGTCATGCCGGTCCACGCGGCTACTCGTTCGGGTGTGTATTCACGTGCGCGCTCGGCAAGGCGATCGAAGCCGTGAGTCATGGCGTCGATGTAGGCGCGGTCTTCAAGGCCTTCGTTGAGGATCACGTGCATCATGCCGAGGGCGAGCGCTGCGTCGGTGCCGGGGCGGATGGCGATGTGCCAATCGGCAAGCGCGGCGGTGCGGGTTCGGTATGGATCGATGACGATGAGGCGCGCGCCGCTGCGGCGGGCGTGCTCGATCATGGGCCAGAGGTGAACGTTGTTGCCGTGAATGTTCGCGCCCCAGGCCAGGATGAGTTTTGCGAGGCGAAAATCCTCGGTGGGGGTGCCGAGCTTTTTCCCGTAGACGAGATTCCAGGCCTGGCCGCCGGCTTCAGAACAGATGGTGCGGTCGAGGCGGCTGGCGCCGAGGCGGTGAAAGAAGCGGCGATCCATGGAGCCGTAGCCGAGCACGCCGATGGTGCCCGCGTAACTGTAGGGCAGGATGGATTCGGGACCGTGCTCATCGCTTATTTGCTGGAGGCGCGCGGCGATTGCTTCGAGGGCTTCGTCCCAACTCACGCGCTCAAAGGCTTCGTGTTCCTGGCCGCGGGGCCGTGGACCCTTTTGCGCTCCGGGCTTTCGTCTCAAAGGGTAGAGGATGCGGTCGGGAGCGTAGACGCGGTCGAGATATTTGGCAACCTTGCCGCAGAGGAAGCCTTGCGTTACCGGCTGCGATGGATCGCCTTCAACTTTGATGGCGCGGCCTTGCTCGTTCACCGTGACCAGGACCGCGCAGGAGTCAGGGCAGTCGTGGGAGCAGACGGTATGGACGACGCGGAAGGGAGAGGCGGCGGCCGGGGCCATGAGGTCATTGTAAGCTCACCGCCGATGAGTGAAAGAAGGTGCGGTTGGAGGAAAGCGCGCTCGGAAGTGAGATCAGAACTCAGGTGACTCAAAACAGTTTTCGAGGGTGTTGATTTCGCGTCGCAAAAGAGCCCGTGTACACTGATCTGGCTATGAGCTGCCTGTTTTGCAAGATCATTGAAGGAACGATTCCCTCCACGCCGGTTTACCAGGATGAGCTGGTCTACGCATTTGCGGACATCAATCCCAAGGCGCCGGTGCATCTGCTGGTTGTGCCGCGGGAGCACCTCGGCTCACTGGACGACGCCAGTGCGGACAAGCGCGAACTGCTGGGCCACTTATTGTGGGCAGCCGCTGAAATTGCGCGGCAGAAAAACCTTGGCAAGGGATACAGGGTCGTCGTGAATACAGGCGAAGACGGCGGGCAGACGGTGGATCATCTGCATGCGCACTTGCTGGGTGGACGGGCGCTGAGCTGGCCGCCGGGATAGGTAGAGGCAGGGACTGAGGGACCAGGGACCAGGGACTAGAAAAACTCTGCCGTTGAGTGTTGTCGAATCCCAGGTCTGAAAATCCAGACCTGGGGCACCGGGCCGAAGGCTGTGAGGTTGGGTTCTTCGTCTCCCACCCATCGCAAAAACCGCGATGGATGGGGCACCCGGCGACTGAGTGTTGTGGAATCCCAGGTCCCAAAATCGGGACCTGGGGCACCCGGTATCTCTGCGAGACGGACGACTTAATTAAATGAAAAGGGCGCACTCGGATTGAGTGCGCCCTTCGCGTTTTCGCTGCTTGCGGAGTTGCTTACATCATTGGCTGCTGCGCGTATTCTTCTTCCTCTTCAATGCCGTAGCGGCGGAGAAGGTTGGGAAGGCTCTGCGAGAAAGCCGAGCGCGGCATGACTGTGTCGCAACCTACCTCGACGGCCTTCGCCTTCAGGTCGCCCTGGAGGTGATTGAGGAAGCCGACGATGGAGGTGGCCTTTTTGAGCTTGGTTTTGAATTTGGGGATCAAGGTCATGGGCTTGGCGTTCAGATTGTTGAGATCGAAGACCAGCAACGTGGGCTTTTCGGCTTCGGGCAGGTCGAGCAGGCGCGCCACGGAATCCTTGTCGCCTTTGAGGAACTCTACCTTGATGCCGAGCTTGCGTGACGTCTCCTGAATCTTGGCCTGGAAGAACAGATCCTCGATGAAGCAGAAGATGCGAGTGGGAGCATCATCACGGACGGGAGCAGGCGCTGGCGCTGCGTAGGCGTCAGGGTAGTAATTGCTGCCGTGGTTATTGCTCATCATCTGGATGGTGGAAGGCGGTCCGTCGGCTACGTTGCCGTTGACGGTGCGGTAGCTGTGGTCCATGGGACCGACAAACTCGCGCGGCCCGCGCTGCTTGCCCTTGCGCTTGCCCTGCGTGCTGCCGTTGATGCTGTTGCCCGGCTGCGGAGGTGGGGCAGAGGTCTTCTGGAAAAACTTTTTCTTCTTCCGCGGCTGGTTCTGGTGAACCTGGGGCGGCCTCTGGTGCTGCTGCGGCGGCTGGGGTGGCGCCTGCGCTTGCGGCTGGGCCTGTGGCGCCGGTTGTTGCATTTGGGGCTGCTGGGCCTGCGGCGCGGCTTGCTGGCTGGATTTGTTCTTACGGCGGCGGCGGCGGCGGCGATGCCCTTGCGACGGCATCTGACCATTGTCAGGTGCGGGCCCCGTTTCAGGTTGGGGCTGGGTTAGTTCTGTTGTCATGCGTATACTTCCTGGAACTTTGCTATTTGAGTCATCGGGTTTAGAGGTTCAGCTACTTTCCAACACATGCCTGGCTTTCGTTGCTGCACGTTGTCCAGCGTGGACAAAAGACGCAGCGTTCGCCGGCGATACGAATGCAAGGCACGAAGCAGGTTGCCGGGAGCGGGATTTTCGACGCGAACTGCAATAAAAACCCCTGCGTCCCAAACATCTTTGAGCAGATACCGCAAAGCACGCGGCGAACTTCCTGAGGCCGCTGCTTTCACCACCCACGAACCGAACTCTTTAACTGAGGGGTCTGTGATTCAACAAGCCGCACTGGTTCAGCTTCCTTGGCCCTACACTTCAAACTCTCTGGAAAATGCTGTAGCCGTGCAATACACAGGAGCCTTGTATTGGCTCCATCCGCTGGTCAGGATTGGTACGTTACGGCCTGTGCTTTTCTCAGGTAATGCCCTTCCTATGCGAGCTTTTGCCGCGTACAGCTAAGTATGAATTGAACTGGCCGGCGTTTTTCCTGCTCGGCGGCGAGCTTGCTCTACCCGAATCCGGGTGGCCCGCGTCAGCCGCTTGATAGGCAACTCCGATACTACAGCGAAGCGTTACGGCTGGCAAGTGCGACTTTAGTGGGATCGGCGCCGGGGAATGCGAGCGAGCACGCATTTCCAACCTCGGCCACAAGAAACAAGAGCGTTACGGGAGCGGGGCACACAGCACCTTCCACGACCAACGGAAAGGTACTAGAGATCCGGCAAATAAATACTGT
>PKXI01000466.1 GCA_003133425.1 Acidobacteriaceae bacterium
TTGGTGATGACGCCAAGACTGATGTAGTCCGTGATCCGGGCACCCGGAGGGAGTTCCGCAACCGTACGCGCCACCTATGGCCTCCTGTCCTTGTCTCATACAGAATCCCATAAATTTAGCTAAGTGAACAGTATTGGGCAAGGTTGGACTCCCGGTCTCAGAATAGAGATCCGGGGCGACCAGCCAGGGCTATTCCACGCCCAGCACCTTGACGATGACCCGCTTGCGGCGCTGGCCGTCGAACTCTGCGTAAAAAACCCGCTGCCAGGTGCCCAGGTCCAGCTTGCCTTTGGTCACAGGCAACGTGGTTTCGTGGTGAAGCAGGAGCGACTTCAGATGCGCGTCGCCGTTGTCCTCGCCGGTTTGGTGGTGCTTGTAATCGGGCCGCGCCGGAGCAAGCTCCTCCAGCCATTTGCCAATGTCTTCGATCAGGCCGCTTTCATGGTCGTTCACGTAAACGGCCGCCGTAATATGCATCGGCGAAACAAAGCACAGGCCATCGCGCACGCCGCTGCGCTCCACAATCTGCTCCACCTGGTCGGTAATGTGCACCATCTCCCGGCGCTTCTTGGTTTCAAACACCAGATACTCCGTGTGACTCTTCATCGCAGCCTCCCGGCATGAGCCGCCATCGACAGGGCGGCTCAACCTTTATCCTAAAGATAGCCGTGACCGCAACCAACGTTCCCACAGCCGAAGAGCACTGCCAGCGCGGGCTTGACCTGCTCGCAGCCGGGGCGCCGGCTGAGGCTGCCGAGGCTTTTCGCGCCGCCATTGCAGTCGAATCCGCACAGCCGGGCCCCGCGGCTCCCGGCCCCGCGACGCCAAGCCCCGCAAATATTGAAGCGCATCACGGGCTGGTTCGCACCCTCCGCGACGCCGGGCGGCTGGAGCAATCCATCGGCGCGGCCCTGGCGCTGACCACCCTCACGCCCGCAGACCCGCTGGCGCATACGGCGCTCTCCATCAGTTTGCAAGCCGGCGGTCATGTGCCCGAGGCCGAAGCCGCCACCGCGCGTGCCCGCGTTCTTGAGTGGAAGCTTCAACTTCAGCCTCCACCGGAGAAGTCCCTGTCGACGCAGGACCTTGAGCCGTGAAAGCCCACCGCCGGCCCGCTCCTGCCGAGCGCCTGCGCCGCATGCACGACCAGCTTGCCAAGGCCTATGGACCCCAATACTGGTGGCCGGCCAAGACTCCCTTTGAGGTCATTCTCGGCGCATACCTGACGCAGAACACGGCTTGGAAGGCGGTGGAGCGCTCGCTCGCCAACCTGCGCACAGCCGGGGCGCTCACCGTGGACGGTCTCCGTGCGCTGCCGCTCGAAGAGCTGCGCCGATGCATCCAGCCCTCCGGATTCTTCACTCGCAAGGCACAGGCCCTGAAGGCATTTGTCGCCATGCTCGACGAGGAGTTTGGCGGATCGCTCGAAGCTCTCGCGGCCTCTCCAACCGCCGCACTTCGGGAGCGCCTTATGGCTCTTCCGGGCGTCGGACCGGAGACAGCCGACGCGATTTTGCTTTATGCGCTCGGCCATCCTATTCCAGTTGCCGATGAATATTTGCGCCGTATCGCCGAACGCCACCAGCTTATCGAGCTTCCATCCGGCTCCAAAAGCTACGACGCCTTGACCGAGCTCACCCGGCAGGCGTTTGCCGCAGATCCAACCCCCAGCCAAGCCCTGCTCTTCAACGAGTTCCACGCCCTCACCGTTGCCGTGGGCAAGGCACATTGCGGACGAATCGCACGCTGCGAGGGTTGTCCGCTGGCTGGCGATCTTCTGCGTTAGATTCAATTAGCTCCCAGTCCCAATTCTTCGCGAAGGAACGCCGTCCGTCAGTCGACAAAGGAGCCGAGAGCTGGAAGCTGAAAGCTGGAAGCTCGGCATTTCAGCCCCTCGCAGCGTAATCTGGAGGCACCATGAGTCAATCCGCGCAACAGCCACAGATGAATCTTGTCCAGACCCCCGACTACCGCGAGACCTACGCCAACAGCGTCCAGGTGCGCGTCAGTGTGTGGGATTTCCAGCTCGTCTTCGGACTGGCTTCCAGCGAGACCCCCGAGCAGGTCACCATCCGCAATCACTCTGCCATCTTTCTGAGCCCGCAGCAGGCCAAGGCTCTGTGGAACGTGCTCGGCCAGAATCTCGCCCAGTACGAACAGGCCTTCGGCACGCTGAACCTGGAGCCGCACGGCCACAACTTCCCGCAGGGACCAGTGAACTAACTACTCTGCCCGGCTTCCCGTTCGAATGTCATCCTGAGCGAGCAAAGCGAGTCGAAGGACCTGCGTTTTGTTCTTCTGATGAAAGGCCGGGAAGCCGAAAGCCCCATTTATCAGGAGCGATCTGTTGCGCTTCAAGAGACTCATTGAGCCCCGGTTGGACGAGCCGCTGCCCCTCTGGATGATCTTTCCGGTCATCTTCACGGCGCTTTACGCCACCCACTTCACGCTGTTGAGGGTCCCCTACTACTGGGACGAGGCGGGCTACTACATTCCCGCGGCTTGGGACTTTTTCCGCACCGGCTCGCTGATCCCCATCACCACGCTCACCAATGCCCATCCGCCGCTGCCCAGCATTTATCTCGCGCTGTGGTGGAAGACTTCCGGCTTCCTGCCCGAGGTGACGCGCGAGGCCGTGCTGATGGTGGCCTCGATGGGATTGCTTGCGGTTTGGCGGTTGGCGATGCGGCTGGTCGGAGTGCCCGCAGTCGCTTTCTGGACGGTGCTTCTTACCGGCCTCTACCCCATCTGGTTTGCGCAGAGCTCGCTGGCCCACGCGGACATTTTTGCCGCGGCCAGCACGTTGTGGGGCTTGGCGTACGCATTACCCGAGAACGACCGTAAGCCGTGGGCCGCGGCGCTGTGGTTTTCGGCCGCCGCGCTCTCGAAAGAAACGGCCATCGCTATTCCGCTAACGCTGGCTGCCGTCAGCTTCATTGAAGCCTTCCGCGCGCAACCGCCTGTCCGGCGGCGTTTGCTGCTGGAGACGGCTTGGCTTTCAAGTTGTGTTCTTCCGCTGGCCGCTTGGTACGCGTGGCACTACTTCAAGACCGGCTTCCTCTTCGGCAATCCCGCGTTCCTTCGCTACAACGCCCAGGCCAATCTCTCGCCCGTGCGCTTCCTCGCCGCCTTCGGCCATCGTATTCTCCACCTCACCGCGCACATGAACATGTTTGTGCCGGTGTTGATGACGATTGCCGCCCTGCTGCTGGCTCCCCGGCCCGACGCTGAAGGCCACGAGCGGGCTTCTATCGCCCGCTCTGCGCTGTACCGGATCCTGGTTCTGCTCCTGGTCAACGCCGCGCTGTTCAGCGTTTTGGGCGGCGCGCTGCTCACCCGCTATCTGCTCCCCATGTATCCGCTGGTCCTGCTGGTGGCCGTCACTACTTTCTATCGCCGCGTTCCCCTCTGGCACGGAGTTGCCGTGTTTTGTGCGGCGGCTTTTCTGGTGGGTCTGTTCGTCAATCCGCCTTATGGCTTTGCCCCGGAAGACAACCTCGCCTATGCACGCGTGGTGCGCATGCACCTGGCCGGCATCGCCCAGCTTGAACATCGCTATCCCGGCGCCACGGTGCTTTCCGCCTGGCCCATGACCGACGAACTGACCCGGCCCGAACTGGGTTATGTAAAGCAGCCCATCGATGTCGCAAGGATTGAGGACTTCACCCCTGCGCAAATTGGGATCGCGGCCCAGGAACCGGAAAAATACTCCGCGGCGCTGGTCTTCTCCACCAAGTACGATCCGCCCTCGCCGCTGCTGAGCCTGGGCGCAAAGAGCGAAGCACTGGATGAGCAGTTCTTTGGTCTGCACCACGATCTGCGGCCTGAAACCATTGCCAGGGTGCTGGGCGGAACACTGGTGTGGAAGCGCGACGACGACGGAATGTGGATCGCGCTCATCCGCTTCAACCGGCAAGTCGAGGCGCGGCTGGAGAACTCTCACACTGCCGGCCGCTAAAGCGGCCAGGTCAGGATGCGGCCCAGGGGCAGGGGAGCAACGCCTATAATCAGGCTGTCGTGCCTACTTCTTTTTCATTCCGTTTCAGCCGCGTGCGGCGTATCGCTGCTTGCGCTTGCCTCATGATTGCACTCGCATTTTCTACGGCGGTTTGCGCGCAGGGACAGTCAAGTGGCGATAGCTCTGTGACCACCTCCGCAGCCGACCGCGGGCGCATTCTGCTGGTGCTGCCCTTTGACAACCGCACCGGCCAGCCCAGCCTGGAGTGGATTCGCGAGGCCGCGCCGGAATTGATCAGCAGCCGCTTTCGCTCGGTGGGCTTTGAGCCCATGAGCCGCGCCGACCGCCGGTATGCCTTGGACCATCTCGGTCTGCCGCAGGGGTTCCATCCCTCCCGCGCCAGTTCGCTCAAGTTGGCCCAGACGCTGGATGCGGATTCGATCGTGGTGGGCAGCTACATCACTGATGGAACCGGCATTGTGGCTGAGGCCCGTCTTGTGGACGTGCCCCATCTGCGCATGAGCCAGGCGGTCACAGCCCGCGGCGAAATGCGCAACCTGATCGATGTTTTCGACTCTCTGGCCTGGAAGCTCACCCGCCAGCTCGATCCCCGCACCAGCGTCGCTGAGGAGACGTTCATTGCCGCGGGAAAGGGCATGCATCTGGACGCTTTTGAGCAGTACGTCCGCGGAATTACGGAATCCGACCAGGCGGAGCGCCTGCGCCATCTTGAGCTGGCCGTTAAGTTGAGCCCGGATTTTGGCCCCGCGCTGGTGGACCTGGGCCGTGAATACTACAACGGCCAGCAATACGAGCAGGCTGCCGACGCTTTTGCCAAGGTGGATAAAAACGGCCCCGACGGTCTTGAGGCCGGCTACTACCGCGGCTTGTCGCTATTGTTCTCCGGCGATTATGCAAAGGCGGAACAGGCCTTTGCCGACGTCGCTCGCATCCTGCCGCTGGCCGAAGTTGTGAACAACGAAGCGGTGGCAGTCAGCCGCCAGGGACACGACGGCACCGGCCTGTTTGTGCAGGCCGCGGCCGACGATCCCAACTCCGCCGACTACCACTTCAACCTGGCGGTGAGCCTGAAACATCACGGACAGGCCCCCGGCGCCATGAATGAACTGGCGCAGTGTCTCAGACTGCGGCCCGCAGACACCGAGGCGCTGGCGCTGCAGGTGGCGTGGAAGCAACCGGCCGCTCCGCAAGCTACCGCACCAGCCGCGCCGGCAGCCGCAGCGCCCAACGCCAGCCCGGACGTTGACGCCGCACCCGATCCGCTGGAACGCATTGTGCGCAGCTTCGATGCCGTGGCCTTTCGCCAGGCAGCACTGATGCTGGACCAGGTGGACGCATCGCGGCTTGCCACGCTCACGCCTCTGGAGCAGGCGCAGAAGCTCTCTGCTCAGGCCAAGGGCTTTCTCGATCGCGGATTGTTACTCGAAGCTGAGCGGCTTTATCAATCGGCCGTTGCTGCCGACAGCAAGTGCGCTGAAGCCCACGCCGGCCTTGCTCAGGTCCGCGAACGCACCGGCGCCGCCGACGCCGCCCGCAACGAAGCTCATACAGCATTGAAACTGAAATCCAGCGCCGATGCGTACCTGGTGCTGGGCCGACTCGATCTTGCGTCTAACCACCTGAGTGACGCCGGCAACGAGGCCGCCGAAGCCCTCAAGCTGGAACCCACCAGCCAGGCGGCCCAGGAACTGTCCCGGCAGGTTCAGGCCAGGACAGGGCATTGAAAGCGGGGCCTCACCACGGGCCCCGGAGTGTGCTACTAACTATTGCGCGGATAGTCCTATAGTTAGGTGCAGGCTCCAGAGGAACAAGCCATGCTACAGCGCACACGCGGTTTCGCACTCCGAATTGCAGTTGGCCTGGCCACAGTAGTTTTATGGGGAGCTTCAGGGTTCGGCTCTCCGGCCCTCGCGCAGCAACCCCCCGCGCAGCAACCCCTTGTAGACAAGTTCGTCCTCAAAGATACCGTCCAGCCCGTCAGCCAAAGTGAACTCACACGCGCCATCGACCGCGCCAATAGCGACGGCGCCCAGGCGCTGCTGATCGAAATCGATACGCCGGGCGGTCTGCTCGAGTCGATGCGTGCCATGGTTGCCGCCATACTGGCCTCGCGGGTCCCGGTGATTGTGTATGTGGGCCCCTCAGGCGCGCGTGCCGGCTCGGCCGGCTTCTTCCTGCTTGAAGCGGCGGACGTGGCCGCCATGGCTCCCGGCACCAACGCCGGCGCGGCTCACCCGGTGCTCGAGTTTGGCGGTCAGCCTGACGCGACGATGAGCCAGAAGATCGAAAACGACGCCGAAGCTTTTCTGCGTTCTTACGTAACCCGGCGCAACCGCAATGCTGAAGCGGCGACAGCAGCCGTTCAATCCTCCCACTCCTACACCGCCGAGGAGGCGCTCAACCAGCATCTCATCGACCTGATTTCAAACAGCGACACGCAACTGCTGGCCTCGCTCGACGGCCGCGAGATTACCCGCCTGGACGGGACCAAACAGACGCTCCACCTGGCCGGCGCGCGCATTGATGTGGTGCGTCCCTCCATGCGCGACGAACTATTGGGCTGGCTCGTCGACCCAAATATTGCGCTCTTGTTTCTGGTTGGCGGAGCACTGCTCATCTACCTCGAATTCAACTCGCCTGGAACCATCGTTCCCGGCGCTCTGGGCACCCTGATGGTGCTCCTCGCGATCTTTGCACTGAATCTGCTGCCCATTCGCTATACGGCCGTTCTGCTGCTTATTGCGGCACTGGTTCTGCTGCTGCTTGAGGCCAAGTTCGGCGGCCACGGCGTGCTGGCCATCGCCGGCATAATTTGCCTGACCTTTGGGACGCTTACTCTGGTTGCCGCTCCGGTGCCGGAGATGCGCGTGACGCCGTGGGTGGCCTTCGCCGTCAGCGCGGGATTCGGGGGAATCACGTTCTTCCTTGTGCGATTGGCGGTGCGAGCCCGCCGCAGGAAAGCCCTCATCGGCGCCGATGCAATGGTCGGTTGCAAAGCCATCGCCATGGAGCCGCTCACTCCCGAAGGTCACGTGCTGGTCGAGGGAGAAATCTGGCGCGCAATGGCCGGCGAACCGCTGCCCCAGGGCGCGAATCTGCGCGTGGTAAGCCATGAACAGATGCTGCTGCACGTGGCCCCGGATTCGACCTCCCGCACACCGGAATCCACTGTATAGACCGCAACGGAAAATCAGGAACGGAGTACAATCCCACCTGAGTGAGGGAAGTCAAATGTCAATTGCTGATCTGCCCATGCCGACGCTGATTCTTGTCGCCATCGTTGTCCTCTATTTACTCAACTCCATCAAGATTCTCCGCGAATACGAGCGCGGGGTCATCTTCCGCCTCGGCCGCGTGCTGGGAACACCCAAGGGCCCCGGCATCATCCTTGTCTTCCGGCCCCTGGACCAGATGGTCCGCATCTCCCTGCGCCAGGAGGTGCTTGAAGTTCCGCCGCAGGACGTGATTACCCGTGACAACGTCACCATCAAGGTGAATGCCGTGGTAACGCTCTACGTGGTCAATCCCAACGACGCCGCCATCAAGGTGGTCAACTACGTCTACCAGACCTCGCAGTTTGCCCAGACCACCCTGCGCACGGTGCTGGGCGAGGTGGAGCTCGATACGCTTCTCAGCCATCGCGACCAGCTCAATCTCAGGATTCAATCCATCATCGACCAGCGCACCGAGCCCTTTGGCGTGAAGGTCATTTCTGTCGAAGTGAAGCAGGTGGACCTGCCCGAGCAGATGCAGCGCGCCATGGCCAAGCAGGCCGAGGCGGAGCGCGAAAAACGCTCCAAGATCATCCACGCCGAAGGCGAGTTCAGCGCCGCCCAAAGGCTGGTGGATGCCGCCGCCCTCCTGGCTACTGAGCCCATGACCATTCAGTTGCGCTACCTGCAGACCCTCACCGAGATCGGCGTCGAGAAGAACACGACCATCGTCTTCCCGCTACCCATCGAAATGATGCAGATGCTGAACAAGATGGGAGCCTCGGCCAAGGCGGCTGCCGACAAGCCGTAACTCAGAGGACAGTGCATGAGGGGAGTATTCGAAGACGAGGAGCAAGAGCAGGCTCAACCCCGGCGCGACACTGAACTCACGCTGGGCGCGGGCACGCTCTGGCTCATGTTCCTCAGTTTTTTGCTCATCTGCGGGCTCTTCTTCGGCCTGGGGTACGAAGTAGGCCATCGCGGCACCCAGCCCGCGTCTGCGGCCGGCCTCGAGCCCTCGGCCGGAGCACAAACGTCCCAGGAGGCCAACGGCTCGCTGTCCAAGCCCTCGGCCACCGCGCTGGCCCGCGTCGCACCGCCAACCCAGAGCGCTATGCCGCAGGCCGCAGCTTCGCAGCCCGGCGCCACCGGCCAGCCTCAGTACGCGGCAGCAACGCCGCCGGCGGCCCAACCGGCTTCCAATCCTGCGCCGTCACCTGCCAGCCAGCTCCAGGTTCGCCCTGCCCTCTCCCAGCCAATAACTGGGCCGCAAGCCGCCTCCGCGTCGGCTGTGCATCCGGCACTTCCTCCGGCGGTTCCGGTCATGGTGCAAATTGCCGCCGTCTCCCACCAGGAGGACGCTGAAGTGCTGGCCGGCGCGCTGCGCAAACGTGGATATGCCGTGAGTACCCGGCGCGACTCCCTGGACAATCTCATCCACGTTCGCATCGGCCCGTTCAACAATCGCGACGAAGCCAACCGCTGGCGCCTCAAGCTGCTCAACGACGGCTACAACGCGATGATCCAGCCGTAGACAGACTTGGGTTGCTCCAGAGAATCTTAGCCATCATTGAAGCGCGGGTGCCCCATCCTTCGCG
>PKXI01000121.1 GCA_003133425.1 Acidobacteriaceae bacterium
CTACAACTGTAGTACTAGGCCTTATTTGGTCGCTTTTCGGGTAATTCAAGACAACCCTTCCCTCACTATCGGAACCTTGTGAGCGGCCAAAACGCCAATCTGGGCTGCAAAAAGGGTTAACCCCTCAAAGAAATGCAACCACCTGGGCCAACATTTGGCCCCGTTTCGTAACCCTTTAAGCGAACGTTTAGCGCCGGCGACGCACCACTCAAGCGAACATTTAATGTTGTCGAATGAACCACTTAAACGACCGTTTGATGGCGCAGATAGCCTACTTTTTTCCGCTTGAAAAGCACGGAGCCGAACTACCCAGCCGATTTTGAGTTCTTCGCCCCCTCCACCCAATTCCTTAGCTCATCGACCAACAAGCACGAAGGCTCCCCAGTAGTAGGGCAGGTCCTTTCCATCGTGAGTCGCTTTCACCTTCTCCCGCATCTCGAGCTGCGCCTCTTTCAAAGCCTTGTGCGTCTCCATGCCCGACAGCCACTTGGCATAAAAGCGATTCATCAATTCAAGTGTCTCCTCGTCAGGCACCGACCACAACGACATCAGAACCTCCTGCACTCCGGCCTCTTCAAATGCGCGCCGCAGTCCGAATACGCCTTCGCCATTCTTCACATCGCCCTGCCCGGTGTTGCACGCACTCAGCACCACCAACTCCGTCCCATGCAAATTCAGATTCCCCGCTTCCATCGCAGTCAGAACGCCGTTGTCCTCGCCTTGTGTTGTGGGCTTTCCCGCGAGTGTTCGATCGGCTCCGGCAAAGTACAGTCCCGAACGAAGCATCGGATCCTCAAGTCCTGAAGGCTTGCTTTCGCCGAGACCGGAGCGGCCACTTTTGTTGTGCTGGTCAGCGAGGAAGAAACCATGCGTAGCCAGATGCAGAACACGCGGACTGCTCGCCTGTTCCACCACGCGTTTTTGCGCAAGGGCGCCAGTGTAGACACTGGTCTTCCACTGATGTTGTTGCAACAGTTCCGCAATCGCTTTTACTTCAGTTCCGGTGCCAGGAAGCCGCGGCAATGTGGAGCTGCCGTCCCCACTGCGCGACACCTCCGAAACTTGATTACCCGCCAACGAGCCAGGCGACAAACCTGCCGTCAACACTGGTGTTTTCTGTTCTAGGCTGTTCAGTTTCTCCATTGCCGCCAGCTGCTGCTCCTCACTCAAATCAAACACCGGATCGCCCACCAGCAGAGCCGTTGAATCAGCATGCGCAGGCGCCGAGCGCAATATGTCTCTGGTGCTGGAGAGCAATCGCAGATCGTATTTCTCCATCTGCAGTTTCCCGTCCGGCGCAACGATGATGCCGAGGGGAAGCTCGTTGAGAACGCCTTCGGGCGCAAGAAAGATGCGGTTCTTTCCTCGGAGAACTTTTTCCAATGGCTTCCAGATCAGCGCATAAGCATCCGCGCCGGGAAGCTTGGCCTCTGGCTCAGCCTCGAATCCGCGCGTTTGCACCGAGTGTTGAAATTGCGTGATGGCGCCGCCTTCAATTTGTTTTTCGTCGCCGAGAAAAATATACTCCGGCTGATCCTTGCTCTGGCGCGTCACCACAAGAGCGACGTAGTAGCTCTTGTCGGTCCATCCTTTGTCATAAAAATCAAAGTGTGCAAATTCGACTGCGGCCTCTCCAGGTTTCAGCACGTCGCGTACCTGCTGCCATGTGGCCCGATCCAGTTTCTTCTGCTCCGCAAACGCAGAGGAGCGCGCCACCAGAGCCTTCTCAATACCGTTTGCTTCAGTCTCCAACTGCTCGATCTGGTTGCGCCACAAGTCGCGGTCGGCCGGCGCCACGTCCAGCAGCCCGGCAATCTGTGTGCGTTTCGCCGAGAGCTGGCCAAGCAGCTTGATCGCCTGCCCGTCGCCTGAGGCTTCCACCTGTCGGCGCATATCTGCGACGCTGCCGACTACAAAACTCTTCTCCCAAAGCAGCAGGTTGTACATCGAGCCGATAAGGTGCGGGCCCTTGGCACGATAGCGATGAACGAAGCTGAAGTAGAACGGAAAATCATTTCCGACAGAATCCAGAAATCCGAGCCGCTCATTTTCCGTCATGTATTTGAAGTTGTATTGGAACTGATGGAAGAGGTTGTCGAAGGCGCGCTCGAAGAGAGGTTCCGCTTCGCGGTATTTATTTTGGTGGTCATAAAGCATGGCAAGATTATTCAAATCGGTGGCCACGTCCGGATGATCCGCTCCCAGCGCCTTTTCGTCGATGCGCAGGGCGCGCTGGTAGAGGGGTTCCGCATCTGCGTAGTTGCCCTGCCGGTCATAGAACAATGCCAGATTGTTGAGCGCGGTGGCGACACCGGGATGCTCAGGGCCGAGCGCCTTTTCGTCGATACGCAGAGCGCGCTGGTAGAGTGGCCCCGCATCGGCGAATTTGGCTTCGTTGAAATAAAGCTGAGCCAGGTTGTTTACTGTGCTGGCGACATCCGCGTGCTCGGGCCCTAGCGCCTTCTCGTAGATTTTCAGCGCGCGCTGGTAGAGCGCCTCCGCGTCGGCATATCTGCCCTGATCCACTTGCGCGGCAGCCAGATTGTTGAGCGAGGCGGCCACGTCGCTATGCTCTGGGCCGAGTGCCTTCTCGCGGATGCGCAATGCGCGCTTGTAGAGAGTTTCCGCATCGGTGTACTTGCCTTGGCGAACGTAAAGTGCGGCCAGGTTGTTCAGCGCCGTTGCAACATCGCGGTGCTCGGGTCCGAGAGCTTTCTCGTAGATGCCCAACGCGCGCTGATAAAGTGACTCCGCCTCGGAGTATTTACCTTCGCGAACCCACAGGCCGGCCAGATTGTTCATAGCGCCGGCGACAAGGCTGTCATCGGGTCCGAGGGCCTTCTCATTGATCCGCAAGACGCGCTGAAAAATAGGTTCTGCGTTGCCGTATTGGCCCTCGTGAAAGTAAAGCGTACCGAGATTGTTAAGGTCGGTCGCGACGCCAGGAGTATCGGCCCCAAACGCTTTTTCGTCGATCCTTAGCGCGCGCTGGTAGAGCGGCTCGGCATCTGTGTATCTGCCTTGGTGGTCGTAGAGCGCACCAAGATTGTTAAGGGCAGTCGCTACATCGGGAGCGTCCGAGCCGAGAGCTTTTTCGCGTATCGTCAGGGCGCGCTGGTAGAGCGCCTCTGCATCAGCGTACTTGCCCTGGTGATAGTAGAGAGCAGCAATATTATTTAGAACCGTGGCCGTACCGCTGTGTTCGGGGCCAAGCACTTTTTCACGTATAGCCAGCGCACGCTTGTAGCGTGGCTCTGCCTCGCTGTATTTACCCTGCTCGTCATAGATGTGGGCAAGATTGTTCAACGCTGTTGCGAGTTCGGGATCTTCAGGCCCGAGTATCTTTTCGTCAATCGGCAACACGCGTTCATAGATGGGTTCGGCTTCGGCGTACTTGCCTTCGTTGACATAGTTCATCGCCAGGTTTGTTAGATAGGTGGCGAGGCCTGGATCTGCGGGGGCTAGCGTCTTCTCCTGGATTTGAAGCGCGCGTAGAAAAAGAGGCTCTGCATTAGCGTATTGGCTCTGTCGGAAACAGAGGACGGCTAGACTCTCTGCATCGATCGCGACCAGGAGATTGTCGGGGCCGAAGGCTTTTTTGTGGATACTCAAAGCGCGCTGGTAGAGCGGCTCTGCATCGGCGTAGCGGCCTAGTATGTCGTAGACCAATGCGAGATTGCTCACAGGGACAGAGAGCCACGGATCGTCGGGGGCAAGCTCTTTTTCGGCTGTACTTAGGGCTTGCGCGGCGATGGGGAGAGCTTCGGCGTACTTGCGCTGGTGCTCCAGATCCCTTGCTTGTGCGCTCAGCTGCTTCCACTGCTGATCCTGCGCGGGCAGCAGAGATGCGCTGAGCAGCGGCGCAAGGAGCAGGGTTAGGAAGGCAGCGCAACCACGCGGGATGGTCATCCGTGAGTCTCCGTGGGGAATGAATGGCCGTGGATCGAGGGAATGGAATCGACTGCGCGAGTATAGCATTTTCGTGGTTTGTTTCTTCGTCTTTGAACGGGTGCGAATGGTCGCTTAAGTGATTCATTCGACAATATTAAATGTTCGCTTGAGTGGCGGCGGG
>PKXI01000329.1:0-1839 GCA_003133425.1 Acidobacteriaceae bacterium
TTTGGAGCAGCAAAAATCGCAGGAGATCGTGGTTGGGACCGGCCAGACGCCCTCGATCCTCATCGATGGCGAGCGGCAACATCGCCAATTCCTGCATGTAGAAGAGGGCACATATGAAAATGGCGCATTCAAGACGGGACGCATCCTCAACGGCGATCAAACCGACTGGGGGCTTGACTTTGCATTGGAGCCTGAGGTCCTGCGCATTTCGCTCGCCACTTACTAAACCCGCAAGCCCTGGACTGCGAAGCCACAAGGGAGAGAGGTACGCATGACTCGCGAACTGACACGTAGAGCCTTTCTGGGCGATGTCGCTCTGGTCGGCGTTGCTTCGGCAGTGGGCCTTGACAGCCCAATATCGATAGCTGCTCCGGCTGCCGCCCCCTCGTTCACGCGCGTCTCAAGCTTCGACGACGGTTGGAGCTTTACCCGCGGCGATGTCTCCGGCGCCGAATCGCCGGCCTACGCCGGCGGCAATTGGACAACACTCGACCTGCCGCACGACTGGAGCATCGCCGGGCCCTTCAGTGAAAGCGAACCCTGCGGCGGACTGGGCGGCTACTTGCCCACGGGTGTCGGCTGGTACCGCAAATCCTTTCGTCTTCCAAGTAGCTACTCCGGGCGCCGCATCCTGCTGCAGTTCGACGGCGTGTACCAGTGCAGCGATGTATGGATCAACGGCCAGCACCTCGGCTCGCGACCGTACGGCTTTATCACCTTTGCGTACGATCTCAGCCCGCATCTACACTCCGGCGAGCAACAGAACGTTGTGGCTGTGCGCGTGGATAACTCGCACCAGCCCAACCTGCGCTGGTACTCGGGATCCGGCATTTACCGCCATACCTGGCTCATCCACACCGGCCCGGTCTACATCGACCAGTGGGGAACCGGCATCACCACGCCGCAAATCACGCAGCAAAACGCCACGGTTGAAGTCACCACGCGCGTGAAGAATCAGCTTGCGCAGGCCGCGCCCTGCAAGCTCATCACCACCATCGTGGACGCGAACGGTGCCGCGCTCCAGGCAGACGAAGCCGAAGCGCAGATTTCCGCAGGCGGAGAACACGTCTTCGTGCAGCGCATCGCGGTCGCACAGCCTCGGCTCTGGTCCCCCGATACGCCTACGCTCTACTCCGCGCACCAGGTGCTCCAGCACCAAGGCCAGCGGGCCGACTCCACCTCCACAGCGTTCGGCATTCGCTCCGTCGCGTTCGACGCCGACAAGGGCTTTCTGCTCAATGGCGAACGCGTCAAGCTCAATGGCGTTTGCCTGCACGACGATGGCGGCTCCGTCGGCGTTGCCGTTCCCATCCGCATATGGGAGCGTCGATTCGAATTGCTCAAGAAAATGGGCTGCAACGCCATCCGCGCCAGCCATAATCCCAAGGCTCCCGAGTTCTTCGATCTGTGCGACCGCATGGGTTTCCTCGTCATGGCCGAGGCCTTCGACGAGTGGCGCGAGCGCAAGGCGCCGGAGTACGGATATCACCGCTACTTCGACGAGTGGGCCGTGCGCGACCTGAAAGACATGATCGCCCGCGACCGCAACCATCCTTGCATCGTCATCTGGAGCGCAGGCAATGAAGTGCCCGACCAGGACGTGCCGCACGGCGTTGAAACCCTGCGCACGCTGATGGACATATTCCATACCGAAGATACCTCGCGTCTGGTCACCGTGGCTTGCGACCAGATCGTGGCCGAGCCGCATGGCGCGCTGCCCGAGTTCCTGGCCGGCCTCGACGTGGTGGGCTACAACTACGTTGCCCGCTGGCGCGACCGCCGCGAAAAGTTCTACAGCATCGACCGCCACGCTTTCCCGCAACGCCGCTTCATCGGCAC
>PKXI01000329.1:1851-2577 GCA_003133425.1 Acidobacteriaceae bacterium
ATTGACTACCTCGGCGAAGCGCGATGGCCCTCCAGGTCGTCGCGCTCAGGCGTCATCGATACCTGCGGCTTCCCAAAGGACGGCTACTACTTCTACCAGAGCATCTGGAGCAGGGAGCTCGTGCTGCATCTTTCGCCGCACTGGAACTGGGACGGCAAAGAAGGCGAGATCATTCCCGTCATCTGCTTCACCAACTGCGACACGGTCGAGCTGTTCCTCAACGGCAAAAGCCTGGGTGTGCAGGGCTACATGTTCCCCGAGCCCGGCATGGAGCAGCAGTGGGCGCATGTTCCGCCGCGCGTGCGTGTGCTGCAAACCACAGGCGACCTGCACCTGGCCTGGTACGTGCCGTACCAACCGGGCACACTGCGCGCCGTTGGCACAAAAGCCGGCCAGGTGGTCATGACGGTGGAGCAGGCCACAACCGGCAGCCCCGCGGCTGTGCGCCTCACCTCCGATCGCGGCCGTATCGGCGTCAGATGGGACGACGTGGCGCACGTCGTTGTTGAGATCGTCGACCAGCAAGGCCGCCTCGTCCCCACTGCTTCCAACGAAATCGTCTTTGAACTCAGTGGGCCGGGACGCATTCTGGGGCTCGACAACGGCCAGGCCGAAAACCATGAGAGCTTCCAGGGCAATCGCCGCAGTGTCTTCGCGGGCCGTGCGCTGGCACTCGTGCAGTCCACCAATAAGCCCGGAACCATGCAGCTCACCGCTTCGGCCTCG
>PKXI01000329.1:2591-3516 GCA_003133425.1 Acidobacteriaceae bacterium
TTCGGCTCTGTAGTGCCGACGCCCGCCTACCCCGGCGCCGCCGCCAGCTTGGCCTATAAGATCAGCGTCGATGGCCAGCCTGTCTTCGTCCATCGCTTCCCCACCTTTAATCAGTTTCAGTGGATGGACTACAGCAGCTTCACCATGACCGGCAAGGTCCACGTGACCATTACGTCGCTGGTCAACGACCGCAACGTGATCACCTGTTCCATACGCCCGCTCGCCTACGGTATCCATCCCCAGGTAAGCGGTAAAACCATCAGCTTCGATCTCGATCAGCCTCGCTACCTGGTTCTCTTCTTCAATGAAAAGCCGACCTTCCAGAGCCCCGGCCTGCTGCTGTTCGCCGATCCGCCTGAACAAAATGCACCACGGCCCGGCGACCCCAAGGTAGTCAACATCCTCGACTACAAGGTAGACAACACCGGCAAGACGCTCGAAACCGCGAAGATCAACCAGGCCATCGGCGATGTCTCCGCGCGCCCCGGCGGCGGCGTGCTCTTCTTTCCGCCCGGCGTCTACCTCACAGGCACGGTGCTGATGAGGAGCAACGTGAAACTGTATGTGGATTCGGGCGCGCTCATCCGCGGGTCGCGCAAAGCGACCGATTACAGCGCGCCTCCCTCGCCGCCCGGCACACGCCCGCTCAACCGCGCTCTCGTCCTCTTCGACAACGTCGAGAACGCCGGTATCGCGGGCCGCGGCGCTATCGATATGCAGGGCTATCCCTGGCTCTGGCACGACTACCAGCCCGACATCGGCAACGGCTCAGCCCGCTCTGAAGAAGGCTTGGTCAACGATCCCCACGGCCCCGGCATCAAGGGTTACATCGTTAACAAGTCGCGCAACATTTCTTTCGAAGGCCTGCTGCTGCTGCGCTCCGCGTACTGGACCGTAACCGTCTCCGACACCGAAAACTTCACGG
>PKXI01000329.1:3563-13824 GCA_003133425.1 Acidobacteriaceae bacterium
AACTTCGTCAACTACACCTACACCTCGGCCCTGGCCATCGGATACGGCGGCGCGCCGAACATCCGCCACCTCCGCTTCGACGGCGTGCACTTCATCTCCAACCAGAACAAGTTCGCCGTCTGGATTCAGCTCACGCCTGCCTATTTCGTGGGCAAGGGATATACCTCTGGCCAGCGGTCCAGCGAAGGCATCGCCCTCGACGACTTCCAGTTCGTCAACTCAACCTTTGAGAACGATGGCGGCCACATCTACATTGACGGCGGTAACGCGCCCTTGACGCACTTCGTGTTCGAGAACTGCACATTCGGAGAACCGACCCGCCCCGGCGAACTAATGGGCACGAACGTCGCTCCCGTTCTGTTCAAAAACGTCGAGATGAACGGAGAAACGCTCCGCAGTGTCGACCAGCTAAAGCGGAATGGTTATGAGGTATACGTTCCAGTTAAGTTCGGACCTTAGAACTTATCCGTAAATAGCCTTGATCTTGATTCTCGATACCAAACAGCACGGATAGGGAGATACAAACTGGGCGAAGTTACATTCCAGGATGCCTCAGATCAAGTCATGGACTGTCTCGGATGCGTTTTGGGCGAAGGTTGAGCCATTGATTCCTCTCCCACGGCGGTCAGGTAAGCGGAAAACTAATGATTCACGGTCGTACAACAAAAGGAGAGACACCAATAGTGGTGTTCTCAATTTCCCTATTCCCCATGAAACGGGTCAAAATCTCCTGTTCCTATTTGAGAATCGGGAGCCTGGAAGCATCTCTCGGCTGCGGCATGTAACCGGGGGATAACTGTCGAACAGGTAGCCCGACTCCTGTAGCCCGAACTGTAAAGGGCCCACAATTTGATCAAATGTAGAAGCATGATGGGGCTCGACTGGATGGGGAGCGGCCGCAAAGAGGTCCTGGAGGTTTTGCGAAGAGCCCGATCCCTTCCGCGACTTCTTCAGGAATTCCCCCAGGAATGACGTGGGCTCGTCGTCCCGATGCCTAGCTCACTCCTGGTCAGGGGCGGCCTGGGAGGTAGGCGGACAGGTATTCGAAGACCGTTATAGCCCGCTCGCGCTGTGGGCGCTCGCGGTGACTGTACTACTTCCCTTTTCTTGTTCACCAGCGCCTCGCCTTCCGCGTCGACCTGAAGAGCCACCGAATAGGGCTTTTTATAGATGGTTGTGATCCTGCCCAGGAACCAGCCGTCCATCTTCTTGTGCGAATGATGGACCCTTTGCAGAGATCCGAATGGAGACTCCACCTCCTCGCCGCGCGCGAGCGCCACGGCCACTTCATCGAGAATGAAATCGAGAAGCCGCACTGACCGGCGGCGAGACAACCCCCGCTCCTGCAACTTGCGGACTATATATCCCTTGTTCAGGATGTTCCCCGTCCATTCCATTGACGCTCACACATCCCGAAGGTTTCATTATCGGCGTCGATTCCCATTCCAGGCTACGCCAGGAACCGCAATGCCATCACTTCCATACTCTATCTCCGAGCACGGGAGCTGGAATTCATCGAACGTTGAGATCGCGTGTTTGCAGCACCGGTTTTCGGCCACTCCCAAGGGTGCAGCTCCTGATCTCCAGCCAAGTCCAGCTCGTGCACGATCGTGTGCGGATCCCGATTCGCCGGCCAGTCGTCGATGGCGTCCCAGAGCTTGCTGAAGTGCCGCTTCACCCGCTTCAACTTGCCGAACGGAAACTCCACCTCCCAGCCGCGCTTCAAGGCACGGATCATGCGCTCCTGGATTACGTTCACTATCAGCACCGACTGGCGGCGGGACAGGCCCCGAGCCTGCAACTTCCGAACGAGATAGGCTCGGCCTAATTCTTCGGCTTGCTCTCCATCGACGGCGATCAGTTCTCCGGTATTCAACGATCTTCGCGAGCCAAGATTCAATCAGTGCCAACCATGACAGCCGACTCTGAAGGTGCGGGCACATTACAGGGTGAACTTGAGTCCACCGCCCTTTTGACTTGG
Organism: Acidobacteriaceae bacterium; assembly: GCA_003133425.1. Next base: position 5,545 of record PKXI01000329.1, read on the forward strand.
GAAAAGCATATCAATTCCTACAGTTTTGGCCAACATTCGGTCGTAAGTACAAGACTTCTTGCTTAAAACTGCTTGTCCTTGGTGAATCTCATTATTTCTGGTAGGACATGTCCGAAGATCTACATCTCGCCATCCGGAGGTATGAAGGACGCGCGGGGAGGTGCGAGTAGCATCTCCCAAGAGGACATTGAAACGCCTGGAGGTGTTGGAGAGAAAGGATCATATCGATGAGTCCCTTGTTTGTTCCCGAGGATTCTTGCGCGAATTGCGGTGAGCCCACTGTGCTCCACATCTCCAAGCTTGCGCCCATACATGTCATCCAAGGAATCAACCGATGGGCTTTCTCACAATTGCTCTTGCATGTCATCACTGCAGGCATGTGGCCATGTATAACCGCTGTCACCGGCTAAGGCAGGTGGCATCAGGACTGCCAATTCTTGAATAGCCAGCAATTTATTGATCGGAGTGTGACATTCAGGCGCGACGAGAACTCATCTGCCGGAGACGATCGCGAGGAAGTAGAGGCCAACCAACTCGGCGCAGCTCTTCTGATGCCCAAGGGCCTCGTGCAGCAGGAAGTGAAGAGAAATGAACTAGATTTGGATGACGAGGATGCCATCAGTCTCCTGGCAAAGAAATTTCAGGTGAGCGCCGCCGCGATGTCGAATAGGTTGGCGAATCTGCGGATGCTGCGCTGAGGAAGCTGCGCGAGCGTGTTATAGCCTTCTAGTAAATGGCAAAAAATCAAATGCGCAAGAAAGCGCCATGGTTTGAGTCCGATCGGAGCGCCGCCAGTTGAGTGCGCTGACGATTAAGCGGAAACCAAGAATAACCTCAGGCGACTACCGCGTTTACCATTACCGGTTCCATCCAGACGCAACTCGGAATCGTCCTCAGGCGCAGCTAGACCCAGCCATTCCGTGTTTTGCCACTCTCGGCCCTAGCTTCCAGAAGCGAAGCTATCCAATGTTAGAATTGGCGAAAAAGGGTCACGCCCAAAGAATGGGCGGACAACAGGACTATCAACGTTTCTTCACACTGATCTGCCCGCACCCCGGCCTTCTAATTATCCCGGTGAACCCAGTTGGACCTTGATCTGTAATCGTCACGTACCCGCCTATATTGCCCATAATCAAGCCGGGAGGCTGGTGCTGCCAACCGCTGAACTGGAAGGACAGGAAGTTATTCATGGTGTTCAGCACTCCGTGCGTGGTAAAAGTTCCCGGCGCGGAGCCCGGGACTTCAATTTCAATATCCGCTGTAATATCATCCGGCGCCGATTCCGTGATATTCACATGGACATCGCTTTGGCCCTGAGCGCAGCTCGTGAAAGTGCCGGTCCACGCGCCGGACAGTGTGGCCCGATGAGCCTCCGAATTCGCGGAGGGCTGTGTTGGGATGCCCTCGCCTTCGCCAGAGGCGCGCTTAGAATTCTTAAGAATCGGGACGACCTGTATGTTATTCGTCACAGTCTTCACCCCATGGACTGCCGACGCTTTTGACGCCGCGATTGTGCGCATTATGTTTTCGGAGACTGAGCCGCTTAGAACAACATTTCCCTGTGAGACCTCAACCTTGACATGCTGGGTCCGCAAATCGGAATCACCTCCGTAGGCCTTCTTGATGAGCGCGGTAAGCGCGCTATCCGAGATGCCGATGGAAAGGTCGTTCACCAGTGAAGCAACTGGACACCCGGAGCTCTGAACGATTTCGGCAGCCCTGGTGCGTTCGAGATCTCTCGAAAGCGAACCACTCAAAATCACCGTCTTGTTTGCAACATCGACCTGGATGTCGTAGGCCTTCAGGTCTTCATCCCCGGCGAAGCGTTCCTTCAGCGACTTAGCAAATTGAAGGTCAGTGCAGGATTCTGCCGTCATTGGCGTGAGCGGCGGAGGGGGCGGTGGTTGTGCGCCGTCCTTTAGTGGCGGAGGATTCAGTTTCATTGCTCGCCGCGCGTAGAGCGCAGCTACCTGCTCAGGGGTCTCGCCGGTCTGAGAGGCAATGAGCTTGAAAATGGCAATTCTATCGCGATTCTCATCCGACATGATCTGTCGAGCCTGATCGCTGGGTTGGGTGGCAACCATTACTAGGAATCCATTTTGGCCCTCGCGAATCACCCTTGATGAAAGCAGTGCAGCGACACTGGTCGATCGAGCGGCCGTGCTCTGCTTCAAAGCGGATGCGTCCTGCGCATAAGTTACAAACGGTAACAGGTAGATGGAGAGAACCAGAAAGAACAACAGTCTTGCATTACGCGGCATGGGCATGGTCCTCACTTGGCAGGCAGTTGCGGGTAGAATTCACTGAGCATCTTGTCCGCGTCAACAGGGTCCGGCTTTGGAGAGGAATGAACTAGCCACAGACTCACTCCAAGCGCTAGCAACACCGTAGCAACAGCAGCGTAAATCCACCTTGTGAGTCCGGAGCGCGAAGGCGGGATGAGAAGCTGTAGTTTGTTCTTGCACTCTGGACAGAGTGCCTCTTCTCCGACTTCGATCTCAATCACTTCATGTTGCAGTGCCTTGTCGCATCCGCCGTAATCGGTGCAGCGATATTTTGTGGTCGCCATGAATCAATCTCCTACTTCCAGAATCTTCCGAATGGTAGAAAAGGCCAAAACTCGTTCTTTATACTGCGGAGACTCTGGGGTGAGTTTCTTTCCGGTCTCCTCGATGTTCGCCCTCAAAGCATTCTCGATGCCGATCCGCTTCTCCAGGTGAAGATATTCACCATCCAAAGCGCGCTGCACCTGATTGCGGAGCTCTTCCATGGCTTCCGGGGAGGCGTCTTGCACCACCGAGTCCAGGGTGGCCCCAAGGTCGAGCGACTCTGGGAATCCATCTAGATTTGTGACAGTGAGGCGAATGCGTTCCCTCCCTGTATTAAAGTCCTTACCTCGCGTCAGCAACTGCATTGTATCGGCTAGCATGACCCAAGGTAGGATGTCAGACGGCTTGTAGCTCTCGGCGTACAAATCGTAAAGCGTCTGACCAGGTGCTGGCGTAGTGCTTTCGCCTTCATAGTGAAGTTCCAGAAAGGCTCGCTTTGAATTTGCACCTCTTAGGCGCGCTTCATACTTTTCCTTCAGGTACGCCACTACCGCAACGAATCGAGCAGGAAAAATATTCGTCACGCTCAACACCGTGATCTCGTGCGACCGGGTAGGATTGATCGCCTCGTCGACAGTCGCCCGTTGTCCCGGATAGGAGTTGCGCAGTGACGCGTAGAGCCGATCTCGGAAGGCTTGCGACTCCTGGGCTTCTGGCAGGACAATAGTCACTGTAGTCGAACACACCGCCTCATCGCGATTGTTGAAAGATGGAATTCCGGGGCCAACCAACTGTTCCTGACCACGATCCAACTTCAAGTAGTTGCTCGCCATATTCATGATGTCGTGGCTAAACTTTCGCATCGCCTCTTCATTGCCGTCGAATTTACGGCGCAGTAATTCGATCACACTCACATTCAGTATCGTAGCCTTGGCAGAGTTTTCTGTGACTGACCGCGTGTGGGCCGCCTCAGCCTGGATCTTGCAACTCTGCTCCAATGTGTCGCTGAATTGGCTGCCGCTGATAGTGTTGGCGAAGGTGGTGAAGCTCTCCCGCTCTTTGAGCAATGCAAGGAGACTCTCCCGCGCGGCTCCTGTCTGCTTTTTCTGCTCAGGATGATTCCGAATCAGATCCTGCACGAACCCACGCACATACTTCGGGTCGTATTCGCGCACCATTTGGCTGCTAAAGTCGCCCGCTCCGTCATACTTGAGCCGACTTGCAATTGCCTCAGCGAATCGCTTCGAAGCTCCCATCACTGTATTTCTGCACCGGCTCACATCGGCAGAAAGGCTGTTGAGGTCCTGGATCAGACGTTGTACAAGTTCGCGGGCATACCTGTACCCTTCTACTCTGGTCTTAAGCGTGTAACGAGTAATTAATGCTTCAGCATGGGCATTTACGAGCTTCTTATGCTTGCCGAAGGCCACGGAGAGCGGGCCAAGCTTGGCCCACTGCTCGCGATTGTCTTTTATTCTGGCATCATTCTGCTTGCAGGCCTCACTCTCTTCGCCCATTTTCGCAATTCGACCGTCGATGGCCTTGATCCGATTCTCAAGCGACTCAATGAGCGCACTGAGTAACCGGTCGATATCGTGCATCGACTTCTCGCCAGTTCGCCACTGTGAAAACAGATCGCCTTCGATCTTCGAGATCAATTCGCGCACATGATCGCTCATGTCTTTACGCTTGATGGTATAGAAACCGGCTACGCCGTTTCCTCTGTACTGCTCTCGATACGCCGTCTCCGTAAGTTCGGTGAGCTTGGGCAACATTTTTACGTAGTTGCCCTTGTGCTCTTCCAAAACTTGCGACGCGTAGCCCGGAACTGCGGCCTTCCAGTAGTCGGCAATCCGTTTCCAGTTCTTACTCTCGATCTCTGCCGGAACGATTCCTTCCGAAAGTGTCAACCGTTCGTCAGTCAAGAACCACTTCTCCAGAGTCCCCTTGTCCTCGACGTATTCGCTGAAGTTCTGGTTGATTGCTTCCTCGGAGTAACCTTCGCCTTCCTTCCAGTTGGCAAACATCAATTGCCGAACGCATTGCTGCGCAAAGCTATAGGTCAGGTACTCGGAAATCTCCACAGCTGGATAGGCAATCTGCTTCACACCGAAAGAGAAAAAGTAGCGCGAACGCCTCGCAGCTCCCCGCGCGGAACGCTCCGGGTCAATGCCCTGTCCGCCCACTTGGAAGTCCTCTTGGCGCTGCACAGGATTTCCCTGGTCGCCCCATCGTATAGCTTCAGCCTGCACGATCTTCTGGAATAGAAAGGATGACGTGATTTCGAATAGCTGGTCGAGTGATACCGGCACATTCGCTTCGTTCTCGTCATTGAATAGATAGCAGCAATTGAATGGATCTTGCAGCCCAGCGAAGCGCGATCCGTCTGGTGACAAGACGTTATGCGGCCTCCACGAACCGATCTGCAATGCATTCAGCTCCATCAGCGCGGCGTAGCCATTTGCGTGGTAGTTTGGTCCGCCACGGTCCCCCTTCGGGTTTCGCTCTGGAAGCAACGCATACAGGAGTATTCGATACTCCGGGCCCGGAAACGCGGAACGAATCTGGCAAAGGGCATCCACCACCGATCCGCTCCCGGTACCTCCAGCGAGGCCGCAGCAGATGTGGATGTCCGTTGCCGTGCGGGCTGCGATGTGGGTTCGGTCCTTCTGCATCTCGGTCACAAAATCTCTGACGCGTTCGCGAAAACGACTCGCATTGATGGCGAAGAGGAAGCGCCCCAACCTTCGCTTTTGTCCACCAACGACCTTTGCAGCGTTGGAAGCCCCCAGAATCTCGCCCCAGTCCTGCCTGTTTCCCAGCCATGGCCGTAATCCCGGATACTGGTTAAGGTTGTCAACTACGTCCCTCAGGTTTATTCCCTGGATGAGCATCTTGCTCGTCTGGTCCAACTCAACGCTGTTGCCCAGCGTTTTCCATGAAGGATCGTTGGGCTTCATGAACTCATCGTCGCTATCAACATATAAATAGCGAAGGTTTACCCCGTCAGCTTGGTTACTCGAGAACGTCTGGTACACCGTCTTGCGGAACGATCGGATGATGTTGCCGCCCGTACCTCCAAGTCCAATGATCAGGTGATTGTTAGCCATTTCAAACTCCTCAGCTAAATCGAATGTCCGAAACTAGATTCGGGGTCGGATGTCACGATGTGCGCCAAACCCGGTGAGGGCAAAAACGAAGCCCTGAGCCAACAGGAACGACAGAACCAAAAAGGCGCGTAAGCGGAAAACCGCCCAATGCACATGAAACTGAAGCAGGTACTTTAAGTCGTTGACGGTCTGGTCAAGGGTCTCCCCGCCGGACTTGTCTTGCGAATCTGAGTCCGCTGAGTCGGCACCTGGACTGTCAGTCACTCCAGATGAAGCTGTTTGTGCGGATCTCACAACATCTCGCAGAAAGGGGTGGGTGGCCTCGAACTGGCCCCGCAGGTTGTCCGCGTTAAGGGTGCTGAGCTCGCCGTCTACGTTGCCTGCAAGCGAATGCATCTGCATACCCCACTCGTCGACTGCACGATCAAAAGCGTGTCCAATCTCACCAACACTGGTAAAGGCTATGACGAAGAAGATGGTCCACAGGGCTGCGAGCCCGCAGAGGAGCAGATGAAACCAATTTAGATAGAACGATAGGTTCCAAAGCCGTGTATAGAGACTACACAGCCACCAAAGGAAGGCGGCGAGAGCCACGGCACCGAGGCAGGCCATGCTGAATCCGAATGGGTTCAGAGCTGCAAAAATCGGGATACTCCCGAAAAGCAGCAGAAACATCTCCCTCAGCATCGATCCATCTTTCCCTTGACTGATCAATCAAGTCGCTACATCACTTCTTACTCACTGGTTCACCGTTGAGCTCGCGTTGGACAGCTCGGACTCCGCTTGTTGGCCTGCTGCCTGATTCTGCTGCAACTCCGACGCTGCATTCGGATCAAGCTGCTGCGAGGAGGCGATCTGGAGCTTGGTGGTTGCAGGAACCGGTGCCGCGGGGAACGGTCCCTTGCCGCTCTTGCTCGCCAGAACCTCCATCCCGGCATCCACTTGCTGGTCAAGTTGATTGTTCATTTCCTCCAGTGTCGCAACGCTCAACGCGGCTACGGTATTCTTGTCGCAATCGCCGTGTTTCGTTCCCACCACGACAACTTGAACATTGCCGGCGGCATCGGGAGTGTCACTCTTCCGAAATAGAACATCCCCTGGCGTAAGTGCGCAACTCTGGTCGTCGGTGACAACGAGTTGCATATCAGTCGAAACCTCAAATGCGGTATTACCCGGTTTGAGCGATTCCGGAACTGTATCTTCGGGCGGTAAGGCAGGAGCACTGGGAGTGTCTCCGCTCACAGTTGCAGAAACATTCTGCAGCTGTGCAATGTGTAGGTGAACCTGCTGGGAGAGAAGGGTCTTTACATCGGGATCAAGCGGTTGGTCAGGGTGATTTTGTATAGGCGAATTGCTCAAAGGATATGGCTGAGCATTGTCCTGAGAGGTTGGGGGATAACCTGCTGGATTCTCGTTGACTGTCTGCTGCTCAGCGTAGGCAGTTTGCAAGTTGGCGTTCAGAGCGTAATCTGTGAGCCAAAGGTCTGCTGAAGGATAGGCGGCATAGGGGGTAAAGTAGGCGCCGTAATAGGCTCCCCAGACCGGAGGTCCCCAATCAAAACTGACAGGGATGGCCCAAGGCGAGATCATCCATCCATAGAAAGCCGGCCGATAATAGACACTTGGCACGTACCGGTAGTAAGAACGATTCTGAAACGTGTACGACTTGTAGATTGCAACTTGACTCGACCTTCCGCTAACAAATGTGCGGGAAACAAAGCCGGGTCTACCGACCACTGGGCGCTCCGTGAATCCGGCATGCGGCCCATAGCTAACCACACGGACACCGTCTGGACGGACTGTCTCAATGGTGCGCTGGTTACCTAGACCTCGCCTGACTGTGGTGGTAGTACCGTAATGGCTTGTTTGAATGAGGCGAGCTTGCCCGTTGCCAGCATAACGAGCAGCGACACCATTACCATTACCGCGAAACTCAACAACGCGGTTTTGAGAATTGGTCCGAATAGAGCCACCGTTTGAACTGCGGTATTCGACGCCCCCACTTGGGAGGCGTTGCGCAGTCGCTCGCGCCGGGATTCCTGGCGCGTGGGTTGTCGGGTTCTGGCGAACAGGGTTAGGGATTGGCCTTGTATTCGGTATGCCTCCTCGCTGGCCCGGCTGTGGCGTCGGAGCTTGGCGTATTTGCGGTGCGGGACGAGCATACGGACGAGCCTGCGGGGCAGCGGATGGCTGACTCCGCTGCCCCGCCTGGGGCGTAGAGTTCGTTCTAGCCGGGGGAGTTGGCGCCGGTGTGGTTTTCTGCGAAGAAGAGAGAGAGGAGGCTACTACTGGAAGTAGTACCGCGTAAGCACAAAAGCCCATCCATAACCGGAGAGCCTTCAACAGATTTCCCGCATCTTGACTCATTTGAGTCGCCTTTCTTCAAGCGGACACTTACAAGTTGTTTATAAACAGCAAATTACCTGGCCTTCTCATTCTGCTCTTCGGCAAGAACGAAGAAATACAACTATTGCGTTACAATCGGCCGTTGCCCCGACCAATCATACGCGCGGCGAAAAACTGGGATTGTGACCCAGGTCACCCACTCCGCTCACGAACACCCGGGAAGCACCTTAGCCGTAATACTGTTCACTTAATAATCCTGATGGCTTTGCAGATGT
>PKXI01000247.1 GCA_003133425.1 Acidobacteriaceae bacterium
ATGCAGAAACTTAGCTCCGATAGCTAACGCCCCAACTCATGCTTCGCAGTAAACTCCCGCTAGCCCTGATTTGGCCCGGTCTTGCGGGTCCCGACCGGATAGTCGCAAGTCGTCAGCAAGTCGTCAGTTACGTATGAGGCAATAACTCATAAGGAAAACATACGCGTGAACAAAGAGCGCGTTGAATCGGGACCGCCATGGACGAGCATTTGAGAGCGCTACCACCCTGATACGCCAGAATCAATCAATGTTCAGCCCGCAACGCAGGATCGGTCCCGGCAAACGCCGCAGGGTCCGGGATTCCCGTAATTCCTGGATCGTCACAGGTGGTCAAATCCCCTCCTGCGCGCCGGCACAAGCAAGGTATCGACAAAATAGTCTCTTCTGTCGATTCGGTTCCACGCCCTGGTCATCGGTCAACTGAAACTCCGTTGTCGCAGAGAGGAACTTCAGCAAATCGGTGTGCCAGGACAGCGGAACTACCCCGCGTTGAGAGCGACCTGCATCGAAAGTGTTCACAACTCCTCGCTCTTGTCCGAAATCGTAAGCTTGAACTGCCACCCCTCAAAGGTCATTAACATATGACCGAGCTCGTCCCAGCTAATCTCGCGGCCATCGATGACGAGCAGCGGGAGGCCGCCCTCCGGGCTTTCGTCCGATTCGATCCGGCCACGCACAATCCCTTGATCCGAAATCTGGAGGCCGTAGTCGCCGTTGTTGAGATGTTTTACCGACAAGGCGCGGCGCATCTTCTCGACCAATCGCCCGAACAGTACGAATTGATCTTCCCCGAGATTCCCGATGATCTGAAAGATGTAACCGGCCGGATTCCCATCGCGAAGCTCAAACGCATCGAGCGCGATGCCGATCACCAGCAACCGGGTGCGAAAATGGAACTCGTGAATTTCTCCGTTGCAATCAATTATTCCGATCGATTCGAACGCGGCGTGCTCAAAGCCTTCCATCCCGGCTGCCTTTGCCACCTCAGTGTTGAGGCAGCGACTGCAGAGCGGCCGGTATCCATTTTCGGCTGAACCAACGTGAGCGATATCGTAGCCTGGCTTGTTCTGGCCACAAGCGCCGCAGCGAATCTCCTGGCACGATGTTGACCTGGCGGTATCCATGATCTGCGAGGATAGCAGAGAGTCCGGCAGAGACAACTAATGGACTGGCGTGGCTGATGTGGAGGCCGTCACAGAATGAAAGGTCCGACTGCGGAAACGCGGCGGGCGTAGGTTTCGCAGGAAGCGTCGAACTGGCAAGGCTTCCACTTCTCCTCGCGTTTGCCAGGAACAAGCATGTCCACCATGGGCGTTGTCGACTGCATAAAACCCTCAAAGCCGTCTATGGCACAGGCTCGACCAGAGTGGGATCATTGTTCCGAATATTCCCGACTCTGGCACTGACGGGCCACGCCGCCATGTCCTCCGCCGGATACGGCCTGAGCAGATCTATTGGCGGGTGCGACGGCTCCCCTGGCTCCATCCATCGTTCGTAATCCCTGGGGGCGAGGATCACCGGCATTCGTGTGTGTATCGATTCCATGAGTTCGTTTGGGTCCGTGGTGATGACGGTATAGGTGTCCAGTGTCTGTCCTGTCGTCTTGTCCTTCCAGGAATCCCATAGGCCAGCGAATGCAAGCAATGACCGATCCTTCATCGCAATTGCGTATGGCTGCTTCGTCTTCGCGTCCAGCTTCTTCCACTCATAGAACCAGTCGGCGGGTACCAGACAGCGCCGGCGTTTCATGGGTTCTCGATAGGCTGGACTGGTGGTGATGGTCTCCGCTTTGGCATTGATGGTATTGAACGCCAACTTGCCGTCCTTCGACCAGAACGGAACCAGTCCCCAACGCATGATGGTCAGTTCCCTTTCTCCAGTGTCGGGACTGAGCCTGACCACCGGCTGCAAAGACTGCGGAGCAACGTTATAGGACGGCGCAAAGTAGGAGTCATCAAACACGTTCGTATCGTGGGCTTGCATCCACTCAGCAATAAACTGCTTGTCTGCTCGTCTTCCGTATCGTCCGCACATGCAAATCAGCCTACCTCATCACCCGGTCCAAAATCATCCTCGCCAGAGAGACGCTGTCAGCGACAGCCGATGTCAGGCGAGGAGACGGACTGCTGATGTCTTCTCGGGCCAGGCGAACGGCAGCAATGATCGAGGCCGAGATCACCAGGGTGGAGGCAAACCGGTCTCGCTTGCGCTGCTCTTCTTCCCGCGCCGTTGCCCGTCGCATTTCGCCCATTAGTTCTTGTCTCTCCCTGAATCAATAAATTCCCATATATCCTCTTCTCCCCACTTGTGCAATGCCGTGACGTTGCAACGCCGGGATTGAGGTACTCCGCGCGACGAACAGTGATGGTGCAAGGGCCAAAGCGAATGATTGGTCGCTGTGAGGTGAGCGCGGCCGGGTCGGGGCCGAACATTCTAGGGTCCCTCGGCTCGCGCTCTCTTCGCGACCAAGTGGTTTGGCCTTCCAAGCAAGACCTCTGAAGGCAGGTACCGGCGCCGCTCTCCGCAGAGAGAGCAGGTAACCACGATGGACTGGAAGGGGAACTCGCTCACGCCGGCCGGGACATCGCGTAGGCAGCGCTTGCAATCGATAACGAACTGCTTCCGTTCCTGGATTCCGAATGCCATGACAGAACAACGATAGGCGAATATCTAGCGAAAGTCTAGGGCGGTTTTGGGCCGGGGGCAAAATCCGCGGAAGCGAACGCTTCAGCCATATCGAAGGGGCGCGCGAATGTTGACCAAAAGGTTACTTACGGGTGGGCGGTGACTCGACCGGAATCCGCAAAATCAGTTGTTTCCTTAACACCCAGTGGGTATCCAATCTATCCAATCGGACCCGGGACAGTTTCCACTTCGAATCCTGTCTAGCGCGATTCGTAGCCGCCAAGTTTCGCCGGCAAAGCCTTCCAAACTGCCAGGCCAATCTCAAGCTCGATCGAATTGATCATTTTCCTATGGACATTGCAAAGGAGCCGTGATAGCTTCTTTGGGATGTGCAAAGGAGCCATGAATGAGCGACAAGAAGTCGGACGTGCTGCAAGGGACACTGGACCTGATGGTGCTGAAGACCCTGTATGCCATGGGTCCTTTGCATGGTTTCGGTATTGCCCGTCGGATCGAGCATCTGAGTGAGAACGTTCTGGAGCTAAATGAAGGTACGGTCTACACGTCCCTTGTTCGGCTCCAGCAGCAAGGTTGGATCGATTCGAAGTGGGGTACTTCAGAAAACAACCGGAAGGCGCGGTTTTACTCGATCACCAAGCAGGGCAAAAAACAACTCGACCGCGAGACTGAGAACTGGGAGCGCATTGCGGGTGTAATCGGGCGCGTGCTGCGGCTGGAAAGGGAGGGATGAGGCGATGCGATTCTTGCGGTTGTGGGTGGCAAAGGCAAAGGGATTCCTGACGCAGGGGCGGCAAGATCTCGAGATGGATGCAGAGATTCACGCGCACCTGCATCTGCTTACTGAGCGCTACGTTAGCCAGGGAATGTCTCGCGACAATGCGGCCCGAGCAGCGCGCCTCCAGTTCGGCAACGTTACGCTGCTCAAGGAAAGACAGCGCGCGCAAGGGAGCTTTCTCTCTCCCGCCGAGTGGTGGGGAGATATTCGCTTCGGCCTGCGTATGCTGATGAAGAAGCCCGGATCGAATGCGGCCGTGGTGCTGGCATTGGCGCTGGGCATTGGCATGAATGCCGCCGTGTTCACCTTTGTCAACGCGCTTTTGCTTCGGCCACCGGCGGGGGTGAGCGCAACCGGGAACCTGCTTGAGATCTGGCTGCACAATCGCACTGCGACTGGCCTGCAGAGCTACCTACCCTTCACTTACCCCGACTACGCTTACTTCCGCGACCACAGCCGATCGCTGGAAGGCGTGCTGGCATTCGATGGGGACGGCCATCCGACCATCTGGAATCGCTCCGGCGCAGGACAAGTGATCCAGGGCCAGCTTGTTTCGGGGAACTACTTCTCGGAGCTGGGAGTGAACGCCTTATTGGGCCGTACGATCTCCAGTGGCGACGACCAGTTGAGCGGCCCCCATCCGGTCGTCGTGTTGAGTCATTCCTTCTGGCAGCGGCAACTGGGCGCCGATGCGGGGATCGTAGGGCGGACGCTGGTGCTGAATGGCGCCGCATTCACCGTGGTCGGTGTGGCGCCGGCTGGATTCACAGGAATGCTGGTCGCGACCGAGCCGGACTTCTGGGCTCCATTGGCGACACAGGAACAGTTCACGCACGACAAGGGCAGAATCAGCGACAGATATGGCAACTGGCTAATTGTCATGGGGAGGCTTGGGCCCGGAATGGACAAGGTGAAGGCACAAGCCGAGATGAACCTACTGACCCATCAGCTCGAGTTGGCATATCCCGATTTCAACAAGAATCTCGATGCAGTGGTGTATCCCGCAACACTGGTGCCCGGACCTTATCGTGGCTACGTGAGCGCATTTACCGGGATGCTGCAGGCGGTGTTTGTGCTTGTGTTGTTGATTGCCTGCGCCAATGCCGCCAGCCTTCTGCTTGCACGCGCGCAAGGCCGGGTGAGGGAGATGGCGATTCGGTCCGCACTCGGGGCGGGTCGTGGACGCCTGATCCAGCAGATGCTGATAGAGAGCCTGCTGCTTTCTTCGATTGCGGGCGTGGCGGGAGTCATGCTTGCCTGGTGGCTGGCGCGCATGCTGCTTGAACTCAAGCCGGCGAGTCTGCCCATTACGCTCGAGGTTCCAATGGACTGGCGGGTGCTGTTGTTTGCATTGCTGATTTCGTTGGCGACGGGCGTGATCTTCGGATTGGTTCCGGCGTTGCGCAGTGCTGCCGTTAACGCCGCTCCAGTGTTGAAGGAAGAAGGGCAAACCGCCGGCCTTCGCAAATCGCGCTTGCGCAGTATGCTCCTCATCGGGGAAATCGCAACGTGCGTGGTGCTGCTGGCGGGCGCGACGCTCTGCGTGCGCAGCCTGATGCATGCCAATTCCATCGATCCCGGATTCGATACACATCATATCGCCATCGCCACGCTCGATCCGGGAAGTCTTGGCTATACCCCCGAGAAAGTTACCGCATTCTACCGGCAACTTATGGATCACGTTCTTGCGCTTCCCGGCGTTACCACGGCAAGTTATGCGGACTACCTGCCGCTGGGAACTTCAGAAGAAGTGACTTCTGTTGGAAAGCACATTGGGAATGATCCAGACCGCAGCAGAACCGATGTGTTTCGCGTAGATCCAGGGTATTTCTCCACGATGGGGATCACCCTGCTGCGTGGCCGGGACCTCACGCAAAAGGAATCGGACGGCTCCGAGCCCGACGCAGTGGTTGTGAATGAGGTGCTGGCGCAACAGCTCTGGCCCGGTCAGGATCCGATCGGCAAGCGCATCGCACTGGGCGATGCGAAGTCAACCAGTGAAGTGATCGGGGTGGCCAAGGCCGGAAAGTATCGCACACTCGGCGAGGGACCGATTGCCGTGGTCTATCGCGGGCATTTGCCGCCGTCGCGGACTCTTGTAATACGGACTTCGGGCGATGCGCGGCTTCTGTTGGACGCGATGCGGCGCGAGGTGCAAGTGGTCGATCCTATGATGGCGGCTACGGACCTGGAGACGATCGGTGAATACATGGCGCTTCCCCTCTTCCCTGCGCGCACGCTGGGTTTGATGCTGGGGGCCTCGGGCATTTTTGCCGCAGTGCTCACGGCCATCGGACTCTTTGGAGTAATCGCTTACGTGGTTTCGCAGCGCACGCACGAGATAGGTGTGCGCATGGCTCTGGGCGCGCGGCAGAACGACGTGCTGAAGTTGGTGATGCGGCAAGGGCTGCAGGTGACCTCGATTGGGCTCTGCATTGGTTTGGCTGCGGCCTTTGCTGCTGCACGGCTGCTTGCGCCGCTGCTCTACGGAATTGGCGCGAACGATCCGGCGACGTTGGCTGGAGTAGCAATCGGGGTGACGGCTGTGGCGATGTTGGCTTGCTATGTTCCGGCCAGACGAGCAATGCGCGTGGACCCCGCAGTGGCACTCAGGTACGAATAGCGGAAAGATCGTAATTGAGCGTCAATCAATTCAAGGGATTCAATGAAGTCCCTTACGACATGCAACGCTTCTTCCAAGTTGCGGTTGGATCGTCGCCGATACTTCCGTGACGTGATTTAAATCACGCTACGTCCGGGTGGCCGGTAGTACATCCGGAGCGGGAATCAAAGGATGTCTAGGGGAATGGACGTCCGCTTTGATTCCGGCTCTCGGCAGGTCAGGAAAAGGTGGCCGACACGTTCACTGCCAACCGGGGTTCGCGAACGAGTGCTATTGCTGCTCGGTTTCCAGGGATGCATATGGCACCAACACCACGTCGCAAGTGTCGCCCATCGAACAACTCACCACGGCGCTGCGCAACAGGTGGGCTTTGGACGCCGGCGGCAGCAGTTCGGGAAACTTCATGGCCATCAGCACCGGCTTGATGGCGGCCGAGAGCTTCTGCTCACCCGAAATCTGCTGCGCCTCGATGACCCCCGCGGTGGCGACCTCGAGCCGGAACGTTCCCCAGCCGCTTGCCTGCGCTGGCCGCTTGACCTTGTAGGTCCGCAGCTTTTGCAGCGCCTCCTGCCCTTCGGCAGTGACTCTGGCGCTTGTTGCGCCGGTGTGAGCGGCCGAAGGTGTGACGCCATGCGTGCGAACAACGCCGGCGATGATTTCGTCGACGACGTTCGGCGCCGTGTATTTGTCCTCAGCGAACTGGGCGAGCCGGAAGCTTGAGGCCGCGTCCTCTTTTTTGCCCAGCTTTTCGTACGTTTGCCCCAGATGGGCCCCTACCTCTGCGATCAGCGATCCCCGCCACGCCGGCGACAGCCACGCCAGCGCCTCGTCGTACTTTTCTTCCTGGAAAAGAATCCAGCCGAGAGTGTCCCAGGAAGCGATGAGGAGGTTGGCGGCAGCGAATGCAGTCTGATTGACCTGGTCGGTGGTGATGGCCGCGGAACGCTCATCCAACTTGGCGATGGCCCTGCGCGAGGCGTCTTCAGCGATGGGCAGATCTTGGCCGGTTTCGCTGAGCGTGTAGGCAGCGTCGTTCAGGACTCCAGGGTCATCGACGCCGTCGAGCGCGCTCTTGGCGGCGGCGCTGGCCTCGTCATAGCGGTGCAACCGCACCAGCGTCTCGGCCACGTCGATGCGGAGTTCGCGATTGTCAGGATTCTGATCGGCGGCAGTTTCGTACGTCTTGAGCGCGCCCTGGTCGTCTTTGGCCAGCGTTTGCAAATTGCCCAGGTACTGCGCCAACAACGCATTATCCGGATGGGACTGGAAAAACTTCTGCAACAGCCCGCGCGCCTCGGCCTCCTGATGGTCGTGCATCATCACATAAGCAAGGCGGCCCACCGCATGCGCGTCGTCCGGGGCCACCTCAAGTTCCTTCCGGTAGTCCTCGATTGCCGCAGCGTTATCGTGGTCTTCGGCCTCGGCGATGAACCCGTAGCCTGCCCACAGGCCGGGCTCCCTGGGATTCTTCGCCTTGACTGCATCGAGAATCTCCCGTGCGCCAGCCCAGTCGTAGACGCGCATTTTGTCCTTGAGGCCCGACATGAGTTCTTGACCCGACTTGGCCGCCAGCGTATCGGAATCGGCGTTGCCGGGACCTTCAGAAGGTTTCGCGGGCACAACGTCGGTGACGCCCTTCTTGCCGGTGTCGCCGCCGTGCGCCGGAATTCCGCTGCCACTTGCAGCTGCGGTCTGAGGATTGATCTTGACCGGCTTGGGCGGCGGCTGGAGTTGGATCCATGCCTCGCCGCTGAGTCTGATGTCGTTGGTGAAGGCCAGGTACTGCTTCCAGTCGGCCTTGTCCACTTTCTTTTTGAGCACGACGATAATGCGCTCGGCCAGAATCTCGCCGCTGTCGAAGTGATAGGTCTTGTCGAAGGTGGCGAACGGCGTCTTGACGTGGACGGGATCGGGCAGGTAGGGGCGGTAGCCATCAGGCAGCTTTATGCGGGAGATGGCCGTGAGTGCGCGCGGTGCGCCGAGATCGATATCGTCGGTGGGCGCGGTGGTCTCACTGCTGAGTGTTGAGAACTCCAGCGCCGGAAACAGAGGCACAATGCGCAGCGCGTCCCAGTCACCGTAGGGGTGCCGAGAATAGTCGTAGGACATGACGATCGGCTGCGTCGAATCGTCGGTGTTGCGGAAGGTGGTGTTGCTGGTGGTGCCGCCGAAGCCCGTTGCAGAAGAGATATACTGCGATGCCTGATCGCGATCGGCCGGGGCCACGGTTCGAGCCAGTTCGCGCACCAGCAGTTCTCCGTCGTCGCGATAGGTGGCCGTCATCTTTGCGCTTAACTTGCCATCCTTGTCGAGCGAGCCTGCGGCGACAAACCGTGAATTGAACGGATACGGAGGCTCGTCCGGTGTGGTTTGGAGTGTGGCCGGTCCGGCGGGCGGTACCACGAGCGCCTTTTGGCCGCGGATGATGGCGGAGAGATACCGATAGGGCGCGCTGGGGGGAGTGCTGTCGAGCCAGATCTGCCCCGACGGCAGATTGACGGTCGTAATTACGTGGTTGAAAACGGCAGGCGAGGGCACTTGGGGCACGGGCGCTATTCCGGCGCCGATCAGCGCGGGCGCGGGAGAGAAGCCTTTGGCCTGGAGCAGCGCCTCCAGCAGCGTGTCCTTGTCCTTGCAGTCGCCATAGGCGTTCGTCAGCACCTGCTGCGCTTCATGTGGCCGGTAGCGCCCAATGCCGAAGTCGATTCCAACGTAGCGGGTCTGCGTGGAAACGAACCCATAGATGGCCCGCACCTGGTCTTCGGGCGTTTTGGCATCGGCTGTGATCTCGTTGGCACGGGCGCGGATGGCGTCGTTGGGTCGCGACTGCGACTGAGCAAGCCCGCGGTACCAGTCGCCCACGTCTGTCCAGCTATGAAAGGTGGTCCAGGCAACGGATGGAATCTTGCGGCCTTCGCCGTCCTCGTCGGGATCTTTTGGGGGTATGGATTTGGCATCATCATCGCCGCCCTGGCGCGGTGCGGGGATGAGCTGAGGAACCGTCCACTTGTAGATGCGCTTGCCGTTCTGCTCGCTGATCTCCGGCTTATGATTGGGGCTCCAGACCTGGACGTATTTGTTTGCGGGAAACTCCAGGGTCAAGGTCTCGGCCAGAACCACGAGCGTGCCGGGCGGCGTAAAGTGAGTCGCACCCCAAAACTGATCGCGAACCTCGGGCTGGTTAATCTCTGTGTCGACTTCGTATTCAAGTGTTTCGCCCGCCGCAAGCGAGCGCACGGGAATATGCTTCTCCTTCAGGTCACTGTAGAGCGGCGCCTCGCGGGTGACGGCGGCCGGCATGTCGATGGCGTCGGACGGCGGAGTCTCGATGATGGTTCCATCCGCCTTGCGCACGCGGACGAACTTGATTTTCGGAGTTTCGTTGGCGGAGGCGTAGGAGAAAGCCAGAACGCCGAACTTCTGCGCCGCCCCGTCGGACTGGACGCGAATGACGACGTGCAGGTCGCGCTCGCCGGTGCCGTCAGGGCGCATGCTGTAGGTTGTGTCGTAGCGCTCAAAGACGAGGGCCTCGTTGCGGATTGCGTCGGCCGCCATCTGTGCATCGGCAGGAGGCTGCGCGGACTGGCCAAAACCCGCAGGTACTGCCGAGACGCACATGCAGAGCGAGGTTAGCCAAAGCCAAGGAGAGCGCATATCCGGAATGGTAATACTAAACTGAGCCAGTTCGGCGGCGATACTACCCTGACGTAACCTGGCGCAGGTCAGTCGAGTAGGGTTATGGCGCTAAGCGGGCTTCGAATGATGCCGCCGTTTCCATAACCCCCTCTAAAAGTAGGGTCGAGGAC
>PKXI01000469.1:0-6718 GCA_003133425.1 Acidobacteriaceae bacterium
ATCCCTAAACCCTAGCCGACTTATCAGGACTCAACAGGTTCGCAATGTGGTCCTTTATTTGTGATATGAGAATTTCCCGTGGAAATGGTGTCCGGGGATAAACCTCTACTGGCGGACGCGAATGCGTTTTCCGTTGCGGGTCACGAATGCGTGTTCCGCCCACTTCGGAAATCCAGCAGACACTCGGTCATATTCTCGATTTGCGCTGGCGTTGTCACCCATATCAGCGTATGCATCGCCCCGTTTTAGAAATAGGTCTGGCAAGACGAAATCATCAACTTCCTTCGCCTCGATCAAGAATTGTTTGGAATAATCCGCGTAGCTCATTTGCGGGTTAAACTTCACTCGAAGTTTCTCACACAATACGTTGTCAGCTATGTCGTCATATTCGGGATAGATTCTGCGAAACTGGTCGATATTGAACCCAAAGATCGTGCCAGCCAGAAAGTTTCTGATTGCATGGCCGAAATCACTGATCGCATGAGGATAATCGTGGATTTTCAAATAAACATCTCCGCGATATTCGTAGACCCCGCACAGGGCATCCTCGCAGCCCTGAGCAATGCTTTTGGTGTAATCGAGAATAGCCGCCTGATATTCTTTTAACTCCGACTCTGCTGAAGCGCGGTCTTGATGCAGGTTAGCCTTCGGGTCAAGATCCAGTGCTTTTGTATAGTCCCGAATTGCTTGCCTATTCTCGTGCAATTTGAGGTGAGCAGCGGCACGTAGAGCATACGCAGGCTCAAATGTCGGGTCAGCGGCGATTGCCTTCGTGAGGTATCGCACGCCAGTGCGGTGAATTTCATCCAATTCAAGGCACGGCTTCGTACGTGGTACTACATCATCGACGCACCTGGCGTTCGCCCGCGATATCAAACCACCTATGCCGCCATAGACGTAGGGATACGCGTTGAAATAGGACGGGACAGCCGAAGATGGATTAAGTTCAGCTGCACGTTCAAATGCTCTCAGGATGGGTTGATAGACCGTGTCCAAGGAATATGGGGAAAATGCGAGCCCGTATAAGCCAACGTAAAGCGATGTTCGGTAGTCCTTTGGAAACAATTCTGACAATTTGTTTACATCAGCTGTGACCACATGCACGGCATAGCCATCGGCTCATCTGGTTTGACGTTGCCGTTGTTGAACATTTGCTCGGCGCGGCCATAATCGATTCGCAAACTCGCGTCAAGATCATTCAGAGCATCTGCATATCGCCCAAGCAGAAATTCGACTTTCGCTTTCTGCGCATAGTGATCCCTTAAAGAGTCGAACACGTTGTTTTCATTTGGCTTCCAAAGTTTGATGGATGTGTCAATGTCTCTGAGTATTGTTTCCTTATTGCTGCCCGCGATTTCACACGAGACGGTCGCCCTCATAAAGAAGAAGTCCGTATCAGTTGGATCTTGCTGAATGAAGGATGTGATTCCACGCAATGCGGTCGCAAGCACTGATGAATCATTTGAATTCAGTTGCTCCATAACGGCGCTCTTGGCGAACGCTCGTTTCGCGGGCGTTATTGCGATAGGCTTTTTCGGCGGACCGCTGAGTTCTACTGGGTCAACGACCGCCCGCGTTTGTCGGCGAGATGGCACGGTTTGAGCCGACAGTGGAATGGCCGCGAATTCAAAGATGAAAAGTAGACAGATGGTTGTCCCCATACCCATTTGCGATATCCTTCTCCCACGCAGCAGGTCGCGCAAAAGCAATATGCAATTCTAAACTTTAGATCTGATGAAATATGCGTATAGAGAAGATTAGCCTCGTCCATGGACCGGATTCGTAATGAGAAACGCCCCAGGCTCCGGGAGCCTCAGCGGACCCCGGACCGGCGGGAGGGCACGAGATTCCAGTCGCCTTGCCGACTTATCATTATCGACAGGCAGTCACTAGTCCGATAAGCCCGTTTCTCATCCAAATGGATTGCCAAACCCAGAGCGCAGATTTACGTGCTCTTGGGATGATTGCCCGACAAATTTGGCCCTCTGGCACCCTGGGCGCAGGAGGATGACACGGCGCTCCCGATCCATTCACAAGTATTCGCCCCACAGGTAGCGCCATCAGTATTGGAATACTTGAGAAATAGGTACTCATCCAAACAAAACCCACTCCACAAGGTTGCAAAGTGGATTCGTCGGTAGACCTCCAGACTATGTAAAGAAGTTGCTGTCAAGATCCCTAACCCATTGGTTCCGCTCTTTGGCCATCTCGTCCCATTGCTTATTCATTCGCGCGGTGGATTCGATTAGGCTCTCTCCGTTCCACACCTTTCCGAAAAAGCCTAGCGGAACCATCGGTACAACTTCACTGTATATACCGCTCGAAAGAATGATGTCATAAATGACGCGCATCGACTGCACGACGGCCTTCTGGATGCCCTCGACTTCCGCAAAAGACAGGCCCGTCGGAATTGCGGCGTTTATCGACCTTTGCTCAGCTGCGTGGGCGAGATATTTGTGGCTTAGAGTTATTAGGTTGGACGCCCCAGATGATTCAATCCAGTTATCCATCCTCGAAAACGCTGATTCATCGATCTTGTTGTCACGCGCGCGATTCTCAGGGGTCACTTTTGATAATTTATCGAACCGCTCATGTCGAACTCGGGATCTGTTCCATTCGGAAAATGGCGAGTTGGCAGGCTGGAGGCCTGGGATTTCTAGCTCTGGTAGTTCGGGCGCATATGCTGTCTCGTCAAAGGATACGTATACTTCGCGCGTTATTAAATCGCGGTTCTCGCGTATGTCATCGATCAGACGACGGAGTGAGATGACATCTTTTCTACGGTCGAGCAGGCGTCTAGTAGCGAGCACCTGGGACGAAAAGTAACCGCTGCTCAGTAGGTGAGCTACAAGCGGCATGTTTAACATTGACGTTGGATCTCTCGCGCCTTCTTCTCGGGCAACGCGGAAGGACATCTCTGAGAGCAGCATCGCGAACCATTGATCTTGAAGAGAATTCGATTCCCCTGCTCCCGTCTCATACCAAGATAACCACTTGCCCCTCTTTTCTCGATAATCAGCTAAGCGGTGTTGATCGATGACTTCACTCATGGTCGATCCTCTGAATTAGATTTCGAAGCCAAAACTGCCTCATGCCTTCAATTTTAGGTATACGAACTGCCCGTTAGTCGGGAATTCGGAAACTGCGTTGCTTTAGGTTCTTTGACCGTGTGGATTATGGTGCCCGGGTGCAAGAAATGCATGGGGAGACATCACATGTCCGCGAAGTCGGCATATCGGACATGTTGCCAAATTAGTCCTGACAAACGCCGATTGGATCGGAAATCGTTTGGCATCCGTTCGCCCCCTGAATTCCGGACAGTGGCCGACTTCAAGATGTCAGCATACCCGGCATCCATTCAACCCTGGACGATTTACCTTTAGGCTCGCATCCATTCACCGTATCTAAAAAATGCTGGGCGGCCCCCCCCACAGTGCGTTTTTTCTGCCTGCGTGGAGTGCGACGGAAACGACGATCAACAGGGTCGGGCAAGTAATGACCTCTCCTGCGCGTATCCCTGTTGCTCGCTTCGATGCACGTCATTTCCTTCGGTCAATACGCTCCACGAATGTGCGGGGCGACTTCGCGAACATAGAAGTCTGCGAGATCTTGGTGCAAGGCTACCGGCAAGGGCGGCAATGTGGATGACCTCGCATTGCTCCGCGCCTGCTCGGGATTCCTGGCGCCGGGAATAATCGCGCTCACGGCGTCGAAATCGAGGCACCAACGAAGCGCCATATCGCCGAGCGTTAGGTCTTCCGGCACGAGCAGCTTCAAGCGGTCGGCCAGTTCGACGCCTTTCTCGAATGGAAGTCCGGCGAAGGTTTCGCCGACGTTGAACTGTTGTCCGTCTCGATTGAAATTCCGATGATCCTCGGCGGGGAATCGGGTTGTTTGGGTGTACTTCCCCGCCAACAGTCCACTTGCGAGTGGCAGACGGACGAGCAGACCGACATTTCGCTTCCTGGCTTCCTCGAAAAGCGTGTGGATGGGTTTCTGGCGGAATAGATTGAAAATGATCTGGAGAGAAGCCACGTCAGGCTGGCGCACACAGAAGTCTGCTTCATCCATTGACTCAACGCTTACGCCAAAGTTCCGGATTTTCCCTTCGATCTTCATCTCGCGAAGATGGTCGAATACCTCACCATCTTTCAGGATTTCGAAGGGAATGCAGTGGAGTTGAATCAGGTCGATGGCGTCGACTCCAATACGCTTCAAGGACGCTTCAGTATGCTGGCGAATCACCGCCCGCGAGAAATTATCCGGCCATCCGGGAGGACTGAACCTTCCCACCTTGGTCGCCACGCAGACGGAGGCTCCGGTTTCGCGCAAGAAACGCCCAATGAGCTCTTCGCTGCGTCCCATGCCATATACATCGGCGGTGTCGAAAAAGTTCGAGCCGCTTTCCCATGCAGTGCGCAAAACCTGTAAGGCTGTCTCGTCAGTGACATTGCCCCAATTTGCCCCAAGTTGCCAGGTGCCAAGGCCCACTTCGCCTATATCAAGGCCTGTCTTCCCAAAGCTTCGAGTTTTCATTCCGTCTCCATTCCTTGAAGATTGTAGTCTTAACCGCCGATTACTCAGCAGTCAACATAAGCCGTGGAGCCAGGCCGTAATGAACCGACACGGGAGAGTGCCATGGTTCCTGAAAAGCAAGAATCCTTGAATGTTTTGCCGAGCGGTTGAGATCGGGAACGATAAACGCCGATGGCGAAGGCAATCCTGATCGGTCCCTGGGTCCCGACATTACAGTCGCCATGCCGACTTCAGGGGACTAATCCGGGCGAAGCCGCGTCAAGCTGTGCCGCGCAGTGCACAACTGGTAACTGAAGAGTGGACGGTCATACAGGTGTAATGTGCAAATGACCAGCAGAGCATCTGTCACACCCATTTGGTCTGACCCTGATGACTCGTCTGTGTCATTGAGGGTTCTGCAGTCAAGTGTCAGGATTCGCGTATGCGAGTCAATCTCACCGCCCGACTGCCCAACAGCTCCGAATCAGGCTCAGGAACGATTCCAATCTCGCTGACAATTCGCCCAGCATGCGGCTTGCCCGGCGACTACGAATACCCCACCGATAGCGCGGCGCTGCTGAAACTGCTTCGTCAACAGACCGATCTACCCTCTCACATCCTCCAGAGTTTTGAAAGGAACCTGCACACCCCACTCGGTGCGCGTCTGACGGGCGTGGAACTGAGTGAACGCGTCCTCACGGACATTGGCTACTTCATTGACTAGGTGTGCCCCGCTTGTCCCTTGCGGTCGGCCGCGCTCCTGGATTCCGCTGAATCGTCGCTCCTGTGAGAGTTCTGGCCGGTTTGCCGGTCAACCACCAAAAGCTCGATTCTTGACTCGGGTTGTTAGTGCGCATTTGCGGGGCCTCCCGGTGTTGGGGACGGCGCGCTTAGCGATGCTCCATCCCAGTGTTCAACGAGCTTCCCGCCCTTTACCCTGAATGTGTCGAATGTAAACGCTTCATAGAATTTGCTTTCGCCCGTCGGATCGTGTCTGAAACTGCTGTGCACGACGGTCACAATGTCGCATTCCGCAGTCACAATTTCAAACCGATTTCCGGGTGGAGTGGGGCCAAGTCCGAGACCGTGCACCGGGCCGCTGGCCTGCTCAAGGAATGCCTTCTTCGCTTCCTCGTAATCGGAAAGATTCTCTTGCTGCGCATGTCGAACAACTTGAGGATTGTGCTGTTTATAACTGGGGTCGAGGAGCGCGACTCTGCCTTCGCCAGAGGCTCGAAAGAAATCCATCGCCAGCTTCCTGTTTGCCTCCCGCTCAGCCACACTCGTTGAACATCCAGGGATCGGATTTGCCTGGGCTGGAGGTGTTTTGTCCTGGGGCGTTGCTCTGGCGGAAAGTAGGAGGATCACTACGATTGCTGCTATCGACTTTGACGTGATTCCCGGGTTCATATCCAACTCCCCTCACCTATGTAGCATTCTCTATATCAAGGGTCAAGTAGGATTTGGACCGGATTGTCGCCAATCCGGAAGTTATATAGGAGTAAACACGTCCGCGCAATCTTCAGGATCAATACCGGGAAACGCCGCAGGGTCCGGGATCCCCGTAATTCCTGGATCGTCACAGGTGGTCAAATCCTGTTCATGCGCACCGGCGCAAGCAAGGTATCGAAAGATAGTCTCTTCTGTCGATAAGGTTCCACGCCCTGGTCATCGGTCAACTGAAACTCCGTTGCCGCAGAGAAGAACTTCAGCAAAGCGGTGTGCCAGGACAGCGGAACTGCCCCGCGTTGAGCGGGACCTGCATCGGAAGTGTTCACAACTCCTCGCTCTTGTCCGAAATCGTAAGCTTGAACTGCCACCCCTCAAAGGTCATTAACATATGACCGAATTGCTCCCAGCTGATCTCGCGGCCATCGATCGCGAGCAGCGGCAGGCTGCCGTCCTGGCCTTCGTCCGATTCGATCCGGCCACGCACAATCCTTTGATCCGAAATCTCGAGGCCATAGTCACCGTTCTCGAGATGTTTTACCGACAAGGCGCGGCGCATCTTCTCGACCAATCGCCCAAACAGTACGAATTGATCTTCCCCGGGACCCCCGATGATCTGAAAAATGTAACCGGCCGGATTCCCATCGCGAAGCTCAAACGCATCGAGCGCGATGCCGGAGACCAGCAACCGGGTGCGAAAATGGAACGCGTGAATTTCTCCGTTGCAATCACTTATTCCGATCGATTCGAACGC
>PKXI01000469.1:6821-26455 GCA_003133425.1 Acidobacteriaceae bacterium
GCCGTCACAGAATGAAAGGTCCCACTGCAGAAACGCGGTGGGCGTAGGTTTCGCAGGAAGAGTCGAACCGGCAAGGCATCCGCTTCTCCTCGCGTTTGCCAGGAACAAGAATGTCCACCAAGGGCGTTGTCGACGGCATGAAACCCTCAAAGCCTTCTACGGCACAGGCTCGACCAGAGTGGGATCATTGTTCCGAATATTCCCGACTCTGGCACTGACGGGCCACGCCGCCATGTCCTCCGCCGGATACGGCCTGAGCAGATCGACTGGCGGGTGCGACGGCTCCCCTGGCTCCATCCATCGTTCGTAATCCCTGGGGGCAAGGATCACCGGCATTCGCGTGTGTATCGACTCCATGAGTTCGTTTGGGTCCGTGGTGATGACGGTATACGTATCCAGTATCTGCCCTGTCGTCTTGTCCTTCCAGGAATCCCACAAGCCGGCGAATGCAAGCAATGACCGATCCTTCATCGCAATTGCGTATGGCTGCTTCGTCTTCGCGTCCAGCTTCTTCCACTCATAGAACAGGTCGGCGGGTACCAGACAGCGCCGGCGTTTCATCGGTTCACGGTAGGCTGGACTGGTGGTGATGGTTTCCGCTTTGGCATTGATGGTATTGAACGCCATCTTGCCGTCCTTCGACCAGAACGGAACCAGTCCCCAACGCATGATGGTCAGCTCCCTTTCTCCGGTGTCGGGGCTGAGTCTGAGCACTGGTTGGAGAGACTGCGGAGCAACGTTATAGGTCGGCGCATAGTAGGAGTCATCAAAGACGTTCGTGTCGTGGGCTTGCATCCACTCCGCAATAAACTGCTTGTCTGCTCGTCTTCCGTATCGTCCGCACATGCAAATCAGCCTACCTCACAACCCGGTCCAAAATCATCCTCGCCAGGGAGATGCTGTCGGCGACAGCCNNGAGATCACCAGGGTGGAGGCAAACCGGTCTCGCTTGCGCTGCTCTTCTTCCCGCGCCGTTGCCCGCCGCATCTCGCCCATTAGTGCTTGCCTCTCCCTGAATCAATCGGTTCCGGCGGCTTCTCTTCGCTGCACTGCGCGATGCCGGGTCGTCAGAATGCAGCGGCCAATGCGAATGAGTGATCACTTTGAGATAGACACGACTCTAGCTGGGCCTAACATTTTAAGGTCCCCCTGCTCGCGCCTGCCTCGCAACCATGTAGTTCGGTCTTCCGAGCAAGATCTCTGAAGGAAGGTACCGGCGCTGCTCTCCGCAGAGCGGGCAGGTGATCACAATGGACTGGAAGGGAAACTCCCTCACGCCGGCCGGGACACCGCATTGGCACCGCTTGCACTCGATAACGAACTGCTTCCGTTCCTGGATTCCGAATGCCATGACAGGATCAGAATAGGCGAATACAAGGCGAAGATACAACAGTTATTTTCGATTGCCGGCAAGACCAGGGAGATGAACGCCTCAGCCACCATCGAAATTGCCTGGGGAAGTGTCTGGGAATGTTAACTAGAACATAACTTACGGGTGGGCGGTGATTCGATCGGAACACCAGTCCTGCACCAGCGCATGCCGTTTTTCTGCGAACCAGGCGGAGATCGAACTGTTCCGGCACACCCACAACAGCGTGCGGGATTGCTTGGCACGTACGATACCGGCAAGGCGCTCACTCCGCTCGAAGCGATTTCATTGGATCGAGCGAAGCGGCGCGCCGCGCGGGCACGTAACAGGAGATGAACGCGACTGCGCCCAGGAAAAGGGCAACGGAAGCAAAGGTAAGGGGGTCGTCCGCCTTGATCCCGTACAGCAGTCCGGCCAAAACACGCGTCGTCGCGAACGACAGCACCAGCCCGATCAGGATGCCGACCCCAGTGAGGCGCATTCCTTGTTTCAGGATCAGTCGCACCACGTCGAGCCGGTCGGCGCCCAGCGCCATACGCACGCCAATCTCATTGGTGCGCTGGCTGACGGAGTAAGACACGACGCCGGAAAGTCCGATGGTCGCGAGCAGTAGAGCCACCAACCCAAACAGCGCCAGGAGCACTCCGGTGGTGTGGGCCGCGAACAGCGGCAGTGTCATGTACTGCGAGATCGACTCCATTTCAATGGGCACGACATTCGGATCGAGACCCTGAATCACTCGGCGAATCTCGCCAAGAGTAGCTTCTTCGCCGGTACCGGTGCGCACCACCAGAAACTCCTGCGACTGCGGGCCAAGCGGCAGGTACATGAAGTCGATTGGATCCTCGCTCAGACTGCGGTACTTTCCAGTCTTGACCAAACCAACAATTTCCACCGTCTGTTTGCCATCTTTGAAGTGCTGCCCGATGGGATTGCGTCCCGGCCAGTAGTGCGTGGCCATGGCTTGATTGATAATCACTTTTCCCGAGTTCGGTTGGACGTCCTGAATCGAAAATTCGCGGCCGTTCAGCACCGGTATGCCCATGGTATTGAAGAAGTCCGGCGCAACAGATGCCTCCTGAATCGGAATGTCCTTTTGGCCTGGAGCCGGGTTGGCTCCGTCGATTTGAACCCCATGAACGGAGCGGCTGGTGCCGAGGGGCAGGTAGTCCGAAAGGCTGGCGGATTTTACGCCCGGCAAAGCCCGCACGCGTTCCAGCAATTGCTGATAGAACTGGCGATCCTGCGCTTCTGTGTAGCCAAGGCTGCCGGGGTCGAGATGCGCCACGGCAATGTTATGCGTGCTGAATCCAGGGTCGATGGAGCGAGCGTTGATGAGGCTCCTGACGCAGAGTCCGGCGCTGATCAGCAGCACCAGGCAAACCGTGATTTGCGCAACCACAAGGCTGCCGCGCAGCCGCGAGCGCCGTGGACCCGCAAGCTGTCTCTCATCCTTCAACGCAGGAATCAGGTCGCGCCGTGCGCTGCGCAACGCCGGCATAACGCCAAACGTAATCCCACTCAAAAGCGAGGCAACGAAAGCGAATGCAAAAACACGCCAATCGAGCGGGGCTTCAATTGAAACAGGGATGGTGGCAGGCTTTAAACTCATCAACGCTGGAATGGACCAGTAGGCGACCAGAAGTCCGCCGGCACCGCCCATCATTGAGAGCATCAGGCTTTCAGTCAGCGTCTGGCGAATGATTCTGAACCTGCTCGCGCCAAGCGCAGACCGGACCGCAAGTTCGCGCCGCCGTGTCGTTGCACGGGCCAGCACAAGATTCGCCGCATTGGCGCACGCGATCAGCAGCACCAGGCCCACCGCAGCCATCAGCAAGCCTGTGAACGCGGCCACGTAGCCCCGAAGAGGGCCTGGCATAATCTGGAGGGGGAACGCGCTTGCATCCATGACTGCCGCATTTGGGTTTGAAGAATGAGCAGTACGGGTAAGAACGGTCAGGTCCGCCTGCGCTTCGTTCTTTGAAACTCCGGGCCTCAGGCGCCCCACACCAAACAGCCAGGATGAAGTATCGCTGCCCAACCGGTCCCGATCGTGAATCAGGGTCGGCGTCATTGCGAGAGTGGTCCAGAAATCATGCCTCGTACCGATGATGACGCCCGTGAAGCTTTTGGGCGTTACTCCGATTACGGTATAGCTCGCTCCATTCAGGATCAGCACGCGCCCAAGGACTGCACGGTCTCCGCCGAGTTGGCGCTGCCAGAACAAATTGCTGATCACGACAGTAGGCGCGCCGGCGCCCCCTTTGTCTTCGTCAGGCTGGAAGAAACGCCCGAGAGCGGGCTCCACTCCGAGCACGGAAAAGAAATTACTCGAAACCAGTTGGCCATAAACGATCTCTCCCTCACCGCCGTGGCTCCAACTGACGGTCCGAGGGTCGCCGTCAAACGCCGCAAACCCGGAAAGGCTGCGGTTATGGTCGCGAAGATCGACGTACAGTGGATAACTTAAATTCGTATACGACTCGATCCCCGAAGCCTTTGCATTATGCGTCACCACTTCTACAAGTCGTCCGCCATCCACAACCGCAGGCGGCCGGAGCAGCAGCGCATTCACGAAAGTGAAGATGGTGGTGTTCGCGCCCAGGCCCAGCGTGAGCGAGAGAATCACCGTAATGGCGAAGACGGGAGAGTTCTTCAGTTGGCGCAGTGCATAGCGAACATCGGCCCAGATGGATTCGAGTGTCGCCCATTGCCAGACTTCGCGGCTGCGTTCTTCGATCACAGTCTGGTTGCCAAAGGCTCGCCGCGCTGCCAACTTGGCCTCTCTTCGGTTCATACCTTCGCGCATCAGCTGTTCGGTCCTTTCCTCGATGTGGAGGCGCATCTCTTCGGCGAGATCGTCGTAAAGTCTGTGGCGACGGAAGATGTCACGAATCCAACCCATGGGACTGCCTCTTAGTTTGCGGTAGATTTGCCGGGATTGAGGACAAGCGCGATGCCTTCAAACATGCGTTCGAAGCTGGAGATCTGTTCTTCGAGGCGACGCAGACCGGCAGCGGTGATCTGGTAGGTCCTCACGCGGCGGTTGGTCGCCGAGACGCCCCACTCGGCCTTGACCAGATTTGCCTTGAGGAGGCGTTGAAGCGCTGGATAGAGCGAGCCCTCTTCCACCTGGAGGAGGTTATTGGACCGTTGCTGGATGTGCTGGACCAGCGCGTATCCGTGGGCTGGCTGGCGCCGCAGCGACTCGAGAATCATCATTTCGAGAGCGCCGGGAAAGAGGTCACGAGGAGTTGTTTCAGTCATTAGCCTGTTCACTCAAGGCATAGAGTAAACAAGTAATAGATTCATGTCAAGGAGCAATCGGTCAAGCCTGCTCCGAGACTCATTCATGGGGTCAATTGGCGCCCAACGCATTCATTGGCGCGGCCACAGTCTGTGTTCTGGGTCCCGAGCGGTTGGTCGCCGATTGGGAAGTAACCCGATTTTGGAGCTATTTCCGGATGGCCGGTGATACGACCGGAACCGCGCAACCGACTAAGTACCGATCGTCTGCAATGGCGCGGGGGAGAGTTGCCAGCAGATACGTCCGGATCTGGATTCATACGGGATCTCCGCGCAACTGAAGGAACCCGTTTGATCTTTCATCGGCACAACCGGCGAGCCTCCCTATAAAGCAACGACACGAGATGCAGGTTAATACGATCGCCCTAGTGTGCCGATTCATGTTGACAATCCTCCTTGCGACCAGTCACTCTTCTTCCAGCTTCACTTCCCCGAAGCGAGTTTCCAGAGTAAGACCTGCGCAACCAATCATTCCTTTACGAAACTGGAAGGACTTGGCAAGTTCAAGGCCCCAAAGTGCACTAGGAGGTTCTATGCAACAAGCAAGCTTCAGGACGTGTCTTCTCTTCTGTTGTGCCGTTTTGTTTGCAGGTTCTTCACAAAACGCCACCGCTGCCACCCTCTGCGTGAATCCCGCCGGTTCCGGCGGCTGCTACAAAACAATCAGTCTCGCCGTCAACAATGCCGCTCCATATGACGTGATCAACGTTTGGCCCGGCACTTACAAAGAAGACATCGTCATTGGAATTCCCCTTTCCCTGATTGGATCGGGCGCCGAACACTCCGTGATTGACGCAACTGGCCTCGCAAATGGCATCTTTGTCGATGGATTTGACAACCCCGGGCTTAGTCACGTGACGATTGCCGGCTTCTCGGTTCAGAGCGCTCAATGGGAAGGCGTGCTCGTCGTCAGTGCTTCAGACGTTACAATCCGCGACAACAAGATCGCAGACAACACCAAGGCCACGGCGGTTTTTACGAGTGGTCCGACAGGCTGCTCTGGCCNNATTCGATCATTTCGGAAAACACTATTACTCAAAATGACGATGGAATCCTCGTCAGCGATGAGTCCGCAGCGAGCCACGATATTCTCATCACTCAAAACAAAGTCAACGACAATCCTGGAGAGTGCGGCATTGTGCTTGCGTCGCACCCGCCCGTGGGTGCAATCGGGTCCAAGCATTATGGCGTCTTTCACGTTACGGTCGATGGCAACGACGTCGAGAACAATGGCGTGCAGGTGGGAGGCGCTGGGGTTGGCATCTTTACTGATGGGATCGGCCAGGGCCGCTCCTCGCAACACGTGATCAGCCACAACAGGCTCATCGGCAATGGAATCGGAGGTGTCGCACTGCACACGCATGTGGGGCCGAACTTCGGATTGGCCGCCGACGATATGGATGGAAATCAGATCATCGGCAACTACATCGCCCGAAACCTTGCAGACGAGTTTGACACCGCGACACCCGGACGCGTGGGCATCAACATCAACAGCGGAGGCGGCGGTTCACCCGTCCGCGGCACCATCATTACACAGAATGTCATCACCGATGAAGACGTTGATATCGCCGTCAACACTCCGGCCTGGGTCAACATCCATCTGAACGATCTGCGTGGGGGGAAAGTGGGCGTGGCAAACGTGTGCACGCTTGATGACCCAAGTTGCAAGGGCGGCAGCGTCGCAACTGACAACTTCTGGGGATGCCCCAAGGGTCCCGGTGCAAAGGGTTGCACGACAACCAGCGGTCCGAACATCGATTTCACGCCGTGGCTGCCCAAGCCTGCCACCGACGACGATCGGGATCATCAGTAGATTCAATCCAGCCAAACAGAAGGGCTTGCCGAATCATCGGCGTGCCCTTCTGTTTCAGCGGTGGGTCTAGTTGATCGTCAGAGCGGCGGGTGGGGCACATCTCAATTTCCAACCGCAAAAATGGGTTTCCCAGGTCTCGCCTCTTAGGCTTGGGAATGCATCACGTCCGGTTGGTCGCCGATGCGGAAGTTTGGGCCCGCGCCGGGATCACCTGTCCGGCCCCGCCCGGCGAAACTTCAGCAAAGGGAAGCATCGGCGGTTATTCTCCCACAACCAACAGCGAACGAAGTGGGTTCAGAAGAGAGCGAAATATCGATTGCCCATCACGTTGATCGAGAACGTTGTCTTCGCGGTTGGTATTAGGGCAACGGGTGAATCGTGGTGTTGAAGAGGTACGGATCCTGAAAGTCAGTCTGGTCGCCTGGCTTCTTGTTTGGAATCGGCTGCAGCCGCGCC
Source organism: Acidobacteriaceae bacterium (assembly GCA_003133425.1). The sequence goes on from PKXI01000469.1 coordinate 13,766, forward strand.
GACAAAGGCTTGTTCCACTTCGTGGCGAGCGACGCGACATCGGCGTACATTCTGTCCATTTGCTCGATGCTCACATCGCCGGGGAGTGGAATCGTATCGAGCCCGGTACCACATACGGCGGAGTAAGCAAGCAGGGAGTCAATGTTGTAGGTCGACTCTGCCCACCGTTGCGCCATCAACTTGTCTTCCATGACAGGCACCATCAATCCGGAATAGCCAATTTGTTTTACCGGCACCGCCTTGACCGCGGCGGTGATGATACGGGCCGCGGTGAGCGTTCCGCTAGAACCGAACTTCGCACCGGTGAAGTCTTCAATGGCGGCCGCAATAGAAACATCTCCGAGCGGCGCAGGGGTGGGGTCGACCCCCACGTAACTCCAGCCGGTTTCTTGAGCTACCTTGTTGCCGATGTTGTCTGCTACTTTCGCATGCGTGGTGAGCGCCGCAGTAAGGTCGGCCGTTGCAGCCTCGGCGTTCCCTCTGTCTTTTGTGAAGACGTCGGCAACCACGTTTGCGCCTTCAAAACCAATGGCGAATTGTCGCCCTGGACCGGTGTGGTAGGAGCCGGGAAAGAAAGGTGACAGCGGCTTGAGCATCGCGGTAGCGGTGAAATTGAACGTTCCCTGGCTTCGTGGGCTGTGCTCGGCGACGTACTTCACCAGTTCCGACGTGCGATGAATCGTCTTCCAATGAATGCCTCCCTCATCGGCAATGATGGTATTGGCCTCGATGTTCGGCAGGGTGGAGAGGACAAGCTCTAGCAGATGCATGGTCGCGGGATCGTCGGCGTCATGGATCATGGCTGGTCCGACATTGGGGATAAAGTCCTCTTTGACGGAAAGCTGGTCGAGCCGGGCGAGAAAAGTGAGCGCCTGCTCATTGGACATGCCGGCGACAAGTTCGCCCAGCGGTTGTGTGGTCAAACGAAGGGTCTCCACCTGGTAGCCGGCAGTTTCGAATTCGCTCTTTGCCATGCGCAAAACAATGAGAGCATCGGCAATTTGCTTTTCGTATGTGCCCTGGTCGAGCCGGACGAATCCAGTAATCGCCCTGACCTTGGGTTTGGAAGCAGCTGATGTGGGTTTGCTCTGTGCAACCAGTTGAATGGACATAAGCAGAACAACGGCGAGCGCTATACGTTTCACTCACTGCCTCCAAATGGGGAAAGAGAGAGCAGAATAGCAGACTCAGACGAGCACGACGGTCCTATCAAGTTAAAAAGTTTTCGGCGCGAAAGAACTCCGGAATGCAAAGAGGCGGTCTATTTATTGTGGAAGGATGGGCCGCCTCGGCCGGTGTGCCGTTGAGAATGTCTTGAAACAGCCCCAACAAGACCCTGTTTGACCTTTCTTGCGATGTGATAGGCTTGGTCCCCGTGGCTGATTGACGGTCCTCGATTCGTTCTATCAGTTATGATGCATTTCCACAGCCGGCTCTGAGCCCTCACCATCCCGGGCTCGTGGCCAGAGACGGCACTTACAGAACCTCCCCTCAATGTCAAAAGGAGAATCGATATGCGAAAGATATTCAGCCTGGCGTTGTTTGCTTTGGCAATCACTACCACTGTGTCCGCATGGGGCGCAGACAACTCCCTCGGAACCTGGAAGGCTAACGTCGCGAAGTGCAAGTACACGCCGGCACCATGGCCGGTCAAAAGCCTCACGGCCACGCGTGAAGCGGCGCCTGACGGTGTCAAGGTTACCAACACGGGCATGCGCACGGATGGCTCGGCAATCAATGCAAGCTATAGCGCAAAGTACGACGGCTCGTCGTCAGAGGTGAAAGGCGAAGGGTCGCCCTATGACAGCATTTCGGTCAAGCAGGGAGATGCCAACACCTTCACCTACGAAGCCAAGAACTCAAAAAACAAATATCACGCCAGCGGACGCATCGTGATTTCCGGCGATGGCAAAACCATGACCACAACAGCGTCGGGCGTTGACGCCGATGGAAAGCCCATGACAATGAAACTGGTTTACGACAAGCAGTAGGCCGCAGATTCGGTTTTTTGGCTGTCTTTCGGTCACCACGTCACGGGTGGGGATACTCGAGATGCCGGACAATGTCAGCGCCGCAGCTTTTGCCATGGCTATAGTGGCCGGAGGTGCTTGCCATCACGTCAAGACAACCCCGCTGGGTGGGGGTTGCGCTGCGAATAGGCGGTGCATTTCTTGCTCTCGATTGAATTGAAGTCGCCTCTGGAGGTGACGACAAACGCTGCAGGGCTCAGGAATAGGTTAACGCCTGGATGTCGGCTATCCGTCAGTTATCAAGTAGTACTGACGGATAGCTGGAGATCCAGGCACAATCACAGCTCCAACCGGTGCTCAATACCGGAGAGGTTCTTTGCTCTGCCTTCCAAGGAACCCAGGATGTCCAGTTAAGGCGCCGAGGCCGAAAGCCTTGACACCAAAGCGTGGCGCCTTGTACATATTTGGCACCCCCAAAAACAAAAAGGAGAAACAAGTATGCGAATGTTGCTTAGAGTCTCTATCCCCGTGGAAACCGGCAATGCTGCCGCCAAAGATGGATCCCTGGGTTCCACGATCGAGGGGATACTGGCCGATCTCAAACCGGAAGCGGCCTATTTCTTCGCAGACGACAACGGCAATCGGTCGGGCTCCATTGTTTTCGACTTGAAGGACGCATCACAGATTCCGGCGGTCTCTGAACCTTGGTTTTTCGCCTTCAACGCAAAGGTTTCTTTAAGGCCGGTCATGAATCCTCAAGATCTTGCCAAGGCGGGGCCATCGATTGGCAAGGCGGCAAAGAGATACGCGAAGTAGGCACTACCCGGATCTTCGAGATCGCAAGGAGAGTTTCCGCACAACCGCGGACGTGCCCGCCGGCACGGTGCTATCGCTGTGCCCGGGAATGGGGTAGGTCCTGGATTGTCGCCAATTGGGAAGTAGGCGTGATGTGGCTCACGTTGGGTCCGGGTGGACGGTGACTCGCCCGGAATGCCGATCCCCGCCGTCCTCGTACTTAGCCGAATGTCGCACATATAATCGCAGTCAGGCCATCCTCGATGTCATTTCTCTTCTCGGGGAGGGCGGGTGCGCTACACTGACTGCTCCCCTATCCGACGACCATCCAAGAGAGGATGTTCGATGCGTTTGTTGCCGTTGCGTGTGTGGCTGTTTGCGTTTGCCGGAGTGGCGGCGGCCCAGAATCCGCCGGGGCCGGACGTGGCGCCGTTTGTCAATCTGAACGCGCCGGTGTTTGCGCTGGAGCATGTCCGTGTGATCGATGGAACGGGCGCGGCGGCGCGCGAGGATCAGACGATCGTGGTGCGCGACGGGCGGATCGAAGCGATCGGACCGGCAGGGAGCGTGGCTGTGCCGAAGGAGGCGCAGCCGATCGAGCGCGCCGGGTACACGGTGATTCCTGGCCTGGTTGGGATGCACGATCACCTTTACTACACGGACTCGTATGCGGTGCAAGTGCATGACGGGCGCTTGCAAGAGCCGGGATTGGTGGTGGCCGAAACTGCGTATACGGGTCCCCGGCTTTACCTTGCCGCTGGCGTAACGACGATGCGGACGACGGGAAGCGTGGAGCCGTATGCTGATTTGAAAGTAAAGAGTCGGATCGATGCGAACCTTATGCCGGGACCGGCGATCGATGCGACGGCTCCGTATCTGGAGGGTGTGCCGACCCGGTTCGCGCAGATGCGCGAGCTGACCGGCCCCGAGGACGCGAAGCGCACGGTGGACTACTGGGCAGCGGAAGGGATGACGTCGTTCAAGGCCTATATGAACATTTCGCGCGAGGAACTGGGGGCTGCGATCGCCGAAGCACACGCGCACAAGTTGAAGTTGACGGGACATCTGTGCTCGGTGACATGGCCGGAGGCCGTGGCGCTGGGCATCGACAATCTGGAGCACGGGCCGGTTTTTGCGGACACCGAGTTTGTGGCGGGTAAGAAGGAGGACGAATGCCCCACGGGCGGATCTGCGCGCTGGGTGAAAGTGGACATTGACAGCGCACCGGTGAAGGCGCTGATCGAGGACCTGGTGCGGCATCACGTGGCGGTGACTTCGACGCTGCCGGTGTTTGAGGCGAGCGTGCCGGGACGACCGAAGCTGGAGCAGCGGACGCTGGATGCTATGTCGGCGGAGTCGACGGCCAGCTACCTGACGGCGCGGGCCAGGGTCACTCTGGACTCGCCGGTGGCTGCGTTGATGCGGAAAGAGATGGATTTCGAAGTGGCGTTTGTGAAGGCCGGGGGGCTGCTGCTGGCCGGGCCTGATCCGACGGGGAACGGCGGCGTGCTGCCGGGGTTTGGCGATCAGCGGGAAATCGAATTGCTGGTAGAGGCGGGATTCACGCCGGAGCAAGCGATTCAGATTGGCACCGAGAATGGCGCGCAGTATCTGGGACGCGATGACAAGATTGGAACCCTGGCGGCGGGTAAGCAGGCCGACATGGTGTTGATTAAGGGAGACCCCGCACGGAAGATCGAGGACATCGAGAACGTAGAGACGGTTTTCAAGAACGGGGTTGGCTACGACTCGCGGAAGCTAATCGAAAGCGTACGAGGGCAGGTGGGCATCCGCTAGGAACTGGCGGCCATGATACTCGTCGCGGGCGAGGTAGGTGAGCGCCAGCTCCTGGGCTCCGACGCGGCGGGGCAGTTCCTCTCGGGAGAAAGGACCGAGGGTCTTGCCGTTGTGGTCGACGAGGTAAGCCATACTTCGATTTTCTCCTCGCCCCTTTGCGCCAGCATGCCCCTCAAGCCAAGTTCGAGTTCAGGGATTGATCCATCTGATTGTTGAGTTCGTCGTCTTCTGTTTGGCATTGGATAAGCACCGTCACCGATTCAAAAAACCAGGCTGCATGAGCGCATTGCGGGAGGATGGTCGCCGATCCTTCAATTACTCTTTCGGCAACACTAGTTGCAGGTGTTGCTCAACTAGTAATTTCCGCATTGGCGGTTGTCGTTAGCACATAATATGTCCGGTGTTTTTAGCAAGTGAAGTGTCCGCTTAACGGGCGGCGAGGATGGAGCCATGCGCGAGAGCATGGAGATCTATCCGAGGACCGCAGCGGAGCGGGCGATGAAGTTGCAGGAAGTGTTGTTACGAGCCACAGCGGGGAAGATCAAGTGGTGGCAGGCGGCTGAGTTGATCGGCATCAGCGATCGGCAGATGCGGCGATGGCGGAAGCGCTATGAGGAGCAAGGCTACCAGGGACTACTGGACCGGCGACGGCGCAAGCCAAGCAGCAGGCGCGTGCCGAAGGAGCAGGCCGATGAGGTTCTGAGCTTGTATCGGGACAGGTACTTCGATCTGAACGTGCGGCACTTTCATGAGAAGCTCGGCGAAGAACATCAGATCGGGTTGAGCTACACGTGGGTTAAGCAGGCTTTGCAGGCGGCCGGTCTGGTAAAGCGCAAGGCCAGGCGCGGCGTGCATCGCAAGCGGCGCGAGCGTCGTCCACTGCCGGGGATGATGCTGCACATCGACGGCAGCGATCACCGATGGTTTCAGGATGAGCGCCGGCACGATCTGATCGTGATCCTGGACGACGCCACCAGCGAGATCTACTATGCGCAGCTGGCCGAGGAGGAAACGACCGCCACCGTGATGGTCGGGCTGCGTGCGGTGATTGAACAGAAGGGGCTGTTCTGTTCGCTCTATTCCGACCGTGGGGCTCATTTCTGGCTGACGCCGAAGAGCGGTGGCAAGGTCGATTATGAGCGTCCCACGCAGGTGGGCCGTGCCATGAAGGAACTTGGCGTGCATATGATCCCGGCCTACTCTCCGCAGGCGCGGGGCCGCTCAGAACGCAACTTCTCAACCTGGCAGGGCCGGCTGCCGCAGGAGTTGCGATTGCGCGGGATCAGAACTCTGGAAGGGGCCAACAAGTTTCTCAACGAGCACTACATCGCTGACTTCAACCGCCGCTTTACCGTTCCGGCAGCGCAGCGCGGAACGGCGTTCATATCCTGCAGGCACAGGAACCTGGAAATGGTCTTCACGCAACGATTCGAGCGCACAGTTGATCGAGACAACACCGTACGCTTTCACAACCTGGTCATGCAGATCGAGCCAGCTGAGTGGCGCCCCACCCTGGCAGGGTGCAAGGTGATCATCCATCAACATCTCGACACTACCCTGACGCTCACGATCGCAGGACATCGCGTCGGACACTACAGTGCAGAAGGAAAACTGTTGACGCCGTTAACGAAAAAGCAGGTCAAGGCCGTGGAAAAGACCACCGCCTCTACGGCTACTGAATGATTTATCAATCCGGACACTTCACTTGCTACCAAAAGCGGACATTTTCACTTGCTAACGACATTTCCGCATTGGCGGTGATACGACCGGAACCGCGCAACCGACTAAGTACCGAGCGTCTGCAAGGGTGCGGAGGAGAGTTGCCAGCAGATACGTTCGGATCTGGATTCATACGTGATCTCCGCGCAACTGAAGGAACCCGTTTGATCTTTCATCGGCACAACCGGCGAGCCTCCCTATAATGCAACGACACGAAATGCAGGTTAATAGGATCGCCCTAGTTTGCCGATTCATGTTGACAATCCCCCTTGCGACAAGTCACCCTTCTTCCAGCTTCACTCCCCCGAAGCGAGTTCCCAGATTAAGGCCTGCACTACCAATTTTTTCTTGACGAAGCTGGAAGGACTTGGCAAGTTCAAGGCCCCAAAGTGCACCAGGAGGTACTATGCAACAAGCAAGCTTCAGGACGTGTCTTCTCTTCTGTTGTGCCGTTTTGTTTGCAGGTTCTGCGCAAAACGCCACCGCTGCCACCCTCTGCGTGAATCCGGCCGGTTCCGGCGGCTGCCACAAAACAATCAGTCTCGCTGTCAGCCATGCCGCTCCATATGACGTGATCAACGTTTGGCCCGGCACCTACAAAGAAGACGTCGTCATTGGAATTCCCCTTTCTCTTATTGGATCGGGCGCCGAACACTCCGTGATTGACGCAACCGGCCTCGCAAACGGCATCTTTGTCGATGGATTTGACAACCCTGGGCTCAGTCACGTGACCATTGCCGGCTTCGCAGTTCAAAGCGCTCAATGGGAAGGCGTGCTCGTCGTGAGTGCTTCAGACGTTACGATCCGCCACAACAAAATCGCAGACAACACCAAGGCCACGGCCGTTTTTACGGGCGGTCCGACAGGTTGCTCTGGCCAGCCGTCATTCGAGTTGGATGAGACTGGCGACTGTGGCGGCGGATTACACCTGATCGGCGTCCGGGATTCGATCATTTCGGAAAACACGATTACTCAAAATGACGATGGAATTCTCGTGAGCGATGAGTCAGCAGCGAGCCACGATATTCTCATCAGTGAAAACAAGGTCAACGACAATCCTGGAGAGTGCGGCATTGTGCTTGCGTCGCATCCGCCCGTGGGTGCAATCGGGTCGAAGCATTATGGCGTCTTTCACGTTACGGTCGACGGCAATGACGTCGAGAACAATGGCGTGCAGGTAGGAGGCGCAGGAGTTGGAATCTTTACTGATGGGATCGGTCAGGGCCGCTCCTCGCAACACGTGATCAGCCACAACCGGCTCATCGGCAATGGAATCGGTGGTGTCGCACTGCATACGCATGTGGGGCCAAACTTCGGATTGCCCGCCGACGATATGGATGGAAATCAGATCATCGGCAACTACATCGCCCGAAACCTTGCAGACGAGTTTGACACCGCGACGCCGGGGCGCGTGGGCATCAATATCAATAGCGGAGGCGGCGGTTCACCCGTCCGCGGCACCATCATTACACAGAATGTCATCACCGATGAGGACGTTGATATCGCCGTCAACACTCCGGCCTGGGTCAACATCCATCTGAACGATCTGCGTGGGGGGAAAGTGGGCGTGGCAAACGTGTGCACGCTTGATGATCCAAGTTGCAAGGGCGGCAGCGTCGCAACTGACAACTTCTGGGGATGCCCCAAGGGTCCCGGTACAAAGGGTTGCACGACGACCAGCGGTCCGAACATCGATTTCACGCCGTGGCTGCTCAAGCCTGCTCCCGACGACGATCGGGATCATCAGTAGATTCAATCCAGTCAAACAGAAGGGCCTGCCGAATCATCGGCAGGTCCTTCTGTTTCAACGGTGGGTCTAGTTGATCGTCAAAGCGGCGGGTGGCGCAAATCTCAATTTCCAACCGCAAGAATCGGTTTCCCAGGTCTCGCCTCTTAGACTTGGGAATGCATCACGTCCGGCTGGTAGCCGATCCTTCTCCAACCCCAAAACCAGGTTGGAGAAGGATTGCCGTTAATTCAGCAATAACTCCTGCCGGAAGAGCTGAATCAGCAGAAACAGCAGGAGCTTCGCCAGACTCCTGACGGGCCCGTTACTGCGATTCTCTCCGCCAGTTTCTCGCAAGCCCACTTCCGAGCCTCCCCGCGATAGAATCCATGGATTTTGGGAGATTAGAGCTCGCGCTTGGATCAATGACGGATTTGAAACTCCTGACGCGTCGCCGCCACGAACCGCTCGATTGACCCGCCCCACCGATGAGCCTATACTCCGAGGCGGTCGTCGAATGCGTGCCTACCGCACTAATCTGTCATCCCTGCGCCGTTCCCGATCGGGAGGTGTCCTATGCGTACCATTCAAAAGTTGACTCTGCTGGCGTGTGTCCTCGCCATGCCGACGTTCCTCTTCGCCGACTTCAGTTACCAGCAGACCACACAGATCACGGGCGGCTCTATGCTCAGCATGCTCAAAATGGCCGGCGCCCTGAGCTCACAGGCTCGCAAGGCAGGTGACCCCATCGTCACATCCGTCTATCTCAAAGGCAACCGCCTTGCGAATGTTTCCCCCGAAAACGTTGAGATCATCGACCTCGACCAGGAAACAATCACCCGCATCGACACCGCCAAGCGGACTTACACCGTCACGACTTTTGAGCAGATGAAGGAGCAGATGGCGAAAGCCCAGCAGGAGATGGAAAAGCGGCAGGCAGCGCATCCCGCCAGCACACCCGCCCCCAATCCCGATGCAGACAAGGTCAAGATGAGCTTTGACGTCCACGTGCGCAAGACCGGCACGGTGAGGCAGGTCAGCGGCCTCTCAACCACCGAAGCCATCTTGACGATGATGATGAATGCCACCGACCAGAACACGAAGCAGACTGGGACAATGGCCATCACCAACGACATGTGGGTCGTGCCGGAAATTCCCGGCTACACACAGGTCCGCGATTTCTACATGCGCATGGCCTCGAAAATGGGGACGATGCCTGCCGCAACCGGAATGGACTTCACCAGGATGCTTGCCCAGAACCCCGGCGCCACTCAGGGCCTCGCCGAAATGGCCAAAGAGATGCAGAAAATTCAGGGAGTGCCTGTGATGCAGGTAATGCGCATGGGGACTACCACCGATGGAAAGCCATTGTCCGCTGCCTCTGAGGCTCCTCTGCCTCCCGACTCCTCGCCCGCCATGCCCAGTGGAGGCGATGTCGCCAAGCAGAGCGCCGCATCCGTGCTCACTAGCCACCTTCCCTTCGGAGGCTTCGGCAAAAAGAAACAGGACGACCCACCGCCGGCCAATCAAAACTCGAAGACGCCTCCGCCCACCAGCGCGGTCCTTATGGAGTCTCAGACCACTTCATCGAACTTCTCTTCCGCCCCCATCGACCCATCGCACTTCGGGGTGCCGGCAGGTTACAAACTAATCCAAACTCCAATGGATAAACAGTAGTTTGCGGAGAAGTTGCCTGGATCATCAGGCAGCCAATCCTATGTTGATCGCTGGACTGGATTGCGTGTGAGAAGTTTGGACGATAGGTTCGTGATTCCCGGGTTGCCGCTCACTTGCCCGGTGCACCACCGAGTACTCGGGAGATACTCAAGATGCAACCGGGCGCTGAAATGGGCAGCGGAGCAAGTTTCCACCCTGTTAGGGTTGAACCCTTACCTTGAACGTCGCGGGTAACCCTCACGGAGGTTCCATGACGAAATTGATACAGGGTCGCGGCTTAGATATCGATTGCGGATTCAAGGCAACAGGCGAAACAATCAGCGAGGTTTTGGAGAGCTACTTCCGGCATGCAAGGATTGCCCATGCAACTGAAGAAATGACTCCCGAACCCGCTGCAAAGGTTGAACCGGCATTTCAGGAAGTTTAGGGCTTTGCCGATGGGTCGCAGCGGAGCGCACCACAGGGCCGAGGAGTTCGGGCAATAGAATTCGAAGGATAGTTCACCATCGGTTCCGATCAGTCCAATTAAACCGCAAATCAGACATTGCGCGATCCCTGCATTTTGTTGAGGCAGCAAGATGCTTAGTCCTCGCTCCGGGAGGAATGTCGCCCACCCTTCCCTTACTCGAAAATGCACCAAATTTGGGTTATTTCTGTATTGGCGGTTATTCGACAGCAACTCGACGTCGCATGCCAAGCGGACACAAGAAGTGACTAACCGCATTAGCGCACGGGATGCAGCGTTCGTGCCCAGCGCGTATCCGTAAAAAAGTGAAGCGCCACATGGCCCATCCACGCCAGGCCGTTGGCAGTCCCCGTCTTCGCTTCCTGGTCGTCCGGAGTCTTGAACGACCAGTAATTAAACAGGGGTCTGCCCACAATATTCTCCCTTGGAACAAATCCCCAAAACCGCGAGTCTGCGCTGTTGTGCCGATTATCGCCCATCATGAAGTACTGGCCCTGCGGCACTACCAGTTCGCCGTTTTCGATGTGGTTGGAAATATCCACGGTCCACGCCTCGGTGACGAAGTTGCCAGGTTCGGGATCGGGCCGTACCGAGGGAAACTCGTCCAGAAAGTCAACATGGTTTTCCGGCGTGGTGGGTTGGGCATGCGGCTGGCTCTGCGCCACGCCATTGATCATCACGATGCCGTTCCGCAAGTGAATATGATCGCCGGGCATCCCCACCAGACGTTTCACCAGGAATGGATACGTCGGTGATCCATCCACCGGGTCCGGGTCTGCCACGGGCTTGTAAAACACCATTATGTCTCCGCGCATGGGCTCGCGGTAGTGAACGAGTGGCATCCACTTCGCGGATGGCGCTAAGGTGATCCTGTCCACCACTAGGTGGTCTCCCACAAGAAGTGTTTTCTCCATTGATCCCGAGGGGATAACGAAGTTTTGACAGAGGAACGTGAGGATGAACAACCCCACCACCAATACGGCGCAGATGCTTGAAAGTGCCTCCATCGGCGTCTCTGCCACTTGTTCGTCCACAACCGCTGGAGCAGGCTTCTCAGGCGGCACACTTTTCCTCGACATCTTGTCGCCCATTTGAAGACTTGCTCCTGACAATGACAGATCTTTGCGGAATTGGGCTAAGCGACCATGGAACCAGAAGGCTGGCCTTGATCTCATACGACTTTTGATAGTAACAGTTGGTTCGCCTGTAAGCATTTCTCGAGTTCGGAGCGTATTGTCGCCCACTCGGACCTTTCTCAGTTCTTCGCCTCCGCTGACCCAGAATTGAGTAGAGGAAGGTTGGGCGGTGACTCGACCGCAACGTAACAAAATCGAATCGAGGTCTTTCAATTTCACTCTAACGAACGACGTGGAAGGTGCGTTTCCAGCGCGTGTCGGGGAAGAAATGCACCAGAACGTGGCCGATCCACGAGAGCTTGTGACTGAATCCTGTTTGTTCAAGTTGGCCGTCTGCGGCCTTGAACGACCAATAGTTGAACAGCGGACGGCCAAGTATATTGGCGCGCGGCACGAAGCCCCAGTAGCGCGAGTCCAGGCTGTTGTGCCGGTTGTCGCCCATCATGAAATACATGCCGGGTGGAACCACTAGGTCGCCGTCCTGGATATAACTCGAGAAGTTCACGGCCCACGACTCTGTTGACCCAGGCACCTCGGCTGGAGGTACTGCGGGGAAATCGTCGAGGAACTCGTTGAAGTTATCCGTTGTCGTCGGCTGCGCAAATCCCATAGGCTGTGCGACACCATTAACAATCACAATGCCGTTGCGTAAATGAATATGATCGCCCGGTACGCCAATCAATCTCTTCACTAGAGGAATGTACTGCGGTGTCCCATCGGCGTCTATCGGATCAATACCCGGCTGATAAACGGGCTTGATGAACACCACTATATCGCCGCGCCTCGGCTCGCGATACCTTATTAGCGGCATCCACGAAGCGGACGGCATTAGAGTGATCTTGTCGACGACTAGGTGATCGCCTACAAGCAACGTGTTCTCCATCGAACCTGACGGAATGACGTGGTTCTGAGCTAAGAAGGTCAGAATGAACAGGCCCACCACGAGAACTGAGCAGATGCTGGCCAGCGCCTCGAAGGGAGTCTCTGTTACTTCGGGCGGGGCCTGGGCCTTCGGGGCGAGTCGCGTCGCTTTCGCCATCCATACTCTCCACCAGTCGAGAATCGATTCACTCAAATTCTAGCGTGCCCCCCCTTGCATCTCGGTCTCCGGAGGATTGTCGGCCACACTTCAATTACTCTTTCGGCAGCATTTATCGCTGGTGTTGCTCAACTAGTTATTTCCGCATTGCCGGTAATGCAGGCAAATCAAGTCGGAGAGCGCACAGGTCACAGGCCCATTTCGATGATCCGTGATGGTGGCTGGTTTTGATCAGACGACAGCCGGAATCAGGCCTATCGTGTCTGCATGGGTAAGCTTGATGCCCTAAGTGTCCGCTAGGAGGCGAGATGTTAGGTTTGGGTTTGGTAGGAACAATTATTGTGATCGTGCTGATTGTGTGGCTC
>PKXI01000468.1 GCA_003133425.1 Acidobacteriaceae bacterium
AATGAAACGGTAAGAATCTATTCGTCAAGTTCTGAGCGGGTAGTCGGAAATTGGGAAGCAAGCCTATTTGGGAGCTACTTCCGGGTGGACGGTGATACGCTCGGAATAATCTTACTTAAGCGAACATTTGGCATTTTCTGGGTGATTCGGGGGCCAGTAGACGAGGCACTTAGTTGGATGAGCAGCCAGCTTTAATACAAGACTCTCGCGAGGCAAATCGTCCGAGACACGCAGCCAACGATCCTGCATCCGCCCATTCAGAAGGTATTGAACATGTGCCTCAGCTCCGTAGAGAATCTTGCCACCAGACTGCGTCTCGAGTGTGGCGTCGACAACGTTTCTGATCTCCAGAATCTTTCCGTTGGCTGTCTCATAGGTTGAGGGAACCGTGTGAACCCAATTGACGATGACGAACAAAGCCGCAAATAAAAGAAGAAAGACGGCAGAACCTATCGCAAATCGGCACCAGACGATCGGCTGCGGCGGTTGCTTTGGTTTCTTAATATGACTCTGGCTCATAGGAGACTGGAACGGCGAAATCGCCAACCAATGAAATCCTCCCATACTTAGGCCCATGGGCGCATGGTTGCCTAACCGGACACTACCCCATTTTCGGGTTCTGTCTGGATTACCGATCGATTAGGCACTGGGGCTGGAGCGGGTCATAGAAGATGGCCTGGGCTTTTGCGTCAAGTTGCGTGAGCAAGGTCGAAATCTTTGAGGTTGCGCGGGAGCGCCGCGCAACCAGTCCTGGACGCCATGAGACTGCGGTGCGGGGGGAACGCGATACAGGCACGCGTTGCCCCGCCGCTTTTTACCAGGTTGTCAGTTTCACGTTGTCGATCCATTGATGGACGGGGTCGCCGTTGGCGCCTTGGTCGAGTTGATATTGGATGCCGACAGCATCTGGCCACGTGATGGGATTCACCTTCCATGCCTGGTTGAATCCGTAGCCGTGGCCATCGAGCACGAGGGTATCGTACCGATATTGCGTGGAACTGATGCGCTCCACGTACCACTGGACATGATGCCAGGTGTTGGCTGCCCAGCGCGGACAAGCGACGCCGTTTTCGATCCAGCGGTTGTTGGCGCTGTCCCAGGTATCCCAGTAGCCATCGCCAAAATCGCATTGACTGCCGATCATGAACTCTTTGCCGCCAAGGGTCTGCCACAGATCGAACTCCGATGACCAGATGTTGGCAGCAGTCGTGGAATCCTGGTAGACCCAGAAATCCCATAGGAAATGGGCGGCGCTGCTGGTCCCGGCCATGGTGTCGATGAAGAGCGCGTTGGTCCACGGCAGGCCGTCGAGGTAGAGCTCGAGGCTGCTGCCGCTCTTGGAAGGGGTGTGTTGAAACGGCGCCATCCAGTAGTTGGTGGTGTCGTTTGTGCCTTCCGCACAAAGGCTGCATTCGGTCCAGTTGGCGGTGCTGTTCTGCATCTGGGAAAAGACTTTGGCCTTGGAGGGCGGATTGGGAAGGACGGAACTGCTGGAAGGCGGCGCCCCCACCTGAATCATCAACGTGGCGGATGTTCCAACGCTGTCACTGGTCCATGCGCGCGCATAAAGCAGATGACTGCCGTTGGAGAGGGTCAGGGTCTTGGACAGCGTGCCGGGAGTGTTGTTGGTCTGGTACGCGATGGCGTCATCGACGTAGATGATCCAGGTCGTAATGGCACTGGAACTGTATGGGACGGCAGTTACCTGGATCTTTGCCGGATTTGAACCGGGCAGGGGGCTTTGCAACCAAACACCGACCTGGCCATGGGCTGCAATTGGCAGAGCCAGAGCACACGCAAACGCGCAAAGAAGAAGGGAAGATTTCGCCAGCGCGCACAGACAATTTCCTTTTTGCTGTGCGGCTGATTGACACGCCGGAACGCTGATATGGGGGAGTCGCCTGAAGCCGGGTGCTTTCAGGAGACTTACAGAGAATTTGACCACGATTCACCTCTCTATTTTCGAATTCAGACAGTGCTTTCTTTTGCGCGCAAATGCGCGCTGACAGCGGACGCACGAGCCCCTAGCGAAAGGGCTTTGGTTCTATGAGGAATTCGATCTTTCTATGGATCTTCGGCGTATGCGGGACTCATCGATCAGTCCCTGAAGAGCCCCAGGCAAGGCAAGGCGATATCAACCTATAGGAAGGAGGCGCGGCAACCTCAAACCGAACGACGGAAACAGCACACGCGAACCGCACAAGTGTGCTTTGTCAGGGCCCATGGAATACAAACGAGGATACACACGCATATGCGGGTGTGCAAGGGGAATTTTACCCTTAGTTTTGAGTAAGAGTGCTGGTCGTTTCCGGTGCAATGAGGATGACGAAAGGGCAGCGGCTCTGTTTTTTGGGGTTCTGGTTAGAATGCTGGTTAGCCGGGTAGTGGAGCTAGAGCGGGTTATAGAAGACGGCTTGGCCTTTTGGGTCGATTTGCATGCTAGGTGTCCAGGTGGGCGCGAGGGACGAGGGACAAAATGGGGTTACTTCCGGTTTGCCGGTCAACTGCTCTGGATGGCACACGCTGGCGCGAAGCCCATTTGTGCGTGTGCATACCTAACCCCGGAACAAACCAATTACTACTTTGGTGTTAGAGCGCGATTTCTCCTGTTGCGCGCAACGAGATAATCCCTCATCGTTGAAGTAAGCAATTTTTACGTGAGCATGTCGAAGCCTATCAGCATCGTCGCGCTGATCCTATTCCTGGGTCTTCCTGCCCTGTCACAGAACTCGCCTGGGGCTGACCCGAATACGCTCGCCGTGACGCCGACGACACAATTCGCACAGGTTCCTCCCGAAGCTGTTGTCAGTCCGGCGGTTCGGATGATTGCGTATTTCAAGGATTTGGACGTCAAGTTCGATGTTAATGAACTGGTAGACATTCTGCGCGACCGGAGACACGAAGGCTGGGTCCTGGCGGCTTATCCTGATCCGAGGACCGGACAGCCGCTGATCGGAGCGGGGTTCAGCCTGGATTTACCTGAGCGGGAGCATACGCAGACTGATCCTCTAAATCCGCACCAATTCCTGGAACCTTCGTCCGCCGATCTGTGGCGGGCGGCAGGTTTCGATCCGGGTCGGCTGGACGACGTTCTGGAGGTGTTCTACGAGCGCAAACGGCACTGGAGCAAGCGCACTTGGCGGCGCCAACTCTACAGTTTGCCTGCGCAAATCTCAGATGAGGACGCAATACAACTGGTACGGGTTGGCGGGATTCAGGCGATCTACAACGCGAAAGCGTATTGCCGGAATTTTGATCAGTTGACCGGACCTCAGCAGATGGCAATGGCGCAATTGGTTTATCAGATGGGTGTGAACCTGCAGCATTTCACCGAGTTTCTGGCGTTGATCAACGGAGAATCCGGATCAGCGCACGGCGAAGCAGGATCAGTATCGGAGCCGCAAGTGGCTGCGATGGATTTAACGGCTTCCTCCCTGGACGTAGACGCAGCGCTGGTTTTTGGAGGCCAGGCGCCGGAGTATTGGCAGGTCGTGCAGAAGTCTCTCATGGGGAGCCAGTGGGCGCACAAATATCGCACGCGAGCGGTCGCTGTGATTGCAATGCTCGACCCGGCATACGGAGACGATCCTTCAGCGGCGGAGCAACGTGTGAGTGCCGTATTGCGTCCATCAGTCGTGCACCGACGGCATGGATATGCTGCAGTGACCACGCGGCAAGTGGCGGCTAGCACGCGTCACCGAAATGCGGGGAAGGGCCGGACGGCTCGGACGCGAAATGGAAAACGGGCGTAGCGGCTCACCCACTTAGCACCGCGACCGAAGCAGGGTTCTTTGCGACCGGCGGATCGGACGCCGTAGAACCTAAGAACTCGGTATTTCCTGGATCGTCGCCTATCCGTCCCTTTGACGAATGTTCGCCTCGAAAATGTACCAGCATGCCCGAAAACGAGTAAGGTCCGGGCGGGCGGTCACCCAACCGGAGCACGAAACTTTTGGGAGTCTTTCGACCGCCTTGATCGATAGGTGCCTCGGCATCTCATGTTGCCGATATCCATGCCCAAACAGGTGCCACGCTCTTGAATCTCCTTGTGAGCTTGCGGGACTTGACCTCGACCATGCAAATATCGAAGGTATCCAAATCTGGATTTCGCGACTCGTTGATGAGGAGTCTTTCAGAATCGGGAGACCAGACCGGCTTTAGATTTGGGACCACATCGGAACTAAAACTCGTGAGGATCTGGGAGAACCTGCCGTCAGGCCGCATCAGGCTTGCTTGGTATCGACGTTGGCTGTGGCCGATGTAGGCAATCCATTCTCCCGATGGCGACCACGAGGGGGAAAGACCAGAGGCGATCCTGGATGGCACACCGGTTTTGATATCCACCACATAAATCTCACGGTCAACCGGGGACGGTGATTGCATGTTCAGAGCATCGAAGGCAATGAATCGGCCATCGGGCGACCAGCTGATCCCACCGCCAGGCTCCTGCCCAGGCTGTGTTATCACACTAATCTCTCCCGTCTTGAGATCGAAAACTCGAAGTCGCGGGGGCGCTCCCTGCAAATCGTGCGTCACGCACGCCAATTTGGAACCGTCAGGAGAAATGGCAACAGGCCCACGTGCATCCCCAAAGGCGGGGTAATTGGTCCATCGATCGTCGGTTAGGGAATATGTACTGACAACGAACCCAGCCTCAGAAGACGGAGTGGAATCCTGACTACGATGTGCAAATGCGATCGTGCTCCCGTCCGCCGAAATGCTCGGGCTGAAAGCCCCTTCCCCTTCTAGTATTGTTCTCGTCTTGTGTTCACCAGCGAGGAGGAGCCTGTCGGGTTGATACCCCTCCTCTAACAACTCCGCTCCAGATATTCGCGGGAGCTTGTCCTTTTGTGCCAGCGCGGGTTGACACTGATTAAACAATTCAGAAGCGGCGAGGATCGCAACAAGAACTGTTTCTGTGCGCATCTCGTTCCTTTCGCGCCACATTACTTTATACATCCGGCGCAAGATGCAGGAATCCACTCATGTGACACTTTCGAAAGTGACAGCTCTCCATGCCACATCAAACGATGATCGACATTCTGGGCGTGTGGTCGCCGACTCGGACCTTTGACGTTCTTTCGCCCCAAATGGCCTTTGCGCGTTCCATTTTTGGGGTAAAGGAAGTGTTGGCCGGTGATCCAACCGGTGGGCTGCACCGATAGGTGCGTCGCTTGCGGGGACGGCGGCGCTGAGCGCCGGGTATAGCGCTGACTTCGATGGCGGCTGTTCGGTGTCCGCTGGTTGACCTGGCTAACCAGCGACGTGTTTTGGATCACAGGCAGGCCCCTCACTTCGGAATAGGGTCAAGTTGGCTTCCTCGTTCCAGACTGGCAGGGGTCCTTGGAGACAAGGCGTCTCATGTTTGCGGGGTTCGCAGACTTCTATAAAGGGTGGCTGATTATGCCAACGTTATTGCCCTCGGTCGATCGTGCGTGGAGTTGCTCGGAGTGTCAGGCTGCATTTGACATGGAACCGTTGGACGAACTCTCGCTGACTCAAGTCCAGATTGAACGAATCAACCACGTATTCGAATTGCACTGCCAATACTTGCATCGGGGCTCGTCGCCGGTGTCCGGGGCGGAGCGCGACGAGTAGTTTCGCGGCCCCGTTTATGCAAAGTTGAGAGTGAATCGGCCGGCACGTGGGCGGCGGAGTGCTAGGTATAGGGCGGACGGGTGGCGTCGCGTCGCCGCGACAGAACCCGTCCAACCCGGAACCCCGCCTCCTGAAGAAAATCCAACTGAAAGAAAATATAGCCCCTTAGTCAACGACTTCAAGGTCGGATGTGGGGATATAGGCCGTTAATTTCGGTCAACCGCCCTGAACCATGTCGCGCCTGCAAGAAAGGTGCGAGAAGCCGACTTTCCGGGAGTAATCCGGGGAGAACCTATAACGAGAAGAAAACAGAACCGTTATTCAGTTTCTTGTTTTTTACTGAATGTATTGGCTGCGGGATTATGGCTGGAGTTAATTCTGGCGCCTAGTAGCGGGCATTGCTGCT
>PKXI01000444.1 GCA_003133425.1 Acidobacteriaceae bacterium
CGAGAAATTGAATAGATGTCTCGATATCTTAACGGTTAAGAGCCGCCTGGATCGCCCGACTCGTGCTAGCTGGAAGGCTATGAAAACACAGGCCGATGGAATTTTGGCGAGACACAGGTCTGCATAAGGCCAGTTTTACATGTGAAAGAGCCGAATTGGATACCCGGTTTATGTACTTGATTCGACAGCCGATCGTAATTTTGGCGAGGAACAAGTATATTGATTGGCATCCGGGAGTCCAAAATGGAAACTCCGGCAAACAACATCCAATAGGAAAGAAGCCCATCCCGAATGAATGCCGCAGCCGATCCACTTCCGATGCCGCTCAAGGCCGTGATCTACGCTACGGACATGTCCTCGTGTTCTGAGAATGCGGGCCGGTATGCGTCATTGCTCGCCAGGCAATTCGGTGCCGATCTTCTGGTGTCGCACGCTTTCGTGCTCTCGCAGGCCGCCCTGGAGGTTGAAGCGGGAGCCAAGCCGTCCCACAAAAGCCGTCAGCGGCAGGATCTGGAGATTGCCCTGACGGACGAAGCGCAGCGATTGGGTGCAGACGCAAAGAGCTGGACTCCAATCTTGCTGGAAGGGGATGCGCGGGAGCAGATACCCCGAATCGCTCAGGAGAACGCTCCGTCAATCATCGTGTTGGGAACCAGCGGCAAAGGCAGAATTGAACGGGGCCTTGTAGGATCGGTCGCCGAAGGAATTCTGCGCTCTACGAACGTGCCATCGCTGACCGTGGGTCCGCTTGTTCCCGCCCTGGACCCCGGAACCTCACCATTCCGTCGCATTCTCTACGCCACCGGTCTCTCTACCGCGGCCGCTCGCGGTGCTGCCTACGCGGTCGGGATTGCGAAGGCGTTCCATGCGACGATGGACGTGCTTCACGTGATCAATCCTGTCGATGTGGAACACCCCGACCGCTTCAACGAAATTCAGCGGCGGTTCCGCACGGTCCTCGACAGCATTGTTCCAGAGCAGGCCGCGGACATCTGCAACCCGGAGGGATTTGTCGAAGTGGGCAAGGCGCAAGATCAGATTCTGAGCCATATACGCGAGTTTTCTGTGGACCTGCTCGTGCTCTCAATTCGCAAGAGCTCCCATCTTTGGCTGGCATCGAGAATGTCGGGCGCTTTTCAGATTATTGCGGATGCGCCCTGCCCGGTCATGACGATTACCGGTGAGTGATGGCTTTGAGCTGTGGGTAGTGGCTCGGACCCGTTCAATGAGACCTCGCACAATGCCGGGGCACCTATGCACTGCGTTGTCGAGATAGAGCTTTCTAAACGGCATCAGCGGTATAGTGCAGAACTGTGCAAAATGGGACGGCATGGCTTCCATCTTGATGTCTACATTGATGCATGCTGCGCAAGAAGGCTAAGAAAGGACCCGGCGTTGAAGTGCCCGGAATCGATGGCCAGCGGAGCAAGTCCCATGAGGACGCCATTGGCCGCGCCGCGATTGCGCCTGCGAACCCTCCTGCCCGCACCTTTCGCCGCGGGCACTCCTCTGGCGTCACGTTTGAGAAACTATACAGTTTGGCGGCGACACGAGAAACGACGGATCGCATTGGGAGCGGCACCATGGCATGCGCCTGACTTGGCGAAGAGGTGCTCAGATGATAACTAATTCGAAGACGACAACCCCTGCAAGACAAAAGTCATTCTGGTTCGAAACTGGCAGGGTCCTGTTTTTTGTCGTCTTGGCAGTCGCTTTTTTCCTGCTTGCCCAAAGCATGGTGCGTCATCGCTTCCATGAAGGAGGCCGCATCGACCGGCACCATACCCTCAGACCATAGCAGGCACTAAAAAGGGTCTTGTCAGGAATCTCGACTTTAAGAACAAATTCCCGCCAATTTTACGTCCCTTGGCGCAAATTGCAAGACCAACGAGGTAGTTTCAAGGGAAAAGCCGGGCGATTCGCTGCCGTCCTTGCCTCGCCCGCCTGATCTAGAGCCCGCCAAGTCAATTGCGCCGCCACCTATCCATCCACCAGTACCCTCTGTGGTTGAGATTTGCTGCGTTGCGGTCAGTCGGCTAGTTTGCCGGAACCGGAAGTAGCGTAATTCTGCGCAATATAGCCGCAAACCGTACTCTCGTCAGGTATCCTTCCGCCAGCATCAACCAGCAATACCGCGCATGCTTTACCATTCGTCCACCCGTCTTCACCAACCGCGGCTGCTGGCTGGCAAAAACCAGTCTGAGAAGCTGGTTGGAAGGGCCAGCCGCCACCACAAATTCCCCAGGTTGTTGACCAGAATGTTGAGCCACAACCGGACCTCATTGCCCAGAAAGTGGTGGCAACTCAACCGCGTCATCATTTCGGCCTGCTTGCCTTCGATTAGGAGGTTCTGGATTCAGAGGGCTCGTTTCAGTCAAAAGCGCTCCAAATGGAGATTCCAGATAAGATAATCGCTATGGCCCCCAGCATTGCCCAGAGTGAAGCGCAGATGGAAGCCGCGTATGCAGACTTCGCCGGGCGCTATCCCGCTTACGCCGGAACCGCCGCGCTGGATCGATTGCGCGCCACCGAATACAGCCGTCTGGACGAGTTCGGCCAGGTATACCTCGATTACACTGGTGGTTCTCTCTTTGCCGATTCCCAGCTTGAAGAGCACCTGACGCTGTTGCGCTCCGGCGTCTTTGGCAATCCACACTCCAACAACCCAACCTCCGCGGCGATGACCCGCCACCTCGAGAGCACCCGCCGGTCGGTCTTGAGTTACTTCAACGCCAGCGCCGATGAGTACATACTGTTCTTTACGCCCAACGCATCCGGAGGACTCAAACTTGTCGGAGAGTCCTTTCCGTTTACACCGGAAGGCCGCCTGCTGCTCACCTTCGACAACCATAACTCGGTGAACGGAATCCGCGAATTCGCCCGGGCGAAAGGAGCGAAGATCGACTACGCGCCGCTCGTGGCGCCAGTGCTGCGCCTGGATCGGGAGCGGTTGGAAACGCTGCTTGATCAAGCCGACCTCGCCCGTGAGAATCTCTTCGCCTTCCCCGCGCAGTCGAATTTCTCCGGCGTGAAGCATCCGTTGGAACTGGTGGCCACTGCGCAGAGCAAAGGCTGGCGGGTGCTACTGGACGCGGCTGCCTTTGTGCCTACCAACCGCCTGGACCTGAAGGCCGTACAGCCCGACTTTGTGACCGTCTCGTTTTACAAGATGTTCGGTTATCCAACCGGAGTGGGGGCCCTGCTCATCCGCAGATCTGCCTTTCAGAAGCTCGAACGGCCCTGGTTCGCGGGCGGCACAGTGAACTTTGCATCTGTTCAAGCGCAGGCTCACGTGCTGGCCCCAGGCGAGGCGGCCCTGGAAGACGGCACGCTGAACTATCTCTCGATTCCCGCCGTAGAAATCGGGCTGCGCCACTTGCAGGCGATCGGCATGGACGTCATCGGGGAGCGGGTACGATGCCTGACGGGATGGATGCTTGAAAAGCTGCTGGCGATGCGACACGGCAACGGCCATCCGATGGTCCGCATCTACGGACCGGCTACAACCGAAGCCCGCGGTGGAACCGTGACGCTGAACCTGTACGAATCCCCAAGGACACCTGCTGGATTATCGCCGTCTGGAGGAGCTGGCCGGCCAGGAAGGCATTTCGCTGCGCACCGGCTGCTTCTGCAATCCCGGCGCTGGAGAGGCAGCCGAGGGATTGACCGAGGAAGACATGCTGGCCGCCCTCACGCTTGGAGCCGATGTGAATCTTTTCAGCTTTCTGAGGTTGATGCAGAGCCGAGGCCATAAGAGCGCCGGTGCCATTCGTGCCTCAATCGGCCTGGCGAGCAACTTTGCTGACGTGTGGCGCTTTGTGCGCTTTGTCGAAGGATTCCGCGATCAGACGCGCCTCACCGTCGGAGATGTGAGCTTCGATATCGATTCGTGCCGCGTGATCCGTGATGGAAGTTAGGGTTACGTTCCAGAGTGGGCTTCTCAGTCCCGGCACTTAACTCTTCAGAGCAAAATGGCAGGTTGGAAGTGCTTCACGCTTAGCGGTGTTGATTGATCTCAAACCACGTCTTGCACACAGTGCAAGCGTGGGAAGGATGCTGCGGATCCGACGCTAATCCCGGATGCGCAATCCGCAATGCTTCCTGCCCTTCATGCTCCTCGCGCCTGTCATTCGCGATTCACTCTTGGCACTCCCAGATCGCGTCTGTATAAACTCCAGCCGTTGACCTTTGCTACGTGCTGATCGTCGCGATCTTCAAGCCACATTCAACTAGAAACATCCATATCTGACACAGCAAATCGCCTCCCGCTCATCGGAGAGAACGTAACTTTGTTGGAAGCTGAAACCACCCAGGGTGGAATCAGATTGCCCGGCGACTGTAAAGCTTGGTCTGTCAAAACGGGCGCGATCACGTTGCCTCGCAAGAGGTCTGAGTGAGCTAAATCACTTTCTTACTGCTACTTATGGGTGACGCTGAGCTCCATCGTTGTCCCGGTGTGTGCGCAGCGCTTCCGGCGTATCCTCGTCCCGTCGATTCTCCGACAAAACTTCTGAACTTCAACCAAGGTTCGCTATGAGACGAGAGTCGACCTTAGCTCCGGTTTGGGGCTCGATTCGGGCTGAGGGAGCAAATGTGACTGCAGAACAAATTCGAATTCTCGTTGTGGAAGCACATTATGTGGTCCGCAAGGGACTGGTGGGACTCTTGGAGATGACCGCCGGCCTGGTGGTGGTGGGGGAAGCTGCCAATGGTCGAGAGGCTATTGAACAGTTTTGCACGAACCACCCTGATGTCACGCTGATCGACTTGCGCATTCCCGGGCGACTGGGCGTGGAAGTCATTAAGCGCATCCGTCTGGAATCGCCGATGGCCCGAATCATTGTCCTCACCACTTTTGAGGACGATGAGGACCTTCCTTGCGCCCTCGAAGCCGGCGCACAGACTTACTTGTTAAATGGAATGACAGCAGACGAGTTGGTTGCGACTATTCGGGCAGTACATGCGGGCAGATTGCGAACTGTGACTCCCGATGAACTTGGGTCGCGACTTCATTATTCTACTCGGGAAAGATCGCGGATCTAGACAGTTCCCCACGTGCGATGAATTCTGAGTAGGAGGTGAGACCTAGTACACGGTGCCCCTTAGTTCGACCCGCCGCTTGGTCGCAAACGCAAGGTTGCCCGTTCTGCTCTTGTCCGACACGCTACCGGCGGTTTGCAAAGGATAAGTTCGTCGATGATCCCGATGGCTTCTTCCATCGAGATAGCTATCAACTCACGCGAGTCCGCAGATGTTTCGAGCGCCCCTTACCATCCGGGTTCGTAGTCACCTTGTGACCACCAATAAATACGCGCAGCGACCACTTCTTAAGTTCGTTCCGACGAAAATCGTCGGAACGCTCTAGCAGCGCTCCAATGTTCATTCCCCTTGCCTTCACCCGATTGCACTTACATCTTCGGCGCCAATGCGCTATGCACGCTTTCCGAGCGTTCCGATCAGTCCAGTAAAGATCATCTTGGAAGCTTTTGATTACCATCAGTTAACCGCTGGAGAGTGCCAAGTTCTCC
>PKXI01000115.1 GCA_003133425.1 Acidobacteriaceae bacterium
CGTCGCCGCTCAGAACTTCAGGTTAGCGGGGCGTTTCTATTCCGTGGGCGCGGTGGCGAAGGACTTCTGCAGGTCAGTACCGTGGTTCGTTAAACCATCTGCTGTATTGAGCTTGCTCTTCGGGGAGGGATTTCATTACGTCGCTTCGATTGCTTGTGCCTGTTCTCTTGCTGACCTCCTCGTTAGGTCTCAGGGCCCAGGATCGCTCCTATGGAAGATCCGTCGTTTCGACACCTTTCGGGATCGTCGCGACGAGTGAGGTCGAGGCCTCGCAGGCGGGTGCGCGCATGCTCGAGCACGGCGGCTCGGCGATTGATGCGGGCATCGCGGCAAACGCGGTGCTCGGCGTAATGGAACCGATGATGAATGGCCTCGGCGGCGATCTGTTTGCAATCTACTATGATGCGAAGACGGGAAAGCTCACCGGCATCAACGCAAGCGGATGGGCTCCCAAAAGCCTCACCATCGAACATCTGAAGGGCAAAGGCCTGGATCAGATGCCCAGGTTTGGGATCGACTCAGTCACGGTTCCGGGGGCGGTCGACGGGTGGGCCAAGCTTCATGGCCGCTTCGGCAAGCTCCCGTGGCGCGACCTCTTCCAGCCCGCCATCTTTTTCGCCGGCAATGGCTACGCCGTTCCCGAGATCATGGATGACGATTGGAAGACGAGCCGTAAGTGGCTGATTACGAATCCGGAGAGCCGGCGTGTTTTCCTGCCTGGGGATAAGGCACCCGAGCGAGGCGAGCTCTTCCGTAACCCGGATCTTGCCCGCGCGCTCACGCTGGTCGCTAGCGAAGGTGAGACCGCTTTCTACAAAGGCGCGATTGCCCAGGCGATTCTGAAAACCTCCGCGGAACTTGGCGGAACCATGACCGCCTTGGACCTGGCGGAGTATTCGGCCGAGTGGGTCGAGCCCATCTCGGTGAGCTATCGCGGGTGGACAATCTACGAACTACCGCCCAATGGCGATGGCCTGGCCGCGCTGGAGATGCTCAACATCATGGAGCAATCCAAACCCGATCCCGACGGCCCCTACAGCCCGGGTGAACTGCACACACGCATCGAGGCGATGAAGCTGGCCTACGCCGATGTGAAGGCCTATGACGGCGATCCACGCTTCAATAAGATTCCTGCGGAGGAGCTGCTTTCCAAGAGCTACGCGGCACAGCGGGCGCATCTGATCGATCCAAGCCGGGCGAACTGCAAAGTCGCTCCCGGTGCACTCTCCAAGAGCGACACGACTTACTTCACCGTTGTCGACCGCGAAGGCAATATTCTTTCCATGATTCAAAGCAACTACGCCGCCTTCGGTTCTGACATAACGGTAGACGGCATGGGATTCGTGTTGCATAACCGCGGGGGCGCGTTCTCACTGGATCCCACATCACCGGACGCTCTGGCCGGCCACAAGCGACCCTTCCACACCATTATCCCTGCATTCATGCAGATGGGAGATCGGCACATCGGCTTCGGCATTATGGGCGGTATGAATCAACCGCTCGCCCATGCCCAGTTCGTGTCCAATATGGTCGATTACGGCATGAATATCCAGGCCGCGCTCGAAGAAGCTCGCTTCACGGTCACATCGACTCTGGGCTGCAACATCCAGATCGAATCCCGCGTTGGCCCGTCCACCATCGACGCGCTGACGAAGATGGGTCACATCTTCGAAGTGCACAAGGAGTACACAGAAAACATGGGTCGAGGCAACGCCGTTGAACACGACAGCGCAACGGGCATGAACTTTGGAGCTTCCGATCCACGCGGCGATGGAGCTGCGGTTCCGGAGATGCCGAGTCTAAGGTGATCGGGCCACGCAAAGGTTTGGTTTGTATTGAAAGCAGGCCAATAGCCAAGTCGTTTTTAGCAAACGAAGTCGCTACAAAGCGGGCAGTACAAGGCTGGAATTGAGTTCTTCCTGAATCGCCAATTCGTCAGTTACTTTTTGTAAACCCCGATGGGTCTGACAGAATCTGGACAAGACCATTCCCGTTTTTCTCGCAAACTATTCGGCACGTCACTATGATCGAACCAGAATCGGAGCTATACTCTGGAGCGGCATTCCGCCCTCGCGGTGAACTGCTATGGAAAAGCTCGACCTGAAGATGCAGTGGAAGCATCTTTATCAACCGCCGGCTACGGAAATTGTGGCGGTTGACGTACCCCCGCTGACATACCTCATGGTGGACGGCGAGGGCGACCCCAACACATCCCCGGCCTTTATCCAGGCAATCGAGGCGCTCTACTCACTTTCGTACACGCTGAAGTTCTCGCTCAAAAAGAGTCCGCAGGCGGTGGACTACGGTGTGATGCCGCTGGAGGGCCTGTGGTGGGCCAACGACCCGCACGCGTTTCATCGACAGGACAAGTCCACATGGAAGTGGACCGCTATGATTCTTCAGCCGGATTTCATCGGCTACATCCAGTTGGACGCCGCATTCGGCGAAGTACGCAAGAAGAAGAAGCCCGTGGCGCTCGACCGTGTACGCCTTGAGACACTGCATGAGGGCTCTGCC
>PKXI01000263.1 GCA_003133425.1 Acidobacteriaceae bacterium
AGAACTTGGCACTCTCCAGTTATAAACGACTACTGGTCAAAGGCTTGCGGATTTGACCGGAACTGAAAAACTTCTGTTGATCCCACATTCGCACGACCCAGCTGTTTCGCGTAACGTCTGGGGCGACAAAAAATTCAGTGAAAGTTGGTTTCGGGCGGGGTAACAACGTTCTGAGGGATTTGGAGGGGTGAATTAGAGGGAAAAGTGTCTCATATACGGACAGTGGCGCTGGGGATAAAGTTCTTCTCCAATGCAACTCCTAAGAGTCCAGTGCCCTACCTCGAGTTCTGGGGCGCCCGCCGCGACCGCGCCATCGAGATCAGAAGGGACCTGCTTGAGGTCACGTGACACGATCCGTATTTGGTTCGGTACGTCGCTGGGCTATTGCCGCGCCGCAAACGAAAGCATTCGCGTTTGGTCGACTGGAAAAATCTGATGGTCCTGAAGGTCCTTGAGTTGGATACCTCCCCCCGCCAGTCGCGCGCAACTCGAAATGCAAGCAGACAAAATACACCGCTGTAAACCGTGCTTGCGTGGCTGGCAGAGTCTCTTACGGAATAACCTTCGGCACCTACGCGATTGGGCGCTTCCGTGAAAACCGCAAGTGCAGGCTGGCTCTCTCCGCCAGCTGAGTGCGAGAGCAGAAGAAATGAACAGGCAAGACCCACAAAAGCTTCAACCAGCGCAGCATCAGGCCAGTTTTGCGCGGGACACGCCAAGTCGCGTCTACCGGCCCTCGACTTGATTTGAAGGTAGATCGCTATTTTGGCGAGCCACAGGTGTACACCACGTAGGATTGCACGCCTCAGACCCCGCTGCGTCCGCGGAATTCTATAAGGATGTCCTTGGCATGCAGATTGTCGGCGGGAGCACCGCCGATCATCCGCTGGGCGCAAGCGCATTTCTGAGCAGCCGCCCCGATGAGGAGTCGCACGAGATAGCTTTGTTCGCCGACCCTGCTCTGGTCCATCTCGCTTTCAAGGTCTCTTCACTCGCCGAGTTTCGATCCTTCCACGCGCGCATCGTGGAGAAAAGCATTCCGATCAAGTTTATGTTCAACCACGGCGCGTCGTTCGCTTTCTACTTCGACGACCCCGACGGCAACATGATTGAAGTCTACTGGCCCACAGGCGATCATCGCCTGATGCAGCCGCAACTTTTTCCTCTCGATCTGTCGCAGCCTGACGAGGTGCTGCTTCAAAAGCTGGCGGAGATGGCTTGACCTGCGGACTGTTCGGTGCCGCAGATCTAGATCCTGAGACCTGCGCGGACCTCCGCCTACTGCTTCCATCGCGACACTCGACCTGGTCCGAATAGGTGATGCACTTAGCTAAGACTGCTGAGAAAAGGACTCAGTTCTTCGGGTCTCGACCGTATCACCGCCAATCCGGAAATAACAGTTGAAACCTGCGTGTGGCCGGCCGCACACGAGGGGACCTAAGAACTGGGGCGACGAGTT
The DNA here is from genome assembly GCA_003133425.1 of Acidobacteriaceae bacterium. Next base: position 1,460 of record PKXI01000263.1, read on the forward strand.
GCTCAAAAGAGTGCTTCGGATCAAAGCGCCCGCTCTCAACCACCTCTATTGTTTCGGACCTGCTATTGCCTGATGGGCTTTAATTGCGTTGTTGCGGCCGAGATTCAATCACGGGCAGAAAAACTCGCTGGCCGGCCTCAAGGTGATCCTGATCCTTAATGCCAGGATTGAGCTCGACAATTGTGTTCAACAGCGCCGGTGAGCAGCCGTTGAATCTTTCCACGCAGATGCCTGCAACGGATTGGCCTTGGCGAGCTCCAACCACCTCCACTCCGCCCTTCGGGATTGTGCCCCTGGAAGCCCGGAGTTTTGCGCCGGATCTCTCACGATTCGGTTTCGAGACCCCGAAAAAGGGCGACGCCTGCGCCGTGCCCTCATTTGCAGGCTTCGCCTGAGACGGAATTGCAGACTGCAACGAGGAATCATCCTGGGACGGAGTGGCAGCCTGCGCCGCAGATTCGCGTTGCTGCCTTATGGAAGTCTGCGCCGACTGATCAACTTGAGGCGACGCTGGAGTTTGAGGCAACGCTGGAGCCTGCACCTGAGGTTGATTCTTCACCGGCGGAGAGTTGTGGAACCAGGAAGTCACTTGAGACATCAGCGGGGAATGAGGACCGCCGGAACGTGCGACGTTCCAACCTGCTACCGCCAGAGCCGTCGCAAAGAGGAGTCCCGCGATCAACGCGACGCGCAGGCCCGGCGAGGTCTCCCGCTCCTCTGAAAGATCCGGCTCTTCGAACTCATCCTCGTCGGGTTCGGAATCCCCGACCGGATTGGCGAATCTTGCTCTCTGCCAACCCAGGTCGTCCGTCGGTTCGGCGAACGTTTCCCCCTGCAAACCCGCGTCGTCGGTCGGTTCGGCAAATCTTGCTCCCTGCCAACCCAGGTCGTCGGTCGGTTCGCCGAACCTTGCCTCCTGTAAACCCAGGTCGTCCATCGGTTCGACGAATGTTGCCGCCTCTAAACCCGGGTCGTCGATCGGTCCGGCGAACGTTGCCCCCTGCAAGCCCGGGTCGTCGATCGTTTCGCCGAGCGTTTCTCCCTGCCAACCCAGGTCGTCGGTCGGTTCGCCGAACTTTGATCCCTCCAAACCCAGGTCGGCGATAGCCTCGCGAACGGCTTCCGCGTCGATCACCTTCTTTCCTGACGTGCAGCCGATCGAAAGAGAGTTAAAGCAGATGTTATTGATATTTCGCGGAATTCCGTCGCCGTAGTGGGCGATCAGCGATACCGCCTCAGGCGTAAACAGCGGAGTTGAGTTCTCGTAGCCCGCCACTTTAAGGCGGTGTTCGATGTAACCGGCCGTCTCAAGTCGAGTCAGCGGCTTCAGAGTGGCGAAAATCGAAATTCGCTGTCTTAGTTGTACGAGTTCCGGCGTGGCCAGCCGGTCAGCCAGTTGCTGCTGCCCGCAAAGAATAACCTGTAAGAGCTTATGACGCGAGGTCTCGAAGTTCGAAAGCATGCGTATCGCTTCCAGCACTGAATCAACCAGGTTCTGAGCTTCATCCAGAACAACCACCACCCGCTGACCGCTCTCGTTGTACCTCAACAGGATCTCGTTCAGCCGCATCTCCAGATCGATCAGCGTACCCGCCGGATCTTTCTCGCCCAAATCGATCAGCAGTGCGCGAAAAAGTTCAGTTGGGTCGGTGATCGCCTGGAAGAGGAAAGCCGTCCTCGCCGTGTTACCCAACTGGTTGAGCGCCACACGCATAAGCGTGGTCTTGCCCATTCCTGGCTCGGCCGTCAGCGCGATAAAGCCCAACCCCGAATGGATCCCATAGAGCAGCCCTTCCAGCGCCGCTCGATGCGTCTTGGTAAGGAAAAGGTAGCGCGGGTCCGGCGTGACGCCGAAGGGCTGGTCGCGAAGATTGAAGTGGTTCAGAAGCAAGTTTTTATTCCGCCCCTGCCAACCTGATAATGGCTTCCGTCAAAGCTGTTGAATTTGTTGTATGAGCACATAAAGTGCCAATTTGCGCAGCCGCCAAGGCTCAGACACGCCTGATGCTTTGATGCATCTTTGCAATGCAATAAAGGAGAGAACTTGCCAACTGCCCGAAAATCTTACTTTGCCAACCCGGGCCGAAGTTTCCAGATCTATCTCGTCTCCGAGCGAGTGACCG
>PKXI01000237.1:0-121 GCA_003133425.1 Acidobacteriaceae bacterium
GGTGTTTCCCTGTCCGAACTCGCTCTAGGATGGCCCGATTTGCGGCGCTGGATCTCGTCCACTAACGCCCTGCCATCTGATTAGTCCTCGGAAACGCCGTTCGAGGCGGCGACCACTCCTG
>PKXI01000237.1:223-7272 GCA_003133425.1 Acidobacteriaceae bacterium
CGGAAGGCCCGGCTTGTCGTGCTACACGAGGTAAGAGATCAACGCGCCTGTGAGCAACTGGGTGTAGTGGTACTGCGACACGTTGCTGGCAGATGTGTGCTTCACGGCGACATAGAAGCTGAGCGTGCCGGCTGCGCAGAAGACTCCCATCATTCCCAGGGCCAACCAGAGCGTGGGCGTGAGCGGCTGGGGATGGAAGCTGGTCAGCGCCAGACCGCCGATGGCCGTCACAAGTCCGGAGCAGAATGCAAGGCTCTCGGGCGATTCAGTGCGCGTAAGCACGCGGGACCAGACCATGTTGACCGAAAAGCAGGCAACGCACACAAGACAACTGACGAGGCCGATCAGATCGATGCGCTGTGCATGGCTCCAGGGGGCCACCGCGATCACCACGCCGCAGAAGCCGGTGAGCATCGCAATAGCCTTCTTCGAGGTCATGCGTTCGCCAATAAAGACGGCCGAGAGCAGGGAGATGACCAGCGGTGAGGTGAAGACAAGGATGTAGAACATGGTCAGCGAGAGATGGCGGAGGGCAATGACGACGCAGACGTTGTTCGTCATGTCCAGAAGGGCGCGCAGCACCTGGCGCACCACCGAGTGCGGACGCAGATTGCCGAGGTTGCGGCGCACAGCGGCCTGCAGCGCGAGCGTCAGCGCCATGAACAAACCCATGAATGCGACGATCTCTTCGGGTGGCAGCCCATATTGCCCGACCCACTTGATGCAACTGTCGCCGAGCACCCAACAGGTGAAGCCGAAGACAGCAAAAAAGATCGCGGTCAGGTCGGAGACACGGGCTTTCATCGGGACCATTCGCATCCAGCGGCGCGGAATAGGGGGAAGATTCATTCAGCAATGACGTAGTTTCAGAGTAGACGATTCGGCGAGGGGGAAACAATGATCAGATCCCTGAAGCCTAGCCGACTTGAACGAAGCCGCTGCGGCGGCGGACGCTTACGCGTGTTCCTGAGCCGACATTTGCGGCTACCCCGGTAGTTTGGTTCGCAGAAGAGGAACTCTCTGTGAACCAACTACGTCAGCTCATGCTTGAGGAGTTGCAACGCCGCAACTTCGCCGACACAACCATCCGCACCTACCTGCACGGTGTGACGCACTTCAGCCGGTACTTCCGGCGCCCACCCGATCAGCTTGGCCCTGAAGACATTCGCAAGTATCAGGCGATGCTGTTCACCAAGTTGAAGTTCAGTCCCAACACCGTCATCCTACGGCTGGCGGCTCTGCGGTTCTTCTACATCCACGTGTTGAAGCGTGGCTGGAGCATCGCCGAGACGCCCTACCCGAAGAAGGTGCGTCACCTTCCAGGGGTACTCAGTCAGGAAGAAGTCGCGCGACTGATTGAGGCGGCGGATACACCCTTTCATCGCGTTCTGCTGATGACGATGTATGCCAACGGCGCACGCCGCGCCGAAGCGGCTCACCTGAAGGTCAGCGACATCGACAGTCAGCGGATGGTGGTTCATACCCGTTGCGCTAAACTGACTTCTCGCTGGCACAAGGATCGTGCACACCACTATCTGGACTGCCTCGCGATGGTTGAAGCGCAATCTGAATTGGGTCCTCTCACCGATTTTGACCGCGTTGCCGGGTACAGGTCCAATCTCTCATTTTGCAGAAAAAGGACATCCGTTTTCCTTGGATTCTGAGCGGAGAGCTCATGGTTCATTTCGCTTTACAGCCATGGCTTTGAAGTACGGCCCACTCATCTACAACGTAGAGACGGCAGACAACGGAAACATCGACCGCAAACCAGGAGATGGGCCGCTCCGGGCCGAGTGGCGCCCTGACCTGCTCGGCGGCGTGATGGTGATCTCCGGCAAGTGGCAGGATGGCTCACCGATGCTGGCGATTCCGAATTTCGCGCGAACGAATCGTGTCGGACCCCCACACGACTATCCCAGCGATGACGAAGTCGGCCATTCGCTCAGATCCAAGCCCTCAATTGAGTCGAAGGTGTGGATCTAGCTGCGAGCCAAACGCCGGCGAAGTTGCTACGCGTCTTGCTTGCGAATCCACCAACTCGATTGACTGCGGACGGGGCCCGATGGATGAGGCTGTTCATGACGATCGAAATGGAGAGCTAGAGGACGCATGTCCTCATTACGATTTGAGTAGGAGTTGAGGACTTCCAAGGGTTGGGGGATGAACTGATTGACCCCGCGCGGAATTCCGCCTTCCCGTTGACCGGATCAGGTTCTGAATTCTCAGAAAGGAGTAGCTACGCTCATGATCAATCGAAAAGACTTCGTAAGGAATTGTGTTGCTGCTGTGTGCGCGACTGGCCTGTGTAGTGAAGTGAGGAAGTCTGAGGCACAGGTATCTGAAGACACGTCTCGTTCCTGCGATCCCAAGGAGTTTGCAAACGTTCGAGACAAGGCAGATGCGGCACGACTTCGTTTCTCGAAACTGATCGAAATCCTTGAAACAAGACTGCCTGAGGATGAACGCAAAGAGACTTTGCATGCACTGGGGGCCAGGTGCGCAGACACTTATAAGGCCGCTTTGATCGATCGCTACAAGGGAAACATCAAAGGGTTTCTTGAAGAAGGCCGTCGAAACTGGATGGCAGAGGCCGAATACGACGAGGCGAAGGGCACGATCCGTATCGTTGACAAAGGCCCTGGGTGCAGTTGTCCGATGGTAAAAGAGGGTGTGACGCCCCCAAGTTTCTGCGATTGCACATTGGGGTGGCAGGTGGAGGCCTACTCAGAGATCCTCGGACGGCCGGTTACAGCGGAATTGGAGGAATCGATTCTCCGTTGCGGCAAGAAGTGCGTCTATCGAATCAGGGTGATCTAGGCCGATCGGCAAGCATCTTGTTCGTCAGCGTCAATGAGCGATATAGATCGCCGCGCTCAGGAATTCAGTGTTCTGCCTTTCTGAGCGTGAAGGCGCCATCGCAGAGCCTCTACTTTGCGGGCGCCGGTTCCACGACGAGCCGGTATTGCTTTCTTTCCGTTTCATGCTTAGCTGACTCTTGATGTAACACAGCGAGGCGATCCACCAGGGGCTTCAGATCATCAGTGTGTCCAGTATGGCGCATCGAAATGATCAGATGGTACATCGCGGTCTCGTCGGACGGTGAGTACTTCAGCGCGGTCTTGCATTGTTCAATCGCCAGATCGTACTGCCCGGTCCTCATGTACATGCTTGCAAGAAGGTCTCTCGAGCCCACATGATCGGGCTTCAGCTTGATGGTGAGCAGTGCCGCCTTCATCGCTTCTTTGAACGCTTCGCTTCCGACTGCGGGAGCCTGGTTCATAAGAAGCTGCGCCAGAAGATAATTCAACAGCGGGTTTTCCGGTTGGGCCTGAAGCTGGGTTCGCAGCTTAGCCAGCGCCTGATCGGGATTGTTCTTCATTACTTCTGTGAGGTCGCCGGCGTAAGAACTAATGCTCTGCGCTGAATCCAACTTCTCCACCCGCTTGAAATCGTCTTCCGCCTTATCGTACTGCGCCAACTGAGCATAAAGAATTCCGCGGGAAATATAGAGGGCTGACTCATCCGGGATTCGCTGCAGTCCCGCATTGATCATGTCGATTCCAGCCTGGAACGAATCATGAGTCAGGCAGATCTCCGAAAACATGACGTAGTAGCTTGCTGTCGTTGGGCTCAAGACAATCGCCTGGCGAAGCAGCGCTACAGCCTTTGGCGTGTTTCCCATTGCCTCATAAGCTTGTGAAGCAAGGCTTAGAATGTCCGGGTCCTGTTGATCATCCGTAACTAAAGGCGCAAGCACTTTCAACGCGGCGTCATTTTGATTCGTCGCGATCAACACGACCGCAAGATCGTATTTAGGATAGGTGCGGTCAGAAAGCAGATCGGCCAGTTCTTGAAAAATAGGTACGGCTTTCTCAAACTCCTTCATCTGTACAAGACAATATCCATAGGCCTCAAGCGTCTCAGGATGGGTTCCCATCTGCCCGAAGCTTACTGCGAAATGCTCGTTCGCGGACTGGCAGTCGCCCTGTTTCTTCTGGAGCATCGCCAGCATTTCCTGGGCTGTCAGATCGTGTGGATCTGCCTTCAGAATTCGATTGAGTTGCGGAATCGCGCGTTTGTCGCCGGACTCATAGAGGAGTTGAACTTCTCCCTTCAACGCCGGCCTGTACGTAGGCGAAATGCGCAGTGCCCTGTCGAAAGAACCAATTGCGTATGTTTTCTCGCCCTTGAGCGAATAGATAATCCCTTCCAGCGTCCACAGTCGAACGTCGTTCGATTTTGTATGCAGTTGGGTCTTGGTCAACTGCAGGGCTTGATCGTATTGCTCCGAACGAACCAGCGATTCAATTGATGCAACAGGTGAATCATTCTCCTGCGCGGCCGCAACGAGACCTCCACGCGCGACGCAAGAGACGCTGATACATAGGCCAAGAGCGACGATGCACCCTCGACCCGCAAGCTGCGCCGAGACAAAAAGGCCGGAAGTACGTTGACTCCACATCATTAGCCTGCTCGCCATCTCCTGCCTCTTTGGACGGTAGGTATCCTTCCCATTGATGTTGCACCTATGCCACCGAGTAAGCTCCTCAATTTTACCGCCATTGCTTGCGCTGCTGTGTCTGTGCCGCCTCGTCTGATGGGCATGTCCTACTTCAAAACACCCTACTCGCTAGTCAGACTGCCCTTCGCTTTGGGTGCACATTGAGACGAGGTACAAAGCACGTCCGTGATTCCCTGCCCTTCCTTAATCGTGAAGATGCGATCTACTCCAGGCAACTTCACAATTTGCTTTGTGCCCGAGGGCCAATGAATTTCAGCTGTTCCGGCATCGGTTGCGTCACCCAGGCCAAAGTGCGGGCGCTGGTCATTGGAGGAGATGTAACTGCCTCCGCTCATTACATCTTCTCGTTGGCGAATGTCATTTGCGGTTAGATACACTGTTGCGCCGACAGCATCCCGTGGACTCTTGGGCCCACCGACAAGCTTCATTTCCACCCAATGATGATGATCTGGGTTGACATTCTTCAGCAATACAGGAGGTCGATCCACTGGATTGATGACCACATCAATCTTGCCGTTATTGAAGAGATCGCCAAATGCCGCACCGCGCCCCCTCGTGAGCACCGCGAGACCAGACCCCTTTACAGGCGGTACGTAGTCAAACTTGCCTTTGTGATTGTTGTGGAAGAGTAGCGGGCGCTGGGCGTAGGTAGTACCCCAATCATGCTCGTCAACCTGGGGATAGACGTGGCCGTTCACCATCATCGCATCCTTCCATCCGTCGTTATCGTAGTCGATAAAGCCGGCTCCCCAACCCACAAACGGCACCGCTATCTGAGCGATTCCCGCATCTCGGGCCGCTTCGGTAAAGCTGGCGTCGCCATCGTTTCTATACAGAGCTTTGTAGTCGTCTGAAAAATCAGTCACTAAAACATCGACGCGGCCATTGTTCAGGTAGTCGCCTACTCCCAAGCCCATGGAGGCAATCTCACGGCCATCTCCGTTGAAAGCAAATCCGGAAATAAGGCTCTGATCGTCGAAAGTGCCATCGCCCTTATTGATATAAAGAAAATTGCGCTCGGAATCGTTCGCCACCAACAAGTCCACTTTACCGTCGTTGTTCACGTCCACAAAAACCGATGTAAAACCGTAAAACGCTTCGGGATCGGAGACGCCTGCCTTTGTGCTGACATCTGTGAACTTCCCATTTCCATCATTGTGAAATAGGTGGTCAGGCTCGCCGGGCAGCCCGCGCGGACCACATTCCACCGGTACGCCACGCATCTGGCAGAAGGCAGGAATCGTCGCGCCAGCTTCGGAACTTGGCTGATTCTTGATGTCATCATGGACATATCCAGAGACAAATAGATCGAGCCGGCCGTCGCCGTCGTAGTCCCCCCAGGTTGCACCGTCAGACCAGTTGCCCAGCGTAACGCCAGCCTGTTCCGCTACATCGGTAAAGGTTCCGTCATGATTGTTGTGGTAGAGACGGTTCTTGCCAAAGTTGGCCACGAATATATCTGGCCAGCCGTCGTTGTCATAGTCACCGATTGCGACACCGAATCCCCAGCGATCGTTCGCCACGCCGGCTTTTTCTGTGACGTTGGTAAACGTTCCGTCATGATTGTTATGAAACAGGGCTGCGTGCGGCGGGTCTTCGTTGCCTTCAAGAGCGTTGTAGGTGGAGCCGTTCACCAGGAAGATATCGAGCCAACCATCATTGTCGTAGTCAATCAGTCCGACACCTGATCCGTCTGTTTCCAGAATGAATTTCTTTTGAGGCGTACCCATGACGTGATTCCACGAAGCCAGGCCTGAAGCTTTGGTGATGTCTTCGAAAACCACCGGTCCTTTGTCGACAAATCCTCCTGCGGTAATGGGCCGCTTCTCCGAATCGTAGACCGGAGCGAATGTTCCGGCGGAAGCAATACCGCCCATACCTCCTCTGGCGGGCGTCACAGGTTCCTGCGCTTGCGCTATCCAGCCTTGAGAGAGGACTACCGCGCAAAGGTTCAAGGCCGTGGCAATCCCGATAGGGAGCTGACGGCTGGCGAATCGCTGGCTAGCTTGCCGATACAGTGCGGACAACAGTGACCCTCCTTGAAAGAGTCGCGCGCAGAAGCTGGCGACAAGTCGCCGCCGAAATAACTATTGAGCGGAAGATGTCGCCTTTACGGGGCCCGCGGCTTTCCCTTCCGTGCACGGCTTCTTATTACACAATTCGCCTGTGATCCCTTTGCCCTCTGTGATGGTGTAGATGCGGTCAACAGCCGGCAGTTTCAGGGTCTCCTTTGTGCCATCGGGCCAATGAATCTCCGCCGTGCCAGCATCTGTCGCATCGCCCAGCCCAAAGTGAGGCCGCCGGTCGTTTGCCGAAATATAGCTGCCACTGGCAAGAACATCCTGCCGCATCCGCATGCCATTTGCCTTCAGGTAGACCGTGGCGCAGGTTGCATCCCTTGGACTCTTCGGTCCACCTACCAGGCTCATCTCCACCCAGTGGTGATGATCGGGATTCACATTCCGCAGCAACACCGGAGGGCCATCAATGGGGTTAACAATCACGTCGATCTTTCCGTCGTTGAACA
>PKXI01000054.1 GCA_003133425.1 Acidobacteriaceae bacterium
TCAAGTAAATACCCCTATAATGTTAAAAGCCCGCGCACCAATCCTCGTTCCGGCATGCAGATACACGTTCTCCGGCAATTTCCCGAAATAAGCGCCAATCCGGTGTGCGATGTCGTACACCGTCAGGGCTCCGATGCGGCAGATCGATTCCGCCAGTATTGTGATTTTGGATCCTCACGGATGTATCCTAAGCTCCAAGAAGCTTCCTTCTGGTACGTCGGAGGAATACAAGATAGATGTCCAATGAACCTCAGCCCATCGTTTGGCCTGGCCAACCTTATCCCTTGGGATCAACCTGGGACGGCGAGGGCGTCAACTTCGCGCTCTACTCAGAGCACGCGGAGAAAGTGGAACTTTGCCTGTTCGACAGTTCTGGGAAACGTGAGACTCTTCGTGTCCAGATCCGCGAGCAAACTGACATGGTCTGGCACGGCTATCTGCCGGAACTACGTCCGGGCCAATTGTACGGATACCGGGTGTATGGCCCCTACGCCCCGGAGCAAGGCCATCGTTTTAATCACCACAAGCTCCTGCTCGACCCCTATGGCAAGCAAGTTCAGGGAACCATCCGGTGGAGCGACGCCCACTTCGGATACAGGGTCGGACACAGGCAGGAGGACCTGTCATTTGACCGGCGCGATGATGCCATTGGAATGCCCAAGAACCGAGTGATCGACTCCGCTTTCACTTGGGAATCTGATGCACCACCCAAGATCCCTTGGCACGATACCTTGATCTATGAGCTCCACGTCAAGGGATTCACCATGCGCCACCCTGACGTTCCGGCCCGTTTACGGGGGACGTATGAGGGTCTGGCCACAGCTCCGGTTATCGAACACCTCACGCGCTTGGGAGTGACCGCGATCGAGCTCATGCCCGTGCACAGCTTCATGGACGACCGCCGACTCACGGAACGCGGACTCCGCAACTACTGGGGTTATAATTCCATCGGATTTTTTGCGCTCGAACCTCGATACCTGACAACCAACTCAATCTACGAATTCAAGACCATGGTTAAGACCCTGCACTCCGCGGGACTGGAAGTGATTCTCGATGTCGTCTACAACCACACGGCGGAGGGCAATCATCTTGGCCCCACGCTCTCGCTAAAGGGCATCGACAACAGCACCTATTACCGCCTTGTGCCTGATAGTTCTCGCTATTACAAGGACTACACAGGCACGGGAAACACGCTGAACATGCAGCATCCGCGGGTGCTGCAGCTGATCATGGACAGTCTGCGCTACTGGGTTCTCGAGATGCACGTGGACGGCTTCCGCTTTGACCTGGCTGCCACCCTCGCCCGCGAACTGCATGAGGTTGATCGCTTGGGAGCGTTCCTCGACATCATCCATCAGGATCCCGTCCTCTCGCAGGTAAAGCTGATCGCCGAACCCTGGGACCTCGGCGAAGGAGGCTATCAGGTCGGAAACTTCCCGGTGGGATGGACGGAATGGAACGATCGCTACCGGGATACAGTGCGTGCTTATTGGAAGGGTGGCGAAGGACTGCTGGGAGACCTGGCTTATCGCATCACAGGTTCGAGCGACCTTTACGCACACAGCGGCCGGCGTCCCTATGCAAGCATCAATTTTCTCACCGCGCATGACGGCTTCACCTTGCAGGATCTGGTCAGTTACAACGAAAAACACAATGAAGCCAACGGCGAAGAGAATCGGGATGGCAACAACAATAATCTCAGCTGGAATTGCGGAGCAGAGGGTCCCACGGACGATTCCAACATCCAGGATCTGCGCGCCAAGCAAAAGCGGAATCTCCTGGCCATGCTGCTGCTGTCCCAGGGCGTACCGATGCTGTACGCAGGTGATGCCATCGGCCATACGCAACTGGGAAACAACAACGCCTACTGCCAGGACAATGCGACAAGCTGGCTGAACTGGAATTTGCAGCCTCAAGATCGCGACTTGCTGGCGTTTGTGCAGCGAATGATCAGCCTGCGCAAGAGGCATCCTGTATTCCACCGTCGGCGTTTTTTTCAGGGCCGCCCAATCAAAGGTGCAAGTGTAAAAGATGTGTTGTGGCTCAATCCTAGCGGCAATGAGATAAGCGAGGACGAGTGGCGCGATCCTTCGCTACACTACCTGGGAGTGTTTCTATCCGGGGAGGGAGTGGATGAGACCGATGAACGCGGCCGGGAACTCCGCGATGAAAACTTCCTCGTGCTTCTCAACGCTCACCACGAAGATGTTGGATTCACTTTGCCGGCATTACGTGCCGGTTCTCGCTGGACCGCATGGATGGACACCTCACGAGAAGGTGGTTTGCGCTCCCTCGAAACGTACGACGGCGGCACCCCCTATCCTCTGCAAGCGCGGTCCATGGTCGTGTTGCTGGAACGACGCGGAATCGGCAAAAAGGAAGAGCCGAATGAAGCGCCGCTATAGCATGCCGTTCGGCGCCGAGTGTCGCGACGACGGAAGCGTGCGTTTTCGTTTGTGGGCCCCGGCCGCACGTCAGGTTGAGCTCTCCCTTGCTGGTGCGAACAGGTCTATGCGGCTTCCTCTGGAGCCGTGCGATAAGGGTTGGTTTGAGTTAGCCACCGATGCGGCCGTTCCTGGGACTCAATACCATTTCCGGATCGATGGTGGGCAGGAAGTCTCCGACCCAGCTTCCCGGTTTCAGCCTCGGGACGTGCATGGACCCAGCGAAGTTATCGACCCCGGCGCCTTCGACTGGCAGGATCGCGACTGGCATGGCCGCCGGTGGGAAGAGGCCGTTCTATATGAATTGCACGTCGGAACCTTCACCCCGTCCGGGACGTTCTCCGCCGTGGGCAAGCGGCTCGCCTATCTCGCGGATCTGGGAATCACTGCCGTGGAGTTGATGCCGGTTGCCGACTTTCCCGGCCAGCGCAACTGGGGTTACGACGGCGTCTTCCCCTTCGCTCCAGATAGCACTTACGGCCGCCCCGAAGATCTCAAGGAGCTAGTCCAAAGTGCCCATGACCGCGGACTGATGGTTTTGCTGGATGTTGTCTATAACCACTTTGGCCCGGAAGGAAATTATCTCAGGTCCTACGCGCCACAATTCTTTACTGATCGGCACTCGACTCCCTGGGGAGAAGGCATCAACTTCGATAGCCTAGACAGCCGAGCCGTGCGGGACTTCTTCATCCACAACGCTCTCTACTGGCTGACCGAATACCATTTCGACGGACTGCGTCTGGACGCGGTTCACGCGATCATCGACGACTCCACACCCCACATCCTCACTGCATTGGCCGATGCCGTCCGGAATTCCGTCGAGCCGGATCGCCACGTCCACCTAATCCTGGAAAACGACCAAAACCAGGCGCGTTACCTTCAACGTACCGAGCGCTGCCAGCCGCTGGCGTACACCGCCCAATGGAACGACGACGTCCACCACGCGTTGCACGTGCTGATCACTGGTGAACGGGACGGTTATTATGCGGACTATTCGCAACGTCCAATCGATCAATTGGGCCGTTGCCTTGCCGACGGATTCGCCTACCAGGGCGAGATTTCACTCCACAGGAATGGCGAAACGCGTGGTGAACCCACCGAGGGCCTGCCGCCTACTGCATTTGTCTCTTTCCTTCAAAATCATGACCAGGTCGGTAACCGGGCATTCGGCGAGCGGATCATTCAGATCGCGGATCACCGTGCGGTCCGCGCGGCGGTGGCGATCCTCCTGCTCGCGCCTTCCCCACCGTTGCTCTTCATGGGTGAAGAGTTCGGGGCTGAAACACCGTTTCTCTTTTTCTGTGATTTCGAGAAGGATCTGGCTGCTGCTATTACCGCGGGCCGGCGAAATGAGTTCGCTCATTTTGCCAGATTCAATGACCCCGCTGAACGCGAGCGGATTCCCGA
>PKXI01000367.1 GCA_003133425.1 Acidobacteriaceae bacterium
ATTATGCGAGACTCAGTAAGTAGATGCCAGACGTTAACTGGCAACTACCTTAAGGAGTCTTTGTATGCACCCAAATCCCAAGAAGTCGAAGCTGCTGGCGGCATTTCAGGCCATCCGGCAGGACTTCGAACAAGAAGTGATGAGCGAAATCGCTGCCCATCCCGAATCACCGTATTGGATGGTGGCCCAACAGGTCGGCCTAAGTGAAGCTCTTGTCCTGAGGACCGCCCAAAAGAACAACATCAGCCGGCCAGCCGGCCCCCGTCCCAAAGTCAAGACGAGCGAGAAGGGGGACAACTAACATGGCTTGGCCACATTTGAAAGCAGCAACAGAGTCCACCCTATACGACGGGCACGGCTCATACAAAAACATAATGTACAGAATCTGCTCGTTGGTTCGTAAAGACGGCCAGCAGCATGCTGGGTGGTACACCGCCGGCGAGAATTACATCGCTGAGACGACCGGGTTCTCGCTTCGACAAGTGCAGAGAGCAGTTGCCCAGTTCAAAAAGGACGGTGTATTCGCAATCCGTACCTACCGCAAAGGCGGGAAGGAATTCAATCATTACCGGCCGAACGAGGCTCTATTTAACTCGCGCAAGCGGAATCCCGAAGGACCGAGCTGGTATCGGAAACTCTACCGGACGACACTGAGGCGGATGGCGAAGAGGGCACCCGCCAGGATGGCGTATGGCCACACGACACCTTGTCGCCAGCCACCCGACAGGTTGGCGGTGTAGTTTGTATACCCAGTAATGTAAAAGGAGACGAAGTAAATGCACTTGAAAGCATTTGCAGAGCGGAGCTTCGCTCCACCGGCAAAGGTCATGATGTAGTAGTTTCTACGAATACCCTATCGGGGAAAGACAATGGGGGCTCCGCCCCCAAACCCCCCGCTGTGTGCCGTTCAAAGTTCTTGTGAAGAGTTTTCTTCCTGTTCAGAGTTTGAATCTGACTCTCGTCCCAAGCCCGTCTCCCCGCTCGAGTCCGCAGCTGCCGCTGCCCGTTCCAAGGAAGAGATGCTTGCCGTCCTAGCCAAGCGAGAACCCGTGCCGCCTCCGCCGTCCAAAGAGGCCTTGGCCCCACCCCCCAATGCCGCCGCCCCCCCGCCCCACGACCCCTTATCAAATCGCGAAGGCACTGGTCGAGGAAACCAAGAGAAACGCATTGGACACCTACCTCCGGGCCTATTCGTTGGCATACCAGTTTGCTGGATACCTCGAACAGCGGAAGGCCAAGGGCGAAAAGGCCTACGCCTTTGAGCATTGGGAGGTCCTGTACACAAGCGATTTTATCGACGCACTGAACCGCGGCTGGAAGTTCAAGGACATTGAAGACGCCATCGATGCCGCACAGACGACAAAGCATCGATTTGTCTGCTGCACTCCACTCCGGCTGTTAGAAAATGGCGAATCGGTCATGAAGCTGGTCTACGTTCTGCGGCGGAAGGGCGAGACGCTCCGGCAGCGACTCGGCGAGCAGTACCCATCATGGTATCTGGAGAATGCTGGCTCACACGCAGTGCAGGAGATGAAACGAGCTCATGAAGACGAGATCGCGGGCGAGCAGCAGCAGCACGAAGAAGAACTCCAGCGGGAGAGAGAGCTTGACGAGGATGTCCCGATATTGACGCTCAAAACGACAGGAAAATTCCAGTGCATCACCCCGGATTGTTCTTATCGGTTCGATACTCGGGGGCAGATGCATCGTCACTTCGACGATTGCTTCGCCAAGGCTGTTGAGGAAATGCCCACCGACCCTCAGGTTGCGCTCGATGAGGAGTTCGCGGATGAATTCGATGACGAGTGCGGCGTCCTGCCGTGCGCCGTATACCCGTGGTTTGAAGAGGATGAAGCTGAAGGCCGCTGGGAGCAGTACTCGCCGGAAAATGCAGAGGGTGGAATGATGTTCAACCCCTGGGCTGATGAGGATGCCGCTTGTATGGCGGAAACGGGTGTACAACAAGAACGCTGACCGGATTCTCATCGTCCGAAAGGTTTGGGAGCTTGTGGAGCTTTGTTCTGAGAGGCGGAGGCGCTCGCCGACCCAACGGTACAAGATCGAATAGACAGGGCGCGAACGTGGCATGTCACGATTCGCACAACTGCTGTCGGCTCCGACCGCATAGACTTCGATCAGGATGCCCGGCTCCTCCTCACAACCCAGTGCCCCCACGGAAGAGATCGCAGGACTTGTGGAACGGGTCACATTTTTCAATGAAGAGAGCGGCTTTGCCGTCCTCCGTGTGAAGGTCCGTGGGCAGCGGGATTTGGTGACGATACTCGGCTCCGTGCCGACTGTGAGCGCCGGAGAGTGGCTGACCGCCAAAGGATGGTGGGTCCGCGACAAGGAGCACGGGCTCCAATTCAAGGCTCAGGTCCTGAAGGCTACCCCTCCGACTACGAGCGAAGGAGTTGAGCGCTACCTTGGCGGCGGATTTGTGAAAGGCGTCGGCCCCGTGCTTGCAAAGAAGCTGGTGGATCACTTCGGCGCGGACGTGCTGGGCGTAATCAGCGACAATCCCGCCGACCTTGAATCCGTCGATGGTATCGGGCCGAAGCGCCGGGAAAAGATCGCCAATGCCTGGCAGGAGGGCATGCAGATCCGAGAGATCATGCTCTTCCTGCATAGCCACGGAGTCAGTACCGGACGAGCTGTACGTATCTTCAAGACCTACGGCAATCTCGCCATCCAAACTGTTCAGGAGAACCCGTACACACTGGCGAAGGAGATTCACGGCATAGGATTCGCCACGGCGGATAAGATCGCGCAGAGTGTCGGGGTACCAAAGGATTCGCAGAATCGTGCTCGGGCTGGAATCAGCCACGTGCTCCTGGGGGCTACCTCCGAAGGCCATTGTGCGCTGCCGCTGGAAAAGCTGAAGACGACGGCAATGAAGCTGCTTGAGGTACCCACGGAGATCATCGAGCAGGCGTTGTCGCACATGCTTACCGGCGGCCTCCTTCTCCTGGAGGAGATCGACAGTGAACCGCTTGTCTTCCTGCCGCACCTCCGGAAGGCGGAAGACGGGATTGCCACGAAGATCAAGCGGCTGGCCACTGCTGGCGTGACCTACCCGAAGATCGACTTCGAGAAGGCCGTCGCCTGGTGTGAGACAAAGACTGGAAAGACCCTCGCCCCGAGCCAGCGTGAGGCGCTGAAGACTGTCCTAGCCAGTCGAGTCGCCGTCATTACTGGCGGCCCCGGCGTAGGCAAGACCACATTGGTCAACTCGATCCTGCTGATCCTCCGTGCCAAGAAAGTGAAATGCCTGCTGTGTGCGCCCACAGGACGGGCGGCAAAGCGCCTCACAGAGACCACCGGGCTTGAGGCGAAGACGATTCATCGTCTCCTGGAGGTTGACCCGGCCACGGGAAGGTTTCAGCGCAACGAAGACAAGCCGCTCGAATGCGATCTCCTCATCATTGATGAAACCTCGATGGTAGACGTGCTCCTGATGTATGCCTTGCTCCGCGCCCTTCCGAAGACGTCGGGATTGATCATGGTTGGCGACGTGGATCAGCTTCCCTCTGTCGGTCCGGGGAATGCCTTGCGGGACCTGATCGAAAGCGGCGTGGTACCTGTGGTTCGTTTGACCGAGGTGTTCCGCCAGGCGGCCACGAGCAAGATCATCACCAGCGCCCACCTCATCCGCCAAGGGAAGATGCCGGAGCTTCGCACAGCGGAGGCCGGGTCCGACTTTCACTTCATCGAACGGGAAACACCGGAGGAGATTGCAGCGACCCTTGTGAGGCTGGTTCAAGACAGAATCCCGAAGGGGCATCGGCTCGACCCCATCCGGGACATACAGGTTTTGTGCCCAATGAACAGGGGATCGATTGGAGTCCGCGAATTGAACACCGTGCTGCAGACTGCCCTTAACCCAGTTCGTCCCGGTGAGCACGCGGTGGAGCGGTTTGGATGGAGGTTCCAGGTCCGGGACAAGGTCATCCAGACGGAGAACAACTACAAAAAAGAAGTTTTCAACGGCGACATCGGCATCGTTGAGAAGATCGATCCCGTCGAACAGGAACTCTTTATCCGGTTCGACGACAGGCTGGTGACGTACGACTTCGGGGAGTTGGATGAAGTCTCGCTGGCGTACGCGGTGACAATCCACAAAGCACAGGGCTCGGAGTTTCCGGCGGTGGTCATCCCAGTCGCAATGCAACATTACATGCTTCTCCAGCGCAATCTGATCTACACCGGAATTACCCGTGCCAAGAGACTGCTCGTCGTCGTTGGGCAGAAGAAGGCCCTGGGGATCGCGGTGAGGAACGACCAATCGCGGAAGCGCTACTCCGGACTCTTGAGCAGCCTGAAAACTCCCGGCCTGTAGTTGAACGTTACGGCCATGAGTCATGAACTTGATGCTCCGCACAAGTTACGTTTGGGACCGCTGACAAAAAGTGCTATTGCGATTTCAACAACGATTGTAGGACTATTCACGCAGCAGGAAGTTCTCCTGAGGACCGGGGAGGAAAGCGGCCATGAAGAACTCGGGGTTTTATGAGTTGCGGCTCTTGGAAGCGAAGGTTGCTGGAGAACTTGTCTACTTCGTGAGGGAAACTCACGGGCAGTGGGATGATCACAAGAAGCGGGTTGTCTACGACAAAGACTCGCTGTTGCCTGTTGAGGGTTTTCGAAATCATGGGGAAGCGGAAGAGCGATTTTGCCAGGAAAGGCTCACCCTTGCCAAAGAGGGATTTATACACTCGCTGGTTTGGCATCCTTTCGCCGAAGGGCATTCCGAGTACCTGCTGATCGCCTGATCACTGTGTGCACGGAAGAGTTGATGTGGCCAAGACTCGATTCGGGTACGCCGCCACAGCGCAGAAAGCAGGGTGCTAGACCCTCACCCCGGCGCCAGACTATTTCATCCATTCTCTTGTTCCGTGGAAGCGGCACGACTCCGAAGCGACCGTCGCTGCGGCTCTCAAAGCGTCCACAAAAGGGCTTCCCGTCGAAGCGTAATAGCAGAAGGCTCCATGAAAGATGTCCCCTGCTCCCAGCGTATCCACAATTTGTACCTGTGGAACCGGTATGACCCCAGAGGTTCCATTCGAGACAAAACGAATTGGCTCAGCTCCCCGAGTAATCGCGATGTTTTTCACGCCACAGTCCAGCAGATACTTGATCACGTCGTTCTCGGTCAAGCATTCAGGCGGCATAAAATCAGCCGAACATACTGCAGTGTCAATGCTCTTGAGGAGCTCGTCGGTACCGGGCTTCCAGCTTCCGCCGTCCAGCACAACTTGAATTCCCCGCGCACGTGCGGCGCTGGACCAAGCCGAGCACGCTTGCATGTAGTGACCATCAACTAGCACGACCGAGGCTTCCTCCAGAACCGATTCATCGACCAGCGCAGGCTGTGATTTGAAGCGGGTTGCGTTGGCCGATACAACATTGCGCTCTCCGATTCCGTTGGCCGAGATCGAAGATATAACCGGCACTCTATCAAAATCGGGACTCATGTCTATGAGCCGGACAGAGTATCGCTGAAATTCCGCAACGATTACGCTGGTCAAAGCATGGCATCCGACAGCCGTCACCAGAGTTGGCTTTCCCCCGAGGAAACCGAACGCGATGGATGCATTCGTGGCCGGCCCACCGACGAACACGTCCTGACTGTGAGCCACGACTTTTGAGTTCGCCGACGGGAACTTTTCAACTCCGTATACAACATCAATTGTCGAGAGTCCCACGAAAATGCCGTTTGTCACAGTCCCTCTGTATTCAAATGCAACTCGAAACCATTCTAGACTCGCCCTAAGCTCGCATAATCAAGCTGGAGGCCCACATAAGCGATGTCGAGATGTGTAGCGGATGGATAACCGAAGAGAGCTAAGGCATTAACCAGCGGCCAAATCACGAGCTCTCTCGAAGGATATATCGCCCGACAGGTATTACGCGCTCCAGGACTCGGTCGTGGCATTTCGCGGCGTCGAGAGCGGGTATAGGAGGGCAGAGTCGGTTCTGCTGCTGATGGTAGCGCTCGCGATATTCTGCCGGTCGCTCTTACGTCTTAAAAGGAGTGAACAGCCTGGTACCCACCTCGCTTACGCCGCGAAGAACAGCGCCACGGGCTTTGTCAGACTCGCAGTCCCGATTGCAGCTCGCAACCCCCCTACCCTTGCGAGGACAAGGTGCGTCCGAGAGCTGTGCTCATAAACTCTGCCTTGGGCGTCATACCAATCCTGGTGAGGTCGAGTCGATCAGCATCCCAGCAGGCGCCGATCGTAGGATCATCACTCAACTGACCTTGCGTGTGCCACCTACAGGCGTACTGCAACAGTTCAAGATGCGTATCACTCAAATCGAAGAGGGTGCCCCGCAAGCTCGCAGCATATTCAGCCCCGCGTTCGCCATGTTCAAAATCCACCCCATCATTCTCACGACGCGAATCGTGAAAGACGGCGAAGAGCCTCACTACCTCAACAATTGCGCCATTACTGGCGGCAATTTCCAAAGCGTTCCGTTCAACCCGCCGCCAGTGACTTGCCCCGTGGATCGAATCAGGATCGCACTGGAACGCCTTAGTGACGTAATCCCAAAGGGCATCAAAATTGATTTGATTGATTTTAACCATAAGCCCTATTCCACTTGACCCACAATCAGGTCGCTAGGCCCAGGCAGCTTAATCCGGCTTACCTCGGTGAGCCCGGCAGCTTTCATCCAGGAGGTAAATTCCTGCTCGCTGTAGCTGGCACCGGCGTCGGTGCCGACGAGCATGTTCACTGAGAACAGTGCCGCGTGCAGCGGCCCGGTCTTGTCGAGATTGAGGATAAAGTCCTGAACCACCAGTCGGCCGTTTGGCGCAAGTGCCTGACGGGCACGGCGCTAGACATCCAGATTCTGTTCCTCGGAAAACATATGGCAGATCGCGTTGAGCAAGATGATGTCGTAGCCTGAGCCGAAATCATCACGCAGCATGTCTCCAGCGCGAAGGCTGACTTGCGCTGAGAAGCCGGCTTTGCTGACATATTCGCTCGTGAGCGGCACTACCTCCGGTAGATCGAGTATCTCGCACTGCACATCGGGAGACGCCTTTGCGAACGCGATGGAGTAGGCACCAGAGCCCCCGCCCAGATCGAGGATGCGGCGAACACCAGCCGTGCCCAGGGCCTTCACTACAAGCGGGGCGCGATCCTTGGAGTTGCGCTGCATGCCGGCGATGAAGTTGTTCGTCCATTCGGGATTCCTGTCGCCGCTGACCGGAATGCGGGTTCCATGGCGTACCGCCTCGGTCAGTGTGCTCCAGCGATGCCAGATGTTTGCTGTATGCAGCAGGCCATCGCGCTGGTTGTCTTTCGCCCCTTGAATAAAGAAGCGTGCAGTCTCAGGCGTGTTCTTATATTCGTCACCGGTCTTCGCGAGCAGTCCGAGAGCGACGAGAGCGTTGAGCAGGATGCCTGCAGAGCGAGCATCCGCGTGGACCCGCGTCCCGATCTGTTCAGCATTGGCCCCGTCCCCGACGGCGGTAAAGATATCAAGCTCAAGCGCAGTGAGAATGCAACGGCTGGGCATGAAGCCGCGGGTCATATCATTGAGGCGGTCGGGCAGCGTTCCCGCTTTCTCGCGGGCAGCCATCGCTTGACGAAATTTTTCCCCATGTTCGATCGACATGGCTTTCATCGCAGAAGCATCGTTCCATATGAGACGATCGACGGGCTTGCCCTCGAGGAGATGCTGACTGACGATCTCGCGTATATCGAACGCTTGTACACGCCGGTACCAGACCCCTTCCGGATAGACAACCATCACGGGGCCTTCATCGCACAGGCCCATGCAGCCACAGGTCGTGAGCTGCACATCGCCGCCAAAACCGTGTGCTTGTATCTCACGATCCAACTCATTGAGGACTGTGATCGACCCGTTGGCCGGGCATGAGGGTACGCCCTCTGGCTTTTGTTGCGTGCAGACGAAAAGATGAAAGCGGAACGGTTCCATCGCGGTCTCCGATCAAGAGTTCATGTTAACGCTTCAACTTGTTGCCCGGACGCCACCTCTGTGAATCTCGGGTACCCCAAGGCAGCAACCACTCTGAACAGCGTCCCACCCGAAATCGACGAGAGCCAAAGGTGCGAAGAGAAAGGCTTGGACAGAGCTACGGGCGCCTGTTCGCTGTGGCGAGAACCGTTGCAGTCTGGATGGGTCCGGTCGCACATGGGAAACCTTGCCGCAAGCCGACTTCCCGAGATTGATCCTTCCGCAGGGCTGACGAGAATTCACGGTTCATCGAGTCGAATACGCGCCGTAGAGCAATTACCGTTCAAACAACTCTGTTCCAAGTCGCACCGGCAGTTCATACTTCGAAGAGGGGCGAGTCCAAAAATGAATAGTAAGTCGAGAACATCAGAATCGAATCCTTCAATTGCAGCCTTTCCTTCAATTTGAGCCTTGACGCTGAACGTTCCGAAATAGATCGCAGGTGGCTGGAAATAACCTGTACTTGCCGCAGAATGAGTCCGGGCTAGCAGCCGTCTTTTCATGAAAGAAGCCTCCCGGCGGTGCTGCTCATGGCGAGGGCGCGCCGATCTTCCGGCGCGCCCTCACCTTCTTGCTGTTTATTCGGTTTGTGCAGACTTACTTTTGTTCGCGCGGTGACCAGCGGAAGCCGAAAGAGAAGGTGGGGTGGTAGTACTCGCGTTGAATGAAGTAAGGCTCCGTGCCGTCATAAAAGCCGAAGACCTCGTTGTTGAGGTTGAGGGCGGCGACGACCAGATGGAACCCGTGGTGAAGCGCATAGCTGCCCTGCGCGTCGATCTCCGTGTGGTTGAAGAAGTAAATGTCGCCGAGCGGACCGTTGATTCCGCCCGGCGTGCCGTCGGCGTACTGGTAAGCGAAGATGCTGGCCTGGTTGTAGGTAATGTCCATGTCCATCGACAGAGGGCCGCGGTTATAGGTGGGGCCGATATTAAAGATGTTCGGTGAGTTATCCAGCAGGCGCGGCTTATCGCTGCGCCCTGCGATGACGGCAGCCTGAGACCCGATATGGCTGTAGTTGGCGTTCATGCCCAAGCCACCAAGAACGCCGGGCAAGCTGGACCAATGTTGCAGGTACTGCAATTCGATGCCGCTGACCCAGGCACTCCCGGCGTTGATCGGTTGGGTGACGAGGTAAGTCCCAATCGGTCCGTTCGGCGGCTGGAAGTTGGGGACCGGGTGCTCCGTGCTCACGATCGGAAGTCCCAGGTGCTTGTAGAAATACCCGGCCGAGAGAACGCCGAAGGTCTTGAAGTAGTGATCGTAGAGAACGTCGATATCGTCGCCGGTTTCGGCCTTGAGGTTTGGATTGCCGAGTGTGGCCACGTACTTGTAGGCGCCGTTTCCGTTTTGGCTCCAATTGATCGGCTGCGCCAGGCTAGCCTCTTCGGGGCGGGAGACGCCCCGCGCGTAAATCACGCGGAGGAAGCCGTTGGGGCCGGCGTTAAAGCGAATCGACGCGCTCGGCAGCAGGTCGATATAAGAGGCTGAGAACTTATTCGGCGAGGCGGCGCCGGTGTCGGCATTGAACGAAAGGTTGTGGATGCTGTCCGTCGTGAATTCGCCGCGCAGACCGAAGACCAGGCGAATGCCGCGCCCAAAGTCAGTCGTGTTCATCACGTAGAACGCAGGAATGTGCTCCACAATCCCGTAGTCCGAGCCATCCTCATACTGGTCGTTGGAATAGGTGAATTGGGTTGGATTCTGCTTAACGTAGGTTGCGACCGGGCCGTAAAAGGCGTTGTAGCCATCCTTATACGAACCGTTGTAGTAGCTCGGTTGCTTGAGGCTATTGGGGAAGGTGGTCATTGGGACATTGCCGAGGGCGACGGCGTACGAGTAATACGTATCGGCGTACTCGTGCATGCTGCGGAACTTCGCGCCGTACTCGAAGGTGTTGTTTTTGCCGCCCATGTGGAAGCGGAATGCGCCCGAACCCTCAAGCCCGATGTTGATCTGCTGGTTGTGGCCCGGTTCACGCTGCGTCTGGGTGAGCATGTAGTTCTGGGGGCTGTTGATCTCATCAAAGCATGTCGGGCTCCACTGCGGCAGGTGGGGGTCCGTGGTCGCGCCTTGGTTGAACTGGCACGAACTGGTGGCGAGGGTATCAGAGAAGTCGGCGCTGTCGAAAGGCTCATCGC
The DNA here is from genome assembly GCA_003133425.1 of Acidobacteriaceae bacterium. The sequence goes on from PKXI01000367.1 coordinate 10,128, forward strand.
CATAAAAGCCCGTCCCGATAGCGGCGCTCCACGAATACCACGTATTGTTGAACACGTGCGTGCCACTGAGCTGAACGTTGCCCGAATAAAGCAGGGCATTCTCAGCCTGGTTGTAGAAACTCGGAGGCGTATTGCAGGGCCCGGTGGTCGTCCCGTTAGCGGTGGGAGTACCGCTGCATCCACTGTTCCCCGGAAGCAGTAATTGGACGCCTGGCGTGTTGTCGTGGAGCGAATAAACAGTCTTGTCGCCGCTGTCGCGATAGCGCGAGTAGAGATAGCGGAGAAAGATCGCGGAGCCGGGCTTCAGGCGGAAATCGAGACTGCCGGCCACTCCCCAGCGGGGGCGGTGGAACTCGTACGTGCGAATGTCCTGGGCGTCAAACCAGGGTACGGTCTTGTTGTTGGAGAGGGTGGCCTCATCGGGGGTAGGCTCGGTGTCGTTGATGCCGGTACCCTCATAGGTATACTCGCCGCCGATAATGAAGCCGACCTTCTTGCTGGCTCCGAAGCGCCTGCCCCAGGTGCCGTAAGTATCTATGTTAGGACGGCCGTTTTCGATTGGTGTGAAGCCGCCCAGGACGCTGATCTGGTAGGTAGGGGTGTCGCTCGCGGTCTTGGTGATCAGATTCACTGACCCGCCAACGCCGTCGCCGTCCATGTTCGCCTGGAGAGTCTTGCTGACCTCGATCGAATCGACGATACCAGCGGGAATCGCGGAGAAATCAAATTCGCGGGTTCCCGCATCCTCCGAGGGCATGTTAAAGCCGTCGATCGTCGTGTTGTTCAGGCGGGGCTCGGTTCCGCGCACCTGCACAAACTGATCTTCGCCCTCGTTGCGCGTCAGGCTGACGCTGGGAAGGCGCCCGATCGCGTTGCCAAGGTTCGAGCTGGGTAGGCTCGTGATCGTCTGCACCGGCATTACTTGGAGGATGTTGTCGGCGGAGCGCTCTTCATTCACAGCCTCAACTTCCGCCGAAGCGCTTGCTGCAGACACCAGAACGGTCTCGTTTCCGGAGGCGACCTGGAGTTGCATATTCACAGTGGTCGACTCCCCAGCAGTCACGGTGACGGTTTTCGTCAGTTTCTGAAAGCCGATGTAGCTGACGGAAATCGTATAACTGCCGGGCTGCAGTCCACTGAAGAAAAAGCGGCCCTGCTGGTCGGTGGAAACAAGCATTCCGTTAGAGGGGATGGATATCTCGGCTCCTCTCAACACGGCGCTGCCCTGATCGGTCAGGGTTCCGGAAATGGATCCGGATTGGTTTTGGGCAGGCAATGGAGATCCAAGTCCGCAGAGCAATGCGGACAGACACAGCAAGAACGCCCGCGCGGAATGACCAATGGTTCTGTGCTTCATGACCTCTCCTTTGATTCGGTTGGGTATGTTTCTGGCCGGGAAAACCAGGACTGCAGGGGAAGAAACCGAATGATCAGACAGGCCCTTAAGGCACCCTAATCGAATGCAGCGCGAAGACTAACACACGTGTGCATTCGACCGCAAGTACATATTTCATAGACTGACACCGCATAATGAGGCACACAGATATCATCTAGGCCGCTTTGCCCTTCATCCTGTGCCTGCCAAGCGAGGTGCGGAATCTACTTAAGACCGAACGAAAGGCCATTGAGCTGGAATTTCCGTTTTGCCTCCCGGTTGCGGAACAATATAACCTCAAGTCGCCTCCGCTCGCAATCCTCTTTGTATTTCTCCCGGGGCCAAGGCTCCGGTCGTGTCCGGCAGGACCTTTGCCGGGACCAAAAACCGAGATTTTCCCGATTTCGAAGCACTTCCTCGGACACCCCTCCCTCAACCTCCTTCGTCATCCAGATTGGTTTCGCCTTGCTGCCGCGCCTAGCCGTGCTGGGCGGACATCGCGATCGCTACACCAACGCTGCGCCCTGATTCCAGTCGCACGAGCGCCGGGGTAATGCATCCTTGGAACCTATCGGCACTGTGGGAGGGATTCCGGCGTACAGCCTGGAGAGCATGCAAAGTTGTGGGGTGGTCAAGCGGCGGCAGCAGGCTGGAGTAGGTCTACGAACGGCCTAAAGCCTCGGTGCCAATGCCGGAAGGCATCTTCCAATGTGGCGTTGAGCACATGAACGCGAACGTCCAGGAAAGGCTGGATGGTGTGCCGGTTCCATCTCATCTGCTGCTTCTTTGCCATGCGCTTCGCGATTATTTCGTTGACTGCCGATTCGACAAAGCCCGTCGAGATCCGCAACCGATCACGGTAACGACTCCCGTAATTGGGCATAGAATCAGAGTTCGATTCCAGGTAGCGAATCAGATTGAGAAGCGCGCCGGCCATCTTTCTGAGTGGGAGAATATGCTGGAAGCATTGAGCCCACGACCAGTGTTCGAGGTGTACAAGGCCGGCGATGCCCCGTTTTGTGTACCCGTTCCAGAAGCGCCATTTGGCGCGCTCAAGTTGGGCGAGTGCATGGGCACGGACTGCTCCATCGGCGGTGGCATTTATGCCCTTGGCAAGTTGCTTGAGATTCTGAAACTTCATGCTGACGTGAAACCAGTCCAGCACATGCTCAGCTTGCGGTGCCAACTCGCGATGAATCGTTCGCAGACCAGCATCGCCATCGGTAAGTACGGTGACCAAGGTGCTGTCGTTTGCTCCACACCGGCGAAGCGCGAGGCTCGCGGAACTGAGCGCTGCAGAGCCTCCGCTGTGTACGAAGGCAAAACGCGTTGCAATGCCCTCGTCATCGAGCACCTTGCCTGCAATGACCTCGAAATTGCGCTCCGGTCGAGGATGACGGGATCTCACGTATCCACCATCCATGCCGACAATGACTTCTTCGCATGGAGTCTTCCTCATGGGTATAGCCAGGGCCTCCGCCGATCTTTTAAGCCTCTTTCCGACCTTGATGGTCCGGTTGCGCACCGTGTTCGGCGTTATCTGTGCGGATAGTGGTAGGAGTTCGCCAAGGAAGTCAGCCACCCTCCCGAACGGCAATAAAGCAGCCAGTTTGGCCGTAAGATACCTCAATTCAGGCGTGGTCGGATCCTGATTCGTGAATACCGTCGAGAAGCTGCTCTGCTGCAAGCCCGCGCAAGAACATCCACGCAGGCGGCGGATGCGCATGCCGACGTTACCGTAAACAGATCGAAGAGTGGAGTGGTAGTAGCCCTTCGTGCGGAATGCTCTTCCGCATCCCTGACACCGGTGAATGCTGACCCCGTGATGTTGAACCTGCGCTGTGACCATCTGTTGCTGCAGGCCAGCCAAGATTGCTTTGCCCTCGCCTATCGTCAATCCCACGGTGGCCGGAGAGAACTCCTCTATACGCTCAATCGTGGCAACCTCGTGTTCGGTGGGTATGCCCGGAACCACCTCAGCAACCAGCTTCAATGTCCATTTCATACCCAAAGCTTACGCCACCCCACAACTTTGCATGCTCTCTATATGGGGCATTGGAATGGACGATGAAAGTCATCCAGCTCGTTCCTCTGCTTCGTCGGAATTGCCGAAGACCTCTTCTCGGATGATCCTTTCGGTCGCCTCATTCAGGTACTCGTCGAGAGCCTTCTTGATCTCGAGAAATTCAGGCCAGAGAGTGTTGTCGATGAATGACCTTGGCGCCCGCAGGGTAACCGTCGAGTGGCGCTGGCGCGGGTATCGGTAGGGTTTCAGCCCGTAGCGGCGGCACAACGCGGTGAACAGGCGCCTGTTCCAACGATCAACTAGCTTGAATTGCGTTTCGACGAGTTGTTCAGTTTGTTCTGCTGCGGCAAGGGCCTTTCGCACCCTGTCGATCGCCGCTGCTGCCGCGTCGCGCTCCCCCACGGTAGTGGCGCCCTCGAAGAGTGCGGAGATCTTGCGCAACTTCTGGCGGAGTTCCTGCTCAGTGGTCATCAGAATCGTTCGCTCGCTGAATTAGGATGCTGCTTCCTTGTTGCGTACAAGAATAGTGGATACTGCATGTCGATTGCGGAGCCGAAGCCTCTCTTGAACGACAGGCAAGCAGACCATGGAGCTGGGCGGAAGCCTTCAATTCAAGTTTGCTGGATATAGAGCTGGAAACCACCGTTCCACGACACCAATGGGAAAGCCAAGGCGCACAGGCGCTCTCGTTCCGGCGGAAACCAGCAAACCGCGCTCAAGGAGTTGAGAAAGCACGATGCGAGCCATGCGCTCCTTGTAGGCCGTGAGTGCAGGCGCCTGACCTCGCTCAAACTCTCCCGCAAGCAGGGCTTCGCGTAAGAGTTGAAAGCTACCCTTCGGCAAGCGACTGGCGCGAACTTCCTCCCCAACGTAAATTTCCATCCGGCGCAGCAATTCTGCGGGTTCCAAGATGGAACGCATGAAATCGATCTGATCCACGCAGGTGGCCAGAAAGAACTGGCAGAATTGGACGAGCGCTGCCTCAGAGAGGTTTCCTCTTCCGTCAAGGTCATTGTGGCGCGGTTCGTCGGCTGCCATCAGCAAGGCTTTATATCGGTCTACATTGCGAGCCAGCCCACGCGCAGCAGACCAAAGGCTGCTGCCTACTCCCAACCGCTTCAACATTGCATGAGACATCAATCTCGCAACGCGTCCGTTGCCATCGTAGAAGGGGTGAATCCAAAGAAAACGATGATGTGCGGCGGCCACTGCGACTATCTGCCTAATCTTCGAGAGATGCTCAGGGGAATACACCTCCTCGAACCGTGTGAGGAACCGGGGCAGGGCCGACGCCGCAGGTGGCAGGTGCCTGCCAACCACAACTTCCCCGTCACGAAGTTCACCTGGCTGAACATGCACGCGCCGCTTTGATCCCAAGTCTTCCACCCAAAGCAATTCCTCTGGAAGGCGGCGAGCGAACTCCCGATGTATCCATTCTGCATAAGCTGCGGAAGCAGGGAAGGCCGGGTCATCTTGTCCCTCGTCGATAGCCTGCTGAACCTCGATGTGTGCGACAGCTTCGAGTTGCAAAGCCCGGCGCTTAGGCTCAGTGGAGTAGTCCTTGCGAAGGGCACGATCAATGTCGCGGGGGCGCGTGTCGTGTCCCTCGATGAGATTGGAGTAGTAGCAATTCATCGAGCGAACCAAAGTGCCAACCGCCGCAGTGACGATGTTGTTCATCTGCCCTGCCAGAGCACTGGCCTTTGAAACAAGATCGAAGGCAGCGTCGTCGATGCCGCGCTGTCCCTCTTGGGGCAACATTGGCTCCATCCAGGATATGTTGGTAATCAGGCTCTCGTCAGCCATATGTTGTGCCGGTTCCGGTGCCGGATATAAATATATTACATTCAAACACTTAATTTGAAAATATCGGAGCGGAATTGCCGGATAAAATGCCACTTCATTAAGCAGCCGGCTTTACCGCTGCCGGCAATTGTCCACGCCAGTACAAACATCTCCATAGTTCCAATTGAGAGTGAGCCACACCGGGGTGCTGTGAGGCCAGCCTACCCGTCTCATTCATTGGGGAGAACCTCAGAGAAGCCCCTCGCAAGTATCCGGTCCAAAAGGGCCTTAAAAACATAGCCCTCAAGTGGCTTATTTTTCAGCGGCAGAAACCGTTGAGCCAAGGAGGTTCGAAAGGTGTGCGTTCTGACACAGCCTCTTAGAAATGCCCAGACGTAACTCCCGGCTTGACTGGACTCGAAAGGAGCACGCCAGTTGCTTATTTCTGTGCTGCTTCGTGAACGGGGACGACCGTAGTATCAGGTCTGAGTTCGTCGGTTGCTCGGGCGACGACCAGATCACCAGCTTTCAAGGCTCCAAATACTTCAACAAGATCGTCTTTCGGCAGGCCCACCTGAACACTCACCCATTGGGTTTTGCCGTCGCTGACGCGGATCACGAACGAGTGCTCAAGATCGGAGGCGACGGCAGTTTTTGGGACCACCAGGCTTGTCCCGACTCGATGAATAGGCCACTCGACCTGTGCGTAGGTTCCGGGAGTAAGCAAGCCGTCACGATTCCAAACATCCAGTTCGACCGGCATGGTTCGTGTTTGGCGATCAACCGAGTCCGAGACGCGGGCGATCGTTCCCGTGAACTTCCGGTCGGGATAGGCTGGGACCTTGAATTCCACTTTCTGTCCCCCCTGGATGCCGCTCAAATACGCCTGTGGCACTGGTACGGTAAGGCGCATGTGGTCGGTCGTCTCCAGGCGAAGCATGGGTATCGAAGTAGCCGAGTCGGTTGCGGGACCGACCAGCGCACCGGGATGAACATTGCGCTCAGTGATCACGCCGTCAAACGGAGCCGTCACTTGCAGGTATTCCAGCAAGGTTGTGAATGAGTTCAGCGCCTGCCGGGCGGCATTAACATTCTCTTCGGCTGCCTTAGCGTTGGCGCGGTCTGCCTCGACCGTCTTTTCCGCCACGATGAGATCGTTGCCGGCAACAACACCGGGAGTCTTTGCGGCGTCCTCAAGATGATTGCTGGTCGCCTCGTCGGAGGCGAGCCTTGCCTGGGCAGCAGTGAGCTGGGAATCGGCGGCCTGGAGTTGCGCTTGCCCTTGTGCGCGGCGGGCATCCACTTCCGGGGCAGTTAGACGAACAAGGAGTTGCCCCTTGCGAACACGAGAGCCGCGATCGACACCGATCCATTGCAGAAAGCCGGTCTCCTTTGGGTAGATCGCAACGGATTCAAATGGAGTGAGTTCGGCCGGCAATGTCAAAGAGGTTTGCAGTTTCTGTTCCTCGACGGCGCTTACAACTACCGAGCGTGGGCCTTTTACCTCACCAGGGGCAGGCGTCTTATTGTTGCATCCGGTCACGATGCTGAAGGCAACGGCCAGGAACATGAGCCTGAAAGCAAAGGCGGGTAACGACTGGATTGGAAACCTGTTCATATTCCCTCGGCATGGGGCGATGCGAAACGGCTCTCGGGATCGTCGGGGTCAAGGGAGACCGAGCTACGCCTGGCATTATGTTGTGCGATCACAAATATAAGCGGGATAATCAGCAGCGTGGTTCCAGTTGCTGCCAGTAAGCCCCCGATAACTGCCCGGCCAAGGGGCGCCGCAGACTCTGCACCGGAACCGAGCGCCAGGGCCATGGGAAGCATGCCAGCGATCATAGCGATACTTGTCATCAGAACTGGACGCATTCGTGTCTTCGCAGCCTCCAGCGCCGCTTCAAGGGCGGTCCTGCCCGCACGCCGGTACTGTTCTGCGAAAGTGACCAGAAGAATCGCATTGGCGACAGCCACTCCTAACGCCATGATGGCCCCCATGAACGACTGAATATTCAGTGACGTTCGAGTCAGCCAAAGAACCAATGCCACTCCGCTGAGTACCGCAGGGGCTGTGGCGAGCACGACCAGGGCCAAGCGGATCGACTGGAAATTGGCGGTCAGGAGAAGAAGAATTGCCAGCAAGGCAATGCCAAATCCAATGCTGAGGTTGGTAAGCGTCTGGCGCATGGGCGCGATCTGGCCTCGCACCTCGACGCTCAGACCTCGCGGAACGGGGGTAATGTTCGCAAGAGCATGATCCAGGGCGCGAGAGACGCGGCCCAGGTCTGTTCCGTAGACATTCGCCGCAAGAAGCACGGCCATTCGGCCATTGATTCGGTCATACTCTCCCACGGTCTCGCCGTCTTTCACGGTGGCTACGTCGCCAATCAGTGGATGCGCACCCTCTCCCGCTGGAATGTTGGCGATGTCTTGCGCAGAATGGATTTGCGTCTGAGGGATCTCAACCTGAACCTGATAGCCAATTCCTGTTTTGGGGTCGGCCCAGTAGTTGGGAACAACAAAGCGGCTGGACGATGTGGAAGTAAGCACCGCATTGCCGACCTGACTGGCCGTGAGGCCCATCTGGCCCGCTAATACGCGATCAATGTTTACGTTGATGCTCGGATATTCGAGTGGCTCTTCGTAGCGCAGATCACGCAGAGCTGCGATCGATTCCATTGCTTTGTGCACGCGAGTCGCATAGTTGCGTGCCTCGGTCAGATCAGCCCCTTCGACGGCAACCTCGACCGATGTAGGCGCACCTAGGTTCATGATCTGCGATACGATGTCACCGGCTTCGAATGAGAACGTGCAGCCGGGAAACTTATCGCCCAGTACCTTGCGCAGATGCTCCTCAAATTCCGGCAGCTTGATTCCCGCGTCCGATCGCAGAGCTACCCTGATAATTGCTTCGTGCGGCCCGCTGGTAAATAGATAAATGGTATTGATGGGGTAGCTTGCAGCCTGCAGTCCCACATAGCCGAGCGTGCTCTCAACATTCCCATCGCCGGCTTCCTGCTGGATCGTGTTCAGGACCTGGCGAACCAGGTCTTCGGTGACAGGCACGCGTGTGCCGATGGGGGCGTTGAAGCGCAATTGGAACTGGTTGGAGCCGGACGGCGGAAAGAGTTCCTGCCCAAGATTGAGGCCGACGATCACGACAACTAAAGCCGTGACCGCAACATAAGCAATCACCGCAAGCCACCGCACAGGCATCATCTTTCCCAATGCCCATTCAAGCCCATCTCGCATGCGGGTCAGAAAGTCTCGCCTGGCAGAGGCACTCTCCCGATTATTCCAGTGCTCGGGAAGAAACCAATTCGACAGCACCGGTACCAACGTACCGGAAAGGACGTAGGACGCCGCCATGGCGAAGCCAACGGCCAGTGAGAGTGGAACAAAGAGAGCTTTCGTAACTCCGGTCATGAAGAAGGATGGAACGAAGACCGCGAGGATCGACAACATGGCCAGCAGACGTGGAGTGAGAACCTCGCAACTCGCATGGAGGACTGCAACCGCCCGCTGCTCTCCGCGCTCAAGATGAGCGTGAATGTTCTCGATGACCACCGTACCTTCATCGACAAGGACGCCGACGGCCAATGCCAGACCTCCAAGCGTCATAATGTTGATGGTTTGCCCGCTCGCCCAAAGCAGGACAACCGTAGTGATGAGGGCGAATGGGATGGTGAGAACGACGATGCCCGCACTGCGCCAATCGCGAAGGAACAGGAGCACCATCAATCCAGTAAGCAGCGCACCCAACATTCCTTCGCGGGCAATGGTCCACAGTGAGTCTTTTACATAAGCCGACTGGTCGAATCGGTAATCGACCTGAATATCTGCGGGAACCAGAGCGCGGAATCGATCGAGGTTCTGCTTCACTTCATTCACGACCGTAACAGTGGACGCGTCCGGCCTCTTGGTTACGGGAATATAGACAGCACGTTTGCCATCGATCTCTGCATACCCCGCTAGAATGTCCGTGGAATCCTCGACCCTGGCAACATCATGGAGAAATATCGTGGGGCCGGAACCCAGGTGCAATGGCAGATTGGCCAACTCCTGGATATCACGGACGACGGCATTATTTGGAACAATGGGTTGCAGCGTCCCTTCCTGCACGTTTCCTGAAGGAACGATGGTGTTGCCGGAAGTGATGGCCTGAATCACCTGCTCCGGGGACATGCCGTAACCGCGCAATTTGGCAGCGTCAACGCTCACCACAATCGCACGCTGGTTACCGCCAAAGGGCGGAGGCGAGGAGACCCCCGGCAGCGTTGCGAACTGGGGACGAACACGGTTCAGCGCAAGGTCTTGAATCTCGCCGAGTGTTCGACTGGGAGATGTGAAGGTGAGATAGCCAACCGGTACCGTTCCCGCGTCATAGCGGACGATAAAAGGCGGCACCGCGCCATAGGGCATGAATGCATGTGACCGGTTGGCATAGGAGATTACCTGGGCGAGCGCCTGGCTCATGTCGGTATCAGGATGGAATGTGAGCTTGATGAGCGCAGCGCCCTGAATGGACTTCGACTCGACACTCTCAATCCCGCTGACATAAAGGAAGTGGTACTCGTAGTAGTAGGTAAGGAAGCCCTCCATCTGCGCCGGGCTCATGCCGCCATACGGCTGAGCAACATAAATGACGGGAAGATTGAGGTTGGGGAAGATGTCAACCCGCATCCGCGTCAACGCGAGAACTGAGCACAGAGCCACGGCTACAACACCGACGACGATAGTCCATGGACGGCGAAGCGCGAGACGTATCAGCCACATGGATCAATGACCTCCGGCGCTTTGGCCTGGCAGTTGATTTAGAAACGGTGTGAGGTCACCTTGGGCCGCGCAGACATTGAGGAGTGCTTGCCAAACAGCGATGTGGGCTGCCGCGTCGTCTGATTCCGCCTGTTGCAGGAGAGCCTGGGCCTGTGTAACCTCCACTATGTTGGCGAGTCCTGCCTGATAGCGGGCGCGGGCCTGTAACTCCGCCATACGAGCTGAGGTCAACTCTACCGGTGTGTTTTGCGCGATCTGCCTTGCGCCGTCGAGCTCGATGCGGGCCTGTTCTACCTGGGTGTTTAACGCTTCAATCGTATTCTGATAATTCAACTTCTGTGCCTGCACATTGGAAGCAGCAATCCTTTTCTGTTCGCGTATCGAGAAATAATCAAACGGCGCGAAGGTAGCCTGAATCCCGATCGCCCAGTTCTCGCGGTCAGGCGCCAAGCCGTTGACGCCTCCTAAAAGGGTTCCATCTGGCTTCACTCCGCTGCCACGACCGGAGACGGCACCTTCAAGTGAGAAGCGCGGGGCGTAAGCCCTTGACCACACGTGCTCCACTGATTTTGTCTGATCGAGGAGATGACCCTGTTCGAGCGCTAACGGGTGAGAAGCGGCAGCAAACGCGGGTACATCTGTTGACGCATCGGCCACGAGCAATGAATCTGAGTTCAGAGTAATCTGGCTGGATGGAAGAACCAGCAGCTCGGCCAACGCAGCTAGTGACACCTTCTCCTGTGTTTGCGCTTGAATCAGGCGCGTGCGGGATGCTGCGACTTCCGCATCCGCCGCGGATGCGTCGGCGCCCGGCCGCAGTTGGCTATCAACCAGCACGTGGATGGTTTTGGCAAAGGTTTTCCGGCGCGAGAGGTCAGCCTGGGCGCTCTTGACCTGCTCATGGAGAGTTGCAACCGTGAGGTATGCGCTGGCAGCTGCACTGGACATATCCAACTTTGTCAAAGCCAACCGATCTCCCGCAGCATTGCTGCCAGCCTGGGCCGCTGCGACTTCGGCTTTACGGTAGCCGAAGCGGGTCGGTTCCCAATTCATCAGCAGCCCTCCTGCGCTTCCCCAAACAGAAGTGTTTGAGGTATTCGCGAGGACAGTCCCAGAAAGAACCGGTATCACTCCCTGCGGCAGCAAGAGTCCGGGAATATTGTTATAGGTACTGCGATTCGTCTGCCACAGGACATTCGCCTGGGGCAGGTATTGGGTTCGGGTCAGACCGACGCTTTCCTTTGCCGCAAGCAGTCTTTGCAGGGCAATCCGGACTGTTGGGTAGTTAGCGACCGCTCGGTCCACAGCCGATTGGAGAGTCAGCCGGGTCTCCGCAATCGCGGGAGCCGAGACTTGCGAAGCCTGGTCAGCGGGCGCCGGTGTTTGGGCAGGAGGCGAGGCCAGGCCAATGGGGGTCATTGTGCACAGGCACACTAAGGCACCCGCGGATCGTCGCCACTGATGGTTCATCATGATCTTCAAAACTAGCCGTCCATTGATCAGTGTTTGTCTGACCAGCGTTTGACCGGCAATCCCTGTGCTTCGTGCCCCCACTATATCGAAGCTCAATAAGGGTGTCGAGGAATTCATGGATTCTGAGCCAGCTAACGGCTGAGATAAGCAGTGCTTTCATGAATCAGGGAGCAGACTGAGAGCAGCCGTTGATCGCTTCTCCGCTACGTAAAGGAACCCGGCACCTGCACTCCGGCCTGATGCGAATTGGGAATGGTGTACCAGCCATTCAGGAATTCTTCCTTTGCCAGCACCTGGACTTAGCAGCAGCCGCAGCTCTCGTTGCGCATCGCCCGCCTTCCCTCAATGACCAGAACCGGAAGTACGGCCATCGCCGCCACCGAATCGACCCAGCGAAGATGGAAAAGCGCGTTCGCCGCCAGCCCCGTCAGCGTCCCTGCGGCCAGCCATGCACAGGTCGCCGACTGCACCGCATCTGCCGCAAGAGAGCGGTTTCCCGTCGTCCTGGCCAGTCTCCGCTTTGCCCAGGCGAGAACTGGCATCACGATCAGAGCGCCTAACGTAATCGCCATCCCGAGGCGGCTGGTTTCCGCCCGAACGCCGCGCATCAGCGCCATCACTAACGTGAGCGCAATCACCCCTGTCAGAACAAAGAGCAGCACAGCCGCCCACCGGCTGGCACGTTCCGGACTAATCCTCATGCGCGGGGAAAACGCGAGTAGAACTACCGCCGCCGACAGCAGCTCCACCAAGCTGTCGCTGCCAAAGGCCAGCAAAACCACGCTGTGCGCTGCCTGTGCCGCGTACAGGGCAATGCCGCATTCCAGCAGCATTCCACCCAAGCGTAACGCTCTGTAGCCACAGCAACGTCCATGGCGCCGGCTGAGGCGCTGTACAGCAGGAATCGGTGCACATATCGGGACTGCTCACAAGGTTGATCACTTCATCGGCCATTCTGTCTCTCCATTCCAAGCCCCTCCAATACCAGTTTGGCTCAAATCCAGTAGCACAGGATTCGCCGGGAACTCCGCGGTGATCAGACTCGCTTTAATAGACTGAATTGAAAGGACTGCTGCTTACCCCACGGAGTCACGTGCATTTCGGACTCGCTTTTCAGGAGAGCGAACTGCGGGCCGAGTTCCAAAGCGAGCTTCGGCCCATCATATCGCCGAACTTCTAGCCCGCTGCATTTTTCCGGTCCATCAAGTGCAAACGAACCGATCACAGCATGCCCGCCCACCGAAACCGATTGCGTCAGTAACCTTCTACAGGCCGCCCGGTCACCTGGAGCGGTGAGAAAGTGGAAGACGGCCCGATCATGCCACACATCAAAGGTCTCCAGACCTAGCCCGGCTGTAACGTCGGCGGTAATCCATTGGATCTGGCTCGCCTTGGCCCCGAGCCGTTTGCGGTCACGCTCGATCGCTGCCTCAGAGATGTCCAAGACAGCTACGCTGTAGCCGCGATCCAGGAGCCTCTCCGCAAGAAGGGACGTCCCGCCACCCACATCAATCACCCGGCCGGAAGAGCACGCCTCGCCGATGAGTTCCAGAGAAATGAGCGGCTCGGGTTGCGTCCAGCTCATTTCTTCATCAGTCTTGGACAAGTAAATCGAGTTCCAGTGTTCTCTGCTATTCATCTTGCAATCGCCGCCTCTTCGGCGTAAGGCTCGCCACAGAGCCGTCGCTGAGAGGCGAGATCTTCCGCGGGTGTTCTTCGTGAAGTTCGTCGTGCAACTCGTCGACCTTCACTCTCGCCTTGTCTAAAGCCTTCTTACCAGCGGACGTGATCCTGTAAACCCGCCGTTTGTGGCCTCCAACATTTCTGAGCACCGACTTGAACAGACCGCTGCGCTCCAAACCATGCAAGAGCGGGTAGAGAGTTCCGGGNNCCGTGATGCGCCAGTTCCTCCATCATCGCCAGTCCGAAGATGGGCTCGTGCGCAGCGTGTACAAGCACGTGAATCCGTATCAGTCCGAAGAGGAGGTCCCGCTGCTGTTTCAACACAAGATAAATATACCGCCTCCGGCTCGATTTGGAGTTGTCTATTATCGAATCTCGATATATGCTGTTCGAGATGAGCACATGCCTCAAAAGGGAGCTTATGATTCTCTTCGGAGTGCTGGGAAGGCGCAAGGGATGGGCGGCAAATGTTCAAGGATAGCGCTGTTCCTCCTCCTCATGCTCGCCTCGTCAAAACTGTGGGCGCAGGGCCCTCCGTATCAAACCGACGATCCGGTCCCGNNCCGGCCTTCGAGTTCAACTGGGGCGCCATTCCCAGGGTGCAACTGCACGCCATACTTCCTTGGGGAGGCATCTTCCCGTCGAATAATCCCGTTTACCTGCCGGGCGGAACGGGCCCGAGCGCGTTCGGTCTCAATGACATGGAATTGGGCGTGAAAATTGCCATCATCAAAGAGACTAAGCGCTTTCCGCAAATCGGTACCTTCACCATGTTTGAAATCCCGACCGGAAACTATGATAAAGGACTCGGTGTGGGAAAAGTCTGGTACAAACTCCCCGTCTGGCTGCAAAAGAACATTGGGAAATGGACTCTTGACGGTGGCGGCGGGTATGAGGTCGTCCCACAAGGCTATTACCGCGACTTCCCTTACACCGGATGGCTAGTAAAGAAAGAGTTGAGCGAGAGGCTTGAGCTGGGCGCCGAAGTCTTTGCACATGGGCGCGAAGGCGATGCTGCAGCGCAGACTGAGGGTTCGACGATGATCGACGTTGGGGGTTACTACCATTTCAAGCATCACCCCGGTGAGCAGTTCTTGCTGTGCTACGGCCACTCCGTTGCCGGCCAGACCGAGAATTACGCCTACGCAGGCATGTACTGGACCTGGGGTAAAGAAGACAAGACGACGACAGCAAGAAACGACTGGATGCAGGGACCAATCAGCGGAAACGAATTTGAAAGATCTGCAGGACCGGGCCACAATTAAGCCCATCCCCAGGGGAGAACACAGCAAATGGAAATTACCGCACGCAGTCTATGGACTTTGATTCACGGCATGGGATTCGGCGCCCTCTACCTGCTGGCTTGTTCGGGTGCGCTGGTGGAACTCTATTTCTTCACCACCTCGCCCCGGACGTCTGAGTCTGCACCGAACCATGAGCGCTTCCTAAAGGTTTACTTGATCACGATGGTCGTGCTCGCATGGGCCGCTGTACTGACCGGAACTTACGTCATCTACCCGTGGTATCGAGCTACGCCCCCGCCGGGAACTGCCAATCTCGTGATGTTTCCGCAACGCCTATTGATGTCGAGTCCGATCACCATCGGCTGGCATTCGCTAGGGATGGAGTGGAAGGAGCACGTCGCCTGGTTCGCTCCAATCTCTATCACGATGGTCGCTTTCGTCTTCACCAAGTATGGTCGCGACCTCAAGAACCACCGGCAACTTCGCGTTGCGGTGCTCAGCTTTGCCTTATCATCTTTTGTCGCTGCCGGTGTCGCGGGCTTCTTCGGCGCGATGCTCGACAAGTACGCGCCAGTCCAGGGTGGTCACACGATTCAACTGACTCAGGGAGAAGAAAAATGAACCCCCCAAACAGCACATCCTCACCCAACAGTCTGTCCCTGACAAATGGTTCTGGCGCAGCCGCCATTCTTTCGGCGGGGATCGGCTCATTCGCTCTGGCGGTCCTGGCCTGCGCCGGAGACAAGTCGGCTGCTATCAAGAGCCTGCTTGTCTTCTATAAGGCAACGGGGCCTCTCTCCGGCGTAACCACAGCCGCCATTCTTATCTGGCTTTTCACTTGGGGGATTTTGGAATGGCGTTGGCGGAGCAGGACGGTCGCGGTGGGACGTACGAATGCCGTTGCTCTCATCCTACTGGCCCTGAGCCTATTGCTGACATTTCCTCCCGTCGTTGACCTTCTCTGAATAACTTTGACTTCCGATCACTGCGCAAAATCTGCCCGAGGTTCACCATGCCGATGTCGCCGCAAGATTCTCAACGCCGTTTCTCTTCTGGCACACTGCTCGTTCGCATCCTGGTGGGCTGGGTCTTCCTCTCGGAGGGTATCCAGAAGTTTCTCTTTCCAGCCTCTTTAGGGGCTGGACGTTTCGCGAAGATCGGCATCCCGGCTCCGCAGTTTTCGGGTCCGTTCGTCGGTGTTGTAGAAATCGTATGCGGAACACTTCTGATCGTCGGTCTTTTTACCACCCTTGCTACTGTGCCGCTGCTCATTGACTGGACAGTGCTGAGTTC
>PKXI01000374.1 GCA_003133425.1 Acidobacteriaceae bacterium
TTGGCGATGCCGTGCGCCTCGTCGTGGTGGAGCTGACCGGCTTGGCCCTGGGTTTTTACTGCGTGTTCGGCATCATCGTGCTGATCGCTCGGCGGCTGCCCAATGATTCTCGTGCGCGCGCGGTCACATCGCCCATGGACTGGATTCTGCTGCTGGTACTCGCGTTCCAAGTTCTGAGCGGCGTCGGCATTGCGCTTTTCGAGCGGTGGGGATCCGTGTGGTATCTGAGCACAGCCGTGCCGTGGCTATGGTCCCTTGTGCGGCTGCACCCGGACGCGAGTACCGTGACTGGGCTCCCGGTGTTCATACAGTCCCACTTGATCAGCGGCTTCGTGGTGGTCCTGTTGTTTCCTTTTACCAGGCTGGTACACGTTTTCGCGATTCCGATCGAATATCTGTGGCGACCCTACCAGGTGGTCATCTGGAACCGCGATCCACGCCCGCCTGCATCGCCGACGTTGGCAAAAGCGACCACTGTCAGTATGCCGACGCCGCCGGCATCGAACGATCTGGACCGCCGCCGGTTGCTGGTCAGGCTCAGCATACTGGCGGGTTCCGTTAGCGCCGCTATAGTCAGCATACCGAGCATCGCATTTCTATTAGGCCTGCGAAAAGCCCCCGAAGTCTGGCGGGGCCTCGGCGCCGCCGACAGTTTTCAGATCGGCCAGGCTGTGGAGGTATCGTTCCTGGATTCCTCTCCTCTGCCTTGGTCGGGCGTGACCGCCAGGACCGCTGCCTGGCTGCGCAGAGAAAGCGACCAGCAGTTCATCGCGTTCGCCATCAATTGTACTCATCTCGGCTGTCCGGTACGCTGGCTGCCTAACGCAGACCTGTTCATGTGTCCATGCCATGGCGGAGTGTTTTATAAGGATGGCACGGTGGCTTCAGGCCCGCCTCCCAAGCCGCTGGTCACTTATCCGGTGCGAGTGCGGGACGGGATGGTCGAGATCCTCACCAGCCCTCTCCCGATCACCAGTATTTAAGGAGACGAATCCCGTGCGGATACTGAAGCAAATCTGGCGATGGTTTGACGACCTCACGGGGTTCTCCCAATCACTCGGCCCCATCATGGCGCATCCCGTGCCGCAAGCGCGCAGAACCAGATGGTTCTATGTGTTCGGCAGTGCAACTCTCATTGCTTTTCTCATTCAGGTCGTGACGGGAATTGCGCTCTCCAGCGCATACGTAACAGGCTCCGGGCAGGCTTACGACAGCCTCCGCTTCATCACCAGTTCCCCCATAGGCCGGATCATTCGCGGTATCCACTACTTTGGCGCCTCGGCCATGATCATCCTCATCGGTCTGCACACCATTCGTGTATACCTGATGGGAGCGTACAAGTACCCGCGTCAAATGAACTGGCTGACCGGTGCTGGACTGCTGCTCTTTACTCTGCTGATGGCATTCACCGGGCAACTCCTGCGCTGGGATCAGATGGGATTTTGGACGGCGGTTGTCGCTGCGGAACAGGCCGGACGAGCTCCACTGATCGGCAATTGGTTGGGCCACTTCCTTCTGGCGGGCAACACCGTGGGAGGAGCCACTCTTAGCCGGTTCTTTGCAGCGCACGTGTTCTTCATCCCGGCACTGATGTTTCTCTTCATCGCTGTGCACCTGTATCTCGTCATCTTTAATGGCATTTCCGAGCCGCCCAAAGCCGGCAGGCCGGTCGACCCGCAGACGTATCGGCGTTGGTATCATTCGCTGCTCGAACGCGAAGGAATTCCGTTTTGGCCTCAGGCCGCCTGGCGTGATGTTTTTTTTGGCGCCATTGTGGTCCTGGCGATATTTGTGCTGGCGCTGGTTGTTGGTCCGCCGGAGCTGGGGAAGCCGCCGGATCCGACGATCATTTCCGCTTCACCGCGCCCTGATTGGTATTTCATGTGGTATTTCGCTCTTCTGTCATTGATCCCGAAATGGTCGGAGAGGTGGGTGATCATCCTGGGCCCGCTCGTCTTCGGGCTTTTCTTGATTCTGGTGCCGCTGCTCGGCGGGCGGGGAGAGCGCAGTCCTCTGCGGCGTCCATGGTCGATCCTGATCATCCTTTCCGTTGTCTTTGTGATCGCACATTTTTGGGTTGTGGGCATCCGCGCGCCGTGGTCCCCGCGCCTGGATGCGCCGCCTTTGCCCTCCTCGGTAGTGGGAGTGGCCAGCGGTCCAATCGCGGACGGCGCCAGGGTCTTCTATGACAAAGGCTGCGAGTATTGCCACACGGTATCAGGGTATGGCGGCATTCGCGGACCCGACCTCTCCGATGCTGGAGATCGGATGAGTCCCGCTCAGATGGCCACGCGGATCTTTAGCGGAGCTGAGAATATGCCGTCCTATCGTGGAAATCTGAAGCCCGAGGAATTAGCATCTCTGCTGGCGTTCCTGGCCTCACGGCACCGTGTGCAACTGCCCAAGCCGCCCGCACTTCAGGGGCTAGTCCAGCTAGGAGCGACGAATGGCCGCTGACCACCCCCAGTTCGAAGAGCACAGATTATGACAAACCTTCCAGAACGGCGTCTGCTGCCGGAAAGACCGATCGAGTCTTTCGACGAATATGTTGCCTCGGCAGGTGGCCAGGCGCTCGCCAAGGCGCTGACCATCCGTCGCGAACGGATCATCGCAGACATCAAGAGATCGGGCCTACGCGGGCGTGGCGGCGGGGGTTTCTCGACCGGAGTCAAGTGGGCCAGCGTGGCTCACGATCCCTGCCCTGTCAAATACCTTGTCTGCAATGGCGCCGAGGGTGAGCCGGGCACATTCAAAGACCGGTACCTCATGCGAAAGAACCCCTACCAGCTTCTGGAGGGTATCGCGATAGCCGCTTACGCTATCAACGCCAAGACGGCTTTCCTCGGCATCAAGAAGAGTTTCGAAAAAGAATATGAAGCCGTAAGCCGCGCACACGCTGAGATGTCAGCGCACGGGGTGCTTGGGGCCACGCCAATCGAAATTGTCAGGGGCCCGGAAGATTATCTGTTTGGCGAAGAAAAGGCGCTGCTGGAAGTCATCGAAGGCGGCGACGCGCTGCCTCGTGAAGCAGACCTACCTCCTTACGTCAAGGGCCTTTTTGTGAGCGATCCCGCGGAACTGAATCCCGCGGTCGTCAATAACGTTGAGACGCTTTGCAATGTCCCGCACATCGTTTTACGCGGAGCCGATTGGTTTCGCTCCGTTGGAACAAAGGACAGTCCGGGCACGATGGTTTTCACCCTTACCGGCGACGTGGAGAGGCCCGGAATCTATGAGCTGCCGATGGGCACGCCTTTGCGAACCCTGATTGAGGAATACGGGGGTGGGGTTACCTCCGGCCGGCCGCTCAAAGCGGTTTTTCCCGGCATCCCGAACGCTGTCATTATGCCCGCGGCTCTTGACACCCCTCTGGACTTTGGCTCGATGCAAGGGATTGGTTCCGGACTCGGCTCAGGCGGCTTCATAGTCTACGACGATACGAACTGCATCCTACAGGTAGCCTATCGGTTCTCGGAGTTCCTTTTTGTGGAATCCTGCTTTCAATGTATTGCCTGCAAGTCAGGCACCAACCAGGCCACATCTGCGTTGCGGAAATTAATTGATGGGTCGGGCGGCGGTATGGACGTCGAGCTTGTGCTCGCCGGCGCGAGGTCGGCGCCCCGTGCCAACCGCTGCTATCTTCCCGTCGAGGCATCGCTCCTCATTCCCAGCATCGTGCTCAACTTCCTTCCCGACTTTGTTCGGCACTACAATCGCGGCTGCCAAGGCTGCCGCGAGATCGTGACACCGAAGCTCGCCGATTTTGACGAGCTCACAGGAAGGTTCACGTATGCGAAGACCACGTCCGCGGCAGATGTTGCCGGATGGTTCGGTTAGCAGCGTCGTGTTTTCGCATGCTTGACTGCAATGTTAAAGGGCAATCTACTCCGCGAACTAAACCTTGAGACATCGAATTCTCCTTTGGGTTTGGCCGGTTGCGGAGTCCGACGACACGGTACGGGCTCGCCGGTTAACCTGCCGAACTGGTTGCCTTGCGAACCTTTTCGATTGGATGATGACTTGATTCGCTTTTCCATTTGCCCGGTGATGCCGTTCCGGCTGGATCTGACTGTTTGGGCCTTACGGCGTCGCTCCATGAATGCGGTGGACCTCTGGGACGGCGAGACCTATCGCCGAGTCCTGGCGGTTGATGACAAGCCTGTGCTCGTTGCCGTGACCCAGCAGGCGACGATGCTGGATATCACAGTAACCGGGGAAGACCTTCCTCCCACGGCCGAGCAGGCCGCCCGATTCGCATTGGATCGCCTGCTCGGGATCAGCCTGGACCTTTCGGAGTTCTACGAGTTCACTCCCCGGCATGCGCGCTTGAACCAATTGGCTATGCGGTTTCGCGGGTTAAAACCTCCCCGCTTTGCTACGGTCTTTGAAGGTCTGGTCAACGGGATTACCTGTCAGCAGCTCAGTCTGACGGTTGGGATCATTTTCCTCAATCGGATTGCGGAACGCTGTGGTCTGGCGTTCGGCTTGGGGATGTATGCTTTTCCTCGTCCTGAAGATCTGGCCCATCTTGATTCGAAAGATCTGCGACCGCTCGGGTATAGCGGCAGCAAGGCTCGAGCGATCATCGAAGTGGCGCGGGCAATTGTCGAGGGGCGACTCGATCTGGAAGGGCTTGTCCAACTGGACAATCGGCAATGTGTTGAACGCCTGGTCGCAATACGCGGGGTAGGACGCTGGACGGCGGAGTACGTGTTGCTTCGTGGCCTGGGAAGGACCACTGTATTTCCGGGTGATGACGTCGGCGCCCGAAACAACCTGGAACGTTGGCTGCGCCTCAGAAACAGGCTCGATTACGAGCGTGTACAGAAAGTTCTGCACAAGTGGAAGGGTTATGGTGGCCTAATCTTTCTCCACTTGCTGCTCAAAAACCTCGACGAAGCCGGATGCCTAGGTTTACCACGCCTCCTGTCGCAACCGATCAGGGGCAGGTCAGTTTGAAACCACTTTGCCCGGAGACTCGACTTGCGAAATCCGCTGAGCTTTTAGTGTTAGCATTCTATCGCGGCGTCCGCGAATCTGCACCCGTGCCGTTGAACGATCCCTATCTGGGAGCGAGCCTCCACTATTACCATGCCTGAATCCGCACCAGCCTGTGAGCATCTCCGCAAGGACCATCGAGTCATCGAGGAGCGCCTGGACGTCCTCTTAGCCGCGCTTCTGCGACTCACTCCCGAGCTCATCCCCGAAATCCAAGCGACCGTTCGCGCGCTTCAGGACCTTGCCGCCATCCATTTCGAGAAGGAGGAGACGATCTTCTACCCGAAGGTCCGGCCGCTGCTTTCCGATCTACTGGATCGCATGGACGTGCAACATGAGGAGGTTCGCGAGGTGGAGCGGTATCTCGCGGAGTTGCTGGCGGAGCCGCCGCAACCGCCGGATTCCCGCTGGCTGAACGAAGTGCGCTCGTTTGGCATCGAGTTTCACGACCGGATCCAGCACCACATCGTGGACGAAGAAGACCAACTCCTACGGTTGGCCGAGGACCGGCTTACCGCGGAAGAGCAGGAGAGCCTGGCTGCCGCTATGAGCGCGGTGCAGGGCCGGATCACCTCGATTTGATCGTTGGGGTGGCCGCTCCCGCACCGCGTCTGGCCGCCATTTCGACGCCCACGGCCTCACGGTCGGATGCAGCGAGAATGCTCGCGGCGAAGGGGAAGACCTCTGTGTCTTCGATGGCGATGTGATTGCGATACAGCTTTGCCAACTGGTCAAGCACGGTGGAGAGCCTGGATGCCTCTTCGGGTGAAAGCCGGCCACTGGTGAGCCAACGTTGTCCCAATCGGTCCACCTCGTCGTGGGCCTTCCCGGCACATTCGTGATCCTGCTCCAGGGAATCGACTCGCGTCAGTATGGCTTGCGTTTTGGCAGGGTCGATTCGGCGGAGGCGCGGGAACAGGCTCTCTTCCTCATCCGCGGTGTGCTTTGGGGCGGCTTCGCGGAAGTAGCGCAGGCTGGTCTCCAAAGCTGCCCTGTGCTCTTCGGTGAGAGGGCCGCCCTTCTCCCGGGTGGCCAGGGTCACCTGCACATTCAGAAACCGCTCGATTCGACGGTGGCAGTCCCCCAGCATCCCGATCGGATCTGTAAAATCACTCTCCCGTTTGGCGCCGATCGTTATTGGCATAGCTCGCCTCCCTTCCAAAATCATTCGGCCGGATGAGGATAGGCATCGGGCTCCTCCCCGGCGCGCGTCAAGCAGCGAAAGTCCTTCTCTATCGCAATTCTCAGGGCTCCGTCTTGCGCATACAGTCCAACTTCGTCGCCGGACGCCCAAACCCGCACTGTCTCGGTTGGTACAAGTACGGTAATTGCCCCGCCACTGAAGTCGGCATGGAGTGGCTCGGTGCCGGTGCGGCTCTGAATCCTGTAAGTGAGCCTGCCGCCGGACCCGAACGAGGCGGCTTCCTCCACCGTACCGTGGCCGTCCAGTCGCACTACTTCGGATCGGGTAAGGCGAAGGCGCAACGAGTTGCCCTGTAGTCTCAGTTTCATCTCAGTGAGCCCGCAATCAATGACTACTACCGGCGAGCACGGTTTCCGGTTGAGGCGTTGCCGAGATCGCAACCCGGGAGATCCTAATCCGAAACTCGTGCGGACCCTGCACCTCGTATTCCCATGAGAGTTCGCCGGGGCGTAGTTGTTCCATCTGGGCATGCAGGGGCTTCGGGTCGTGATCGTTGACGAGCAAGAACGACTCGCCAACAGCCAGGCGATCGAAAGCATAAAAGATCGTGCTGTGCCTGCGCTCGCGCGGCGTCTGCCGCAGATCGATGGTCCGCCCTTGCGGGGCCAGCGCGGTCCAGGCAGCGGCGTCGCTCGGTTTGATCATGGTCACCAGCAGGCGTGAATCCTGCATCGCGTCCAGACGGTGCGGCCGGCCCGGCGCCAGCCCGATCAACTTTCCCGGAACCATGTCGCAGGACTCGTCACCCTCAAAGAAAAGGACGTGCCCACTCACTGCGTAGACCGTCACCAAGCCATTCGCCGCGTGTTCGGGGAGTTTCTGGCCGGCGCGCATGGACACCAGCACCACGCGCATTACGGGATCCTCCATCAGTATCCGCCGGGAGATCTCATCGCCGCTGAAATCGTGGAAGGTCTCAATATCCAGTTGCTTCATACCTCCAGAATGGCGCACCCCCCCAGCCGTGCCTGTGACTGAAGTCACGCCCTTGGAAAATAACGGCTGCGCTCGGTGACTGCGGCTGAGGCTCCGCTTTGCTCCGCCAATTGTTTTGGCT
>PKXI01000406.1 GCA_003133425.1 Acidobacteriaceae bacterium
TAAGTGAACAGTATTAGGGTTAGGTGCGATTGCGAAGCTGGCTTTCGTATCAATGCCCTTCGTTGCCGGAGGCGTGGTTGCATATCTAAACCTGGGCCCCCTCGTCATCGCGGCTGTCGGTATCGCCATCTGGTTGAGCCAGACGCTTGCAGTTTTTATCTTGGATCGCGCTTCTAATCGGCGATCCAAGTCCGCAATGCTGTACTGGCTAACAACCAGATTCACATTCGGCGCGACCTACGCAGCCACCGTTTACCTCGTGTCGTTTTTGTTCCGCAACAAGTGAGATTCCCTGTCGGTCCTCGAACTTACCCCTCCACCGTCCGCTTCAACTGCCCGCAGGCCGCAAAAATGTCGCGGCCGCGAGGCCGGCGCACAAAAGTCGGAATTCCCTCAGCCGCCAACGCAGTGCGAAATCTCTCCACCGCCTCAGGCTTCGGCATCTTGTACCCAATTCCGGGCCCAGGGTTCCACGCAATCAGATTCACCTTCGCGGGCAATCCGGTCCGGCGCACCAGGCGTCCAACCTCAGTCGCCTGCTCTTTCCGATCCGTCACCCCGCCCAGCAAAACATATTCGAATGTAATCCGCTCGCGTGAACGCAGCCGTACTTTGCGCACTGCATCCATTACTGTCTCGATAGGCCATTTTCGATTGATCGGCATCACCTCGCCGCGCACCTTATCATTCGGCGCGTTCAGGCTGATGGCCAGCTTGGGCCGTATCTCCGGCGGCTCCTCGGCAAACCGCTCGATGCCCGGCACAATCCCCGAAGTCGAAACCGTCATCCGTTGCGGACTCAGCCCCACTTCTTCCACCAGCAGCCGTACCGCCGCCATGAAGTTGTCATAATTCAGAAACGGCTCGCCCATACCCATGAAAACCAAATTCACGCGTTCGCGGCCCACCTCCACGCCATGGCGCTCCAGCACCGCAACCACCTGACCGGCAATCTCGCCCGCACTCAGATTGCGCTGGAAACCAAGCTTCGCCGTCAGGCAAAACTGGCAATTTACCGCGCAGCCGACCTGGCTGGAAACGCAGATCGTGGCCCGGCTCCGTATCCCTGCCTCACCTGCCCCCTCCGCCTCGACTCCGCTCTCGTCGCCGGATTCCCCTCCGTCGCCCCCCGGCATCCAGACCGTCTCAACGGTTTGCCCTCCGTCGCCGTGCCCCTGCACCAGGTAGCGCTCGGTCCCATCCACCGATTTAAAGACCTGTGCAATTCTCGGCCGGCCAACTTCCCAGCCCAGTGTGCCTAGCCGTTCGCGCAGCAACTTTGGCAAAGTGGTAATTTCACTTATCCCTGCAACCCGTTGACGATACATTGCTTCAGCCAATTGACTCCCGCGCCACACTGGCTCGCTAATTTCCACCATTGTCGCCGCAAGCGCTTTTGCATCTAATCCAAAAAGCGGCTTTCGGCTCCCTTCAACAGGAACGTTGGCGTCTAAATGAACGAGTTGGCTCAATTTTTCGGTCACGGTCTGGCTCAGCTTAGAGTATTTCATCCTTCCCTGCGGGCCGGCCGCTTGCAATCTTCTCCTCAGCCGGGTTCCTGTTCAGGGCTGCTTTAAAGCCCGAAACGTGCCCTTTGAGCCCCGTTGCCCTACAATCGAATCGAATTGATGACGATGACGACTGAAAGAAACCTCCGCCGAACCGTATTGCCAAACGGCCTGATTGTCCTGACCGAGCGCATGGATCACCTGCGTTCGGTGGCCATGGGCGTATGGATCAAGTCTGGGTCCCGCTGCGAGCCCGCCGAAACCAACGGCATTTCACATTTCGTCGAACACATGCTCTTCAAGGGCACGCGTTCCCGAACCGCCCAGCACATTGCCCGCGAGATGGATTCGATCGGCGGCAACCTCGACGCATTCACCGGCAAAGAGACCATCTGCTTCAACGTCAAGTCGCTCTCGGACCACGTTCCGATAGCCTTGGACGTATTAGCCGACCTGGTGCTTAACCCGGTCTTTGCCCCTTCCGACATCGAACGCGAGCGCGGCGTAATTCTCGAAGAGATCAAGATCGANNTTCACGCAGAGCTTTTGGAAGGGTCATCCCCTCGGCTGGCCTATTCTTGGCACCACTGAAACCGTCGCCCGGCTCGATAAGCAGCAACTAGTTGACTACCACGGTGACCGTTTTCATGGTGGCAACATGGTCTTTTCTGCTGCCGGAAACCTGGACCACGACCAGTTTGTCGAGGCCGTAACCGGAAAATTCTCTGCCCTGGCCGGCGGCCAGACGCTCAGTGAAATGCCGGCCCCCGAACCCAGCGCCCGCATCGTCATGCGCAACAAAAAGTCCCTTGAGCAGGTGCAGATCTGCCTCGGCGTGCCCGCGCCGCCCATCACCGACGAAAACCGTTACGCCGCTCTCATTCTCAACACTGTACTTGGCGGCGGCATGAGTTCCCGCCTCTTCCAGACCATCCGCGAAGAGCGGGGCATGGCGTACTCCATTTACAGCGACCTGAGCCCCTACCGCGACACCGGAACCCTCTGTGTCTACGCCGGCACATCCACCAGCAAGGCGCTTGAGGTTGTGGACCTCATTCTCGCCGAGTTCCGAAATCTCAAAGAGACCCCTCTCACCCAGGAGGAACTCACTCGCGCCAAGGACCAGCTCAAGGGAAACCTCTTGCTGGGCTTGGAGAGTTCGAATGCGCGCATGGCCAATTTGGCCCGCCAGGAGATGTACTTCCACCATTTCTTTACCGTCGACGAACTCATCGCCCGCGTCGACGAAGTGGATGCACCGCAGGTCCAAACGATGGCCCAACGCCTCTTCAACCCCGAGCACATCGCCGTAACCCTCCTCGGCCGTCTCAGCGGTGTCAAGCTCACTCGCGCCAACCTGGTGTGTTGAAAAAACAGGGTTCAGGGGTCAGGGATCAGTTTCTAGAACCCTGCTGACCGATGCCACCAACCCACCAACATCCCAACCCGGCTTGAATGGCTCCACGCATTTGTCTCCGACCCCTGACCCCTGAACCCTGTTCTTTCGAGCGTCCCATTTCCCTTTCGCGTCTGTACGTTGTAGCATTTTCTCGAATGGGCCGGGAGCCTCCGGCCTGCTCCACGAGGCACAGGAATCCCATGAATCGCAAGTCTTCGCTCTCGAAGGGTCGCAGCGGCTCCCAAAGTCTGCCCCAACTCAACCGCACTCAGCGGCAGCCTGACGGCTTCACGCTGATGGAATTGCTCATCGTCATCGCCATCATCCTCATCCTTATGCTCATGGCCATTCCAACCATCGGCAGCCTGACAAAGAAGGGCAACGAGACCTCGGCCATCAACTCAGTGCAGACTGTGACCAAGGCGGAGATTCAGTACCAGTCCAGCTACCCGGCCAATGGCTACGCGTGCACCCTTGCAGCTTTAGGTGGCGACCCAAATGCTGGCGCACCTTCGCCAACCGCCGCACAGATTCTGCAGGGTGATTTGGTTTCCGGATACAAGTCCGGCTATATCTTCACCATCGCCTGCAAAGACAAGGTCACCATCAACGGCACGGATCGTTCGAACGGCTACGTCATCACAGCCGTTCCGCAAACGGTGGGCAAGAGCGGAGATCGTGGCTTCTGCAGCGATCAGTTCGGCGGCGTCAAGTACGACCTCGCAGGCGGAACCAACTGCACGCAGAACCTGCAATGAGCCTGTACCCTCGCTCGCGGCGTGGCGGCCTGCTAATGGCCGCCGCCCTGCTCTCTTCATGCGTCTACGCCCAACAACGCCCTCCTACCGCACACGATGTCGCGTCGCGCGTCGACCGACATTACAACCAGTTGCACTCACTCAAGGCCGGCTTTGCTGAAACCTATGAGGGCCTCGGAATAAAACGAACCGAGAGCGGTACGCTGTTTCTCATTAAGCCAGGCCGCATGAAGTGGGACTATAGTTCCCCGTCTGGCAAGCTCTTTGTCCTCGACGGTAAATTCGCGTGGTTCTACACCCAAGGCGACAGACAGGTGCAGCGCATTCCCGCCAAGCAACTCGACGACCTGCGTTCTCCGCTGCGCTTTCTTCTCGGTCACACCGAACTCGAAAAGGAATTCGACAATCTGACCCTGGCTGCGGCCCCGAACGGCGCCTTCACCCTCACCGGCCAGCCCAAGGGACAGGAGAATCGCGTCCGCCGCATCACGCTCACCGTGACCGCCGATGGAACCATCACCGCCATCGAGATCGAAGAGACCGACGGCGCACTCACCCACTTCACCTTCACTGGCGAACAGCCCAACATAGCCATCCCGGCGGAGACCTTCCACTTCACGCCTCCGCCCGGCGTCCCCGTATTCAATGCGCTCCCGCCCGTGTAACTAACTACGGAAAGATTCGAACCGGAAGAAGGCGGGGGTTTCAACCCCCGCAAAGTGCCAACAGAATCTACGCGGGCTTTACAGGCTGCGGAAAAAGGCCATGATCTGATCCGGGGTACTGAATGAATTCCCGCAGGGGCTAAAGC